>NZ_JAHLPS010000079.1 GCF_018918055.1 Caproiciproducens sp. MSJ-32
GCTTTATCACAAATACCTGGTATATTATTAAAAACTTTCCCATACATTGTTACTTTAATAGCTTTAGTATTCTTCTCTAAATCTTCTCGTGCACCAAAGGCTGAAGGACAGCCTTTTGACACTGGAAAAAGATAAAATATATAGGTACGGAGATTAAAAAGTAATTCACATAAGACTAAATTTATAAAAACATAAGCTCTTTATTGCAAATGAAGACATCTTAAGTAAGCACAGATATGAAAATATCCCTTTACTTAAGAAGTTATTTTTATGGTTATTATATTAATAACATAAATATAAATTTAGGAGGGGAATTATGGGGATTAGAAAAAATCTCAAAAAAATGATTGCTTCATTAGCAGCTATTACTTTTATAGGAACTATAGTACCTGTAAATTCGATGAAGGCATTGGCGGAAGAACTTCAAACAAAAACCATTCAAATCCTAGCAACAACAGATTTGCATGGAAGATTTTTACCTTATGATTATGCTAGGGCTACAAAGTCCGATGGGGGATTAACACAAATAGCAACCTTAGTGGAAGAGGAAAGAAAAAGTAATGAAAATACTATAGTTGTTGACAATGGAGA
Source organism: Caproiciproducens sp. MSJ-32 (assembly GCF_018918055.1). Classification (GTDB taxonomy): domain Bacteria; phylum Bacillota; class Clostridia; order Clostridiales; family Clostridiaceae; genus Clostridium. The sequence continues at coordinate 592 of NZ_JAHLPS010000079.1, forward strand.
TACAATTCAAGGAAACTACAATCATTTATTCCTAGAAGACGAAAAAAATCCAATGATATTAGCCATGGGGGAAATAGGGTATAATTCCTTTAATTTGGGTAACCATGAGTTTAATTTTGGAATGGATAAATTATTTCAAATAACAAATCAGGCTAAAGAATCAGGAATAACTGTATTATGTGCTAACCTTTATAAGGATGGGAATAGAGTATTTGATGCATATAATTTAGAAGTATTACCTAATGGCATAAAGGTTGCTACAATTGGTCTTGTTACACCACATATTACTAAATGGGATGGACCTAATTTAGTTGGATACAACCCTACTAATCCAGTTGAAGAAACAGCTAAGGTTATCGAGGAAATAAAGGCAGCTGGAGGGGCTGATGTTTATGTTGTTACAGCTCATATGGGTTTTGATGGGGAATATGGAAATGGAGATTCTGCAAAAGAATTGGTTGAAAAGAATCCAGATGTAGATCTAGTTATAATGGGACATAGTCATGAAGCAGATAAACATGAAACAGTAGGTAATGCTGTTTTAATACAGCCAGCAAATAATGGTAGAAAACTAGGAAAAGTAGAAATAAAGCTCCAAGATAAAGGAGATACCTATGAAGTAGTAGATAAAAAAGTAGATTTTCTAGCTACAAAGGATGTAAAAGAAAATGAAAGCTTATTAAATAAATTAAGTGTATTTGATAGAAGAGCTAAAGCTGATGCTAGTGTAGTAATCGGTAAATTAGTAGGAGAAGATTTAGCTGATAAAAATGAAATTGCTGATATTCCAGAATCAATAGTTAGGGATCAGGGTATAACAGATTTAGTAAATGAAGTTCAATTATATAATAGCGAAAATCATTTGAAATCATTAGGAATAGACCCTGATTCAGGCTATCAAGTTTCAGCGGCAGCCTTATTTGGTGCAAATTCAAATATGAAGGCGGGAGATATTAAAAAATCAGATATTTCTAATATATATAAATATGATAATAAGCTTTATACAATAAAAACTACAGGCAAACAACTTAAGAGATTCATGGAATGGACTGCATCAATATACAATACTTTTAATCCAGGTGATTTAACAGTTTCCTTAAATCCCAATATAAGACTATATCAATACGATATGTTTGATGGAGTTAGTTACGAAATAAATATATCAAAACCAGCTGGTAGCAGGATTGAAAATCTAGTATTTGAGAAGGATGGAAAAGCTGTTGGAGATGAAGATATAATTTATCTAGCAGTAAACAACTATAGATATGATTCCATATTAAATGCACCTGAAAATCCTGTTTTTGAACCAGGAAGTCATGAGAAAATTTACGACACAAACAATGATGCTATATCAGATATGAGAGATTTAATTATAGATTATATAGTTAATGTTAAAAATGGAAGCATCACTAGAAATATTGATAACAACTGGAAGCTAACAGGAGTTAATTATGATGAAAAATTAAGAGCAGAAGCTGTTAGATTAGTAAATGATGGAGTCCTTAGCATACCAGCATCAGAAGATGGAAGAACTCCTAATGTAAGAAGTTTAACTATAAATGATGTTTTAGCAGCAAAGAACCTAAAGAGGGTTGAATTGATTAGTTTTAATGATTTACATGGAAATGTTCAAGAAAGTGGCAAAAATGTAGGAATAGCAAAGCTAGCATCAGCAATAAAGGAAAGAACTTCATTAAATGAATTCTCTAATTATGAAGCTATACCACTAGCTGCTGGGGACTTATACCAAGGTACAGCAATATCAAATCTTACTCATGGTGCTCCAGTAACTGAATTTCTAAAGTATATAAATATACCAGCATCTTCAGTTGGAAATCATGAATTTGACTGGGGAAAAGAACTAATTCCTAAATGGGCTGAAGAAGGCAACTTTGATTTTTTAGCTGCCAATATCCTAGAAAAGAAAACAGGAAAGCCTGTTGAATGGGCAGAGCCTTACAAAATTATAGAGGTAGATGGAATAAAAATTGGTTTAATAGGTGTTACAACACCTGAAACTGCTTATAAGACAACACCAGCAAATGTTGAAGATTTAACCTTTGAAGACCCTTCAATATCAGTTAAAAAGTATGCTGATAAATTAAGAAATGAAGATAAAGTTAATGCAGTAGTTGTATTATCACATTTAGGAGCAACAACAGATGAAAATGGAAAGCCTCTTGGAGAAGCAGTGGATTTAGCAAATAAGGTTAGTAATGTTGATGCAATTATAGCAGCCCATGATCATAAATTCACAAGTATTGAGGTTAATGGAATTAAGATAATTGAAGCAGGATATAATGGCAGGGCTTTAGGAGTATTAACCTTTGATTTTGATAATACAGGAAAGTTAACTGCAATTGAAGCTAAATTAGATGAACTTTATTTAAGAAGCGATAATATAGTGCCAGATCAAGCAGCAGCAGAAATAGTTAAAAAATACGAAGCTGAATTAGAGCCAATATTAAGCGAAAAAGTAGCAGATTTAGATAAGGATTTAGCCCATGATAGAAATGAAGGTCTTACTCCTCTTGGTATTGTTGTTTCTGAAACAATGAGAAGAATTGCAAATGTAGACATTGCTATTGCAAATGGTGGGGGAATAAGAGCTCCATTATCATCAGGAGTATTAACAATAGGAGATTTATATACAATATTACCATTTGATAACACTTTAGTGACAATGGAATTAAAGGGATCAGATATAAAGGCAGCAATAGAACATGGAATTATGCCAGAAAACTTTGGATGGGGACAATTCTCAGGAATAAAGGTTTGGTACGACAAAGATGCCCCAGCAGGAGAAAGAATAACTTCAATTAGGCTAATAGATGGAACTCCATTAGATATGGATAAATATTATACAGTTGTAGTTAATGATTTTATGGCAACAGGTGGAGATGGATATGATTTTACAAATGCTAGAAATATGAAAGATACAATGCTTGTAATGAGAGATGAAATCATTGATTATTGGAGAGAAAATGGAGTAGATACAGATATAGAAGACCTCTTAATTGCAGGTAATGATGATACTGTTATAGATGAAAAACCAGTAGATAATGATAATAAAAATGAAAAGACAGATGAGACTAACAAGGATGATACTGTTATAGATGAAAAACCAGTAGATAATGATAATAAAAATGAAAAGACAGATGAGACTAACAAGGATAATAGTGAGGATAAAAAAGTAGGACTGCCAAATACAGGTGGACGCGATACTAGCTTTATCTTTGGAATAGCCTTATCATTAACTCTAGCTGGAATTGTTATTAGCAGAAAGAAAAAAGGAGATATGATTAGCTGATAATAATAAGAAAAAGGGTGCTGCTGCATTGTCTTAAGATGCGCAGCACTTTTATCAGTTGGTGCACTACAGTAAAGAATTGATAATAAATAAACTTGTATTAAAAAATAAAAATAAGACAATAATAAAGATAACTATAGAATAATAAAATAAGCTTGAAAAATTCATTTTATTATTCCATAATAGATACATACATAATCTTTTACCTTTCATTTCTCTAATGCTATATCTGTTAAATATCCCATATGAATTTTTTTAATATAATTAAAATTAAGTAATTTATAGTACCTGGAGGTGTAACCTTGACGAAAGAGTTTTATGAAAATAAAACCTTAGCTGAATTAAGGGAAATAGCTAAGGAATTTAATATAAAAAATATAACTAAATATAAAAAAAGTGAATTAATAGAAGAAATAATGAAGAACAAACCAAATAGCATAGAAAAAAATGGGGTAATTTTAAGAGAAAAGATAGTTCCTAAAAATAAAGTTGAAGATAATTCTAATAAAAATATAGTTAATAATAGTAATGATGAAATTAATAATAACGAAGAAGATAAGGAAGAAAAAAAAGAGAGACTTAAAAATATGATAAATGAATCAGATACTGCAATTGGAGTATTAGAAATATTAGAAAATAATAATTTTGGTTTCTTAAGATGTAATAATTACCAAACAAGTGAAGATGATATATATGTCTCTCCATCCCAAATAAGAAGGTTTAATTTAAGAACAGGTGATGAGGTTTCAGGAAAAGTTAGAGAAGCTAAAGATGGTGAAAAGTTTAAAGCTTTATTATATGTTGAAAAAGTTAATGGAGAAGATCCTGAAAGAGCTGTTGGAAGACCTTCTTTTGAAAGTTTAACTCCAATATATCCTAGTGAAAGATTAAAATTAGAAACAGATAATGAAGGTGATTTATCTTCAAGATTAATGGATATAATTTGTCCGATAGGTAAGGGACAAAGGGGGATAATAGTTGCTCCTCCAAAAGCAGGTAAAACAACATTACTAAAAAAAATTGCCCAAAATATATCTAAAAATTATCCTGAAGTAAAGCTTATAGTTTTACTTATAGATGAAAGACCAGAAGAAGTTACAGATATGAAGAGATCAATAAATGGAGATGTAATATATTCTACCTTTGATGAAGAACCTCAACATCATGCAAAGGTCTCAAGAATGGTCTTGGAAAGAGCCAAAAGAATGGTTGAGCAAGGTAAAGATGTTGTTATATTATTAGATAGTTTAACAAGATTGTCTAGAGCATATAATTTAACTATAACACCTACAGGAAGAACCTTATCAGGAGGATTAGATCCGGGAGCCTTAATAATGCCAAAGAAATTCTTTGGTGCTGCTAGAAATATTGAAGAGGGAGGAAGTTTAACAATATTAGCTACAGCATTAGTTGAAACAGGTTCCAGAATGGATGATATGATATTTGAAGAGTTTAAGGGAACTGGTAATATGGAAATTCACTTAGATAGAAAACTACAAGAAAGAAGAATATTCCCAGCAATAGATATATATAAATCAGGAACAAGAAAAGAAGATTTATTATTATCAGCAGAAGAACTTGAAGTAGCATATACTATAAGAAGAATTATGTATAGAGATGGAAATATTGATAATGTTACAGAAAAATTAATAAATCTATTAGCAAAAACAAAAAATAATAAAGAGTTTATAGAAATGTTTAATAAAAGTGACATATAAAAGATAAAAGGACTGCCAGACAGTTAAGAAAAATAACTTGTTTTTTATTGTTGGCAAGTCCTTTTAAATTTATTTATAATTCTGAATTTATCTTTTAATTAATTTCATTATTATTTTCAAATTGTGAATAAGTAAGTTCAGATTTAATAAGATTATCTGCTAACTTTACAATATTTTCTTTAGAATAGGAAGACGCTAAATTTGCCATGTTTTTTTCTATTTTTTTCAACTTATCAGGATTATTAATTAAGTCAGAAATTAATAGGTTGATTTCTAATAAGTTATTTAAATAAATTGCACATCCGTTAGCTTGTAAAACTTCAACATTTTCACTTTCCTGCCCTGGTATAACAAAAGGAATAATCAATGGAAGCTTTTTGCTAATTGCTTCTGTTGATGTTAAACCACCAGGCTTGCTAATAATTAAATCAGAATAATTCATCAAAACATCTATATCAGTAGAGAATCCTAAAATATGTAGTTTTTTATCTTTTATATTATTACTATATTTTTTTAATAAACTCATCCGTAATTCTTCATTTTTTCCGCATACAACAGTTATTCTTAATTTGTTGGGATTATTTAATAATTCCTTTAAGACATAAGAAATATTTTTTAATCCCATACTTCCACCCATTAGTAAAATATTAAAGTAATCGCCTTTGTCTATTCCTGTTAGATTGATTCTATCCTCAAAAAATTTATCCTTTACAGGTATTCCATAAACAAATATTCTATCTTTTAATATTCCTTTTTCAATTAAATTATCTTTAGTATCATTGCTTCCCACTATATAAGCATCAACTTTATCGTTTATATAAGCTCCATGAGCTTTAAAATCTGTAACTATTGATATAATAGGAATATTAATTTTATTTTTTATATTTGCTGCTATAGGAACAGCAAAGGGATGAGTTGCTACTATTACATTTGGATTTATATTTTTAATAAATTTATAAATCTTTTTGTTTAGAAAGTAAAAAATAAAAGAAATTATTTTACCAATTAATAATGTGTTAGAAATTTTATATAAAAAACCATAAGTCTTAGGGAAAAATGATGCAGATATTTCATATCCTT
>NZ_JAHLPS010000024.1 GCF_018918055.1 Caproiciproducens sp. MSJ-32
TACTTTCTAAACAAAAAGATTTATAAATTTATTAAAAATATAAATCCAAATGTAATAGTAGCAACTCATCCCTTTGCTGTTCCTATAGCAGCAAATATAAAAAATAAAAGAAATTATTTTACCAATTAATAATGTGTTAGAAATTTTATATAAAAAACCATAAGTCTTAGGGAAAAATGATGCAGATATTTCATATCCTTTGATGAGTAAATTAGTCAATATTTTACTATTATTTTTTAAAAAATCATAGGTAATAACTTCGTAAGAATATTTTTTAAAAGTATCTGCTATTGAATTGGCTGCTTGATTATGACCTTCTCCTGTAGAAGTTGTTAATACTAAAACTTTTTTCATATCTTTATAACACTCGCTTTTCAATATTGCATAATAATTTTTATTATAAATAAAAGTAGCATTATTATTATAATATAAAATTACAATAGTATCAGTAATACTAAGAAAAAATTAAGAAAAGTTAAGAAAAATAATAGAAAAAATGGGAAAGAATATATCTTTCCCAAAATTCCTATTTAAGATTAAATCTCTTATTAAATTTGTCGACTCTTCCGCCAACGTCAACGATTTTTTGTTTACCAGTGAAGAATGGGTGGCATTTAGAGCATATTTCTACTTTTAGTTCGTCTTTAACAGAACCAGTTGTAAAAGTATTTCCACATGCACACTTAACTACAGCTTCGTGATTGTATTTTGGATGTATGCCTTCTCTCATTTTTTTCACCTCTTTCGATTACTTCAATAACTATCTTAATATAACATATGTAAATGCTTCAGTCAAGAAGCTGCAGAGTTAAAATATTTTTGATTAACTATAATATTCAATGATATAATTTTAATATATCTAACAAAAAGGAGAAGGATTATGAGTAAATTATATTTTAGATATGGAGCAATGAATTCAGGAAAATCAACTCATCTTATGCAGGTTGCACACAATTATGAAGAAAGAGGAATGAGAGTAGCTCTTTTAAAACCATTAACAGATACTAAAGGTGGGGACAAGTTAGTATCTAGATTAGGTGTAGAAAGAAAAGTAGATTTAGTAATTTCAAATAAGGATAATGTTCTTGAAAAAATAAAGGCTTATATTGATGAAAAAGGAAAAATAGATTGTATTTTAGTAGATGAAACTCAGTTTTTAAAAGCAGAACAAATAGATCAATTATTTGAGATAGCAGTTTGTTTAGATATTCCTGTAATTTGTTATGGACTAAGAACTGATTTTAAGATGCAAGGCTTTGAAGGAAGCACAAGACTGTTATTATTAGCTCATAGCATAGAGGAAATGAAAACTATATGTAAATGTGGAAGAAAAGCAGTATTGAATGGGAGAAAAGTTAATGGTAAATTTGTTTTTGAAGGAGAACAAATTGCAATAGATAATTCAGACAGTATTGAATACGAATCTTTATGCGGGAATTGCTATTATAAGTATAAAAATAATTTATAAAGAGGGGATTAAATGAGAAAAACAAATGTTGGAGGTCAAGCTGTTATTGAAGGCGTTATGATGAGAGGAAGTAAGGGACAGGCAACAGCAGTAAGAACTCCAAGTAAAAAGATTGAAGTAACTTTTGAAAAGATAGTTCCTATAACAAAAAAATACAAATTTTTAAATATTCCCTTTATAAGAGGAATATTTGTATTAATAGATTCTTTAAAAACTGGAATTAGTACCCTAAATTACTCTGCATCTTTCTTTGAAGAGGAAGAAGAGGAATCAAAATTTGAAAAATGGATAAGTAAAAAGTTAGGTGATAAAAGTAATGATGTTTTAGTTATCTTAACATTGCTATTATCTTTTGGATTATCAATAGCTTTATTTATAGCCATACCTACTTTTATAGCATCTTTATTTAGATTTTTAAATTTAACTCCAATAGTTTTGAATTTAATAGAATCTATTATAAGAATATTTATATTAATAATGTATATGTATTTTATAAGTAAAATGGAAGATATATATAGATTGTATCAATATCATGGAGCAGAACATAAAACTATTTATTGTTACGAAGCAGAAAAAGAGTTGACAGTTGAGAATGTAAAGAAATTTAGCAGGTTTCATCCTAGATGTGGAACTAATTTTATGTTTTTAACTATGTTCATAAGTATAATTATTTTTAGTTTAACAGGCTGGGGAAATATTATTGAAAGAATTATATTAAGAATTATTTTAATTCCCCTTGTTTCAGGAATTACTTATGAATTACTGAGATGGCTAGGAAAAAGTAATAGCATCTTATCTAGAATAATAGCTTATCCAGGTATAATGTTACAGAATCTAACAACTAAGGAACCGGATGATGATCAGATTGAGGTGGCAATAATGGCGCTTATGAAAGCTGAAGGAATAGAAGAAAAAGAAAAGAAAATAGGAGAATTAATAGAAAAAGGGATTTCTATATTAAAGGAAAATGATATTGAAACTTATAGGTTAGATACGCAATTAATTTTAGCTCATGTTTTAAAAAAGGATAAATTGTATATAATGACTAACAGGGATGTTTCTGTATCAATAAAAAATGAAGAGGAATTCTTAAAACTTATTGAAAAAAGAGCAAATAAAATGCCTTTGAAATATATTCTTGGTGAAACTGAATTTATGGGATTAGATTTTATTGTAAAAGAAGGTGTTTTAATTCCAAGAAATGATACAGAAATATTAGTAGAAGAAGTATTAAAATTAATTAAAGATGAAGATGAATTAGAAGTATGTGATCTTTGTTCAGGAAGTGGGGCAATAGGTATATCTTTAGCTTATTATAAAAGGAAAATAAAGGTTGATGAAATTGATTATTATGATATTCCTGAAGAAGTAACTAAGAGTAATATTGCTAAACATAATTTGCAAGATAGAGTTAAATTTATAAAAAGCGATTTATTAAAAGAAATTATAAAAGAGAATAAAAAATATGATATATTAGTTTCAAATCCACCTTATATAAAAAGAGAGGAAATTAATCATTTAATGGAAGATGTAAAAGATTATGAGCCTCATACTGCATTAGATGGAGGAGAAGATGGCTTATTCTTTTATAGAAGAATAATAGAAGAAAGCAAAAAAGTATTAAAAGAAAATTCATTAATAGCCTTTGAAATAGGTTATGATCAAGCTGAAGAAGTAAGTGAATTATTAGATTATAATGGCTTTAAAAATATAAAGATAATAAAAGATTTAGCAGGCCTACACAGAGTAGTGCTGGCAGAGTTTAAATATTGATAGACTTGTAGTATTTTGATATAATAAATAGATGTTAAAAAATTTAGTACGGAGTGATAAGATGTTATTAGATAAATTAGCTTTTACGGAAAATAAATATGAAGAATTATCAGCTAAAATATCAGATCCTGCAGTTATGGCTAACCAAAATGAATGGAGAAAGCTTTGCAAGGAGCATGCTGATTTAGAAATTTTAGTTAATGCTTATAGAGAATATAAAAGTGTAATGGAAGAGTTAGAAGCTAATAAAGAAATGTTAGCAGAAGAAAGTGACAAAGACATGAAAGAAATGATCGCTGAAGAAATAGCTTCATTAACAGAAAGAAAAGAACAATTAGAAAAGGAAATTCAAATTCTTCTATTACCTAAAGACCCTAATGATGATAAAAACGTCTTTGTTGAAATTAGAGGGGGAGCAGGTGGTGAAGAAGCAGCACTATTTGCAGCTAATCTTTTCAGAATGTACACAAGATATGCAGAAAAACAAAGATGGACTGTTGAAGTTATGAATGTTAACGAAACTGATATTGGTGGTTTCAAAGAAGTAGTATTTATGGTCAAAGGTCAAGGGGCTTATTCTAAATTGAAGTATGAAAGTGGAGTTCATAGAGTTCAAAGAGTTCCAGACACAGAATCAAGTGGTAGAATTCATACATCAACAGCAACAGTTGCAGTTCTTCCAGAAGTTGATGATGTTGAAATAGAAATTAATGAGAAAGACATAAGAATTGATGTGTTTAGAGCTTCAGGTAACGGTGGACAATGTGTAAATACTACAGATTCAGCTGTAAGAATTACACACTTCCCATCAGGTATAGTAGTTTCATGCCAAGATGAAAAATCACAGTTAAAAAATAAAGAAAAAGCTATGAAGGTATTAAGAGCTAGATTATATGAATTAGCTGAAGCAGAAAGAAATGCAGGAATTGCTGAAGAAAGAAAGAGCCAAGTTGGAACAGGAGATAGAAGTGAAAGGATAAGAACTTATAACTATCCTCAAGGTAGAGTAACTGATCACAGAATTGGATTAACTTTGTATAAATTGGATACATTCTTAGATGGAGATATTGATGAAGTAATAAATGCATTAATAACAGCAGATCAAGCAGAAAAAATGAAATCAATGGGGAATACTGATTCTATATAATTTAAAAGCCTTACATTATTATGTGAGGCTTTTAAAGTAGGTAAATGTAGTATGAAGATAGAGAAAGCGTTAAAAAAAGAGCAGAAGAATATAAAAAGATTCTATATATTAATGATTTTCTTATTTATTTCATTGCCTTTATTGCTCTTAATATCTCAAGTAAAATCTCTTTTTATTACAATTTATTTATATATATTGGAAATATTAATAGTAATCTCCTGTATATCTAAAGCTAACTACCATTATTTAAAATTTTCGGTTAAAAATAATAAGCTGAAATTTAAGAGCGGTTTATTTGGAAAAGAAGCGATATTACTATGCGATAAGGTAGTGTTAGTTCATACAAATAAAGCTGAAGAAGATCTTAATATAGTATTAGTATCAACATCAAAGTTTAGAAATAATTATTTAAAACCTATAACAAAGACTTTTATGAAGAAGTATCCTGAAGCTTCAAATTTGTACATAAAAATAAAAAGAAATAGGCCGGAAGAAATATATTATTTTCAAGTAATAAAAAAAGGTGCTTTAAAAAAATATATTCTGCTTGATGAAGTTTTTAAAAATTGTGTAAAAGCACAGTATACTGCATCAGCAATAGAAAACATAAAAATAGCCAGAGGTCAGATAGAATTATAGAAGAAAGAAGGTAAACTTTTGGAAACAAGGGTAGCTATTATAAAAGATGTAAATAAAGATATTCAAAAGATTCAGGAAGCTGCAAAAATAATAAATAATGGTGGAACTGTTGTATTTCCAACAGAAACAGTTTATGGATTAGGGGCAAATGCCTTAGATGAAGAAGCGGTAAAAAAAATATTTGTAGCAAAAGGAAGGCCGCAAGATAATCCACTTATAGTTCATGTGGCTGATAAAGATATAACTCCTTTAGTTAAGGAAGTTCCAGAAGTTGCAAGAAAACTTATTGATAAATTTTGGCCAGGACCATTGACAATAATACTAAAAAAGAAAGATATTATTCCCAATATAACTAGTGCAAATCTTGAAAGCATAGGAATAAGAATGCCTGATAATGATATTGCTTTAAAGTTAATTGAATTATCAGAAAAGCCAATTGCAGCTCCATCAGCAAATATATCTGGAAGACCAAGTCCAACTGATTTGGAGAGATGTGTTGAAGATTTAAACGGAAGGGTAGATTATATTTTAGGTGGAGAGAGAAGTAATGTTGGAGTGGAATCAACAATTGTTGATTGTACAACAAATCCACCAGTTGTTTTAAGACCAGGCGGTATAACTTTAGAAATGCTTAAAGAGATCGATTCAAGAATAGAGATAGATAAAGCAATTATGGGTAAACCTAAAGAGGATTTGAAACCTAAAGCTCCTGGAATGAAATATAGGCATTATGCTCCTAAAGCAAAACTAAAAATAATTAAAGGAAATAAAGAAAAAACTATTGAAAAAATTCAAGAAATAGTGGAGAATTATATAGATATAAAAAAAGAAGTAGTAATTTTAACTACTGATGAATTTAAAAATAAATTTAATAAAGGTAAAGTAATTTCCTTAGGAAATGAACAAGACCTTGAAGAAATAGCCAGAAACCTTTTTGAAGCATTAAGGACTTGTGATGATTTAGGTGCAGATTTAATACTGTGTCAATCCTTTGAAGAAAAGGGTGTAGGTGTAGCTATTATGAATAGATTAAATAAAGCAGCAGGGTTTGACATAATAGAAGTATAGAGGGAAGAGGGAGGGGGAAACCTTTCTCTTTTTTTGTAATATTATACATATGTTTTAGGAGGTTATTTTATGAAAATAGCGTTAGGCTCAGATCATGGTGGTTTTGAATTAAAAGAAAGCATAAAAAAGTTTTTAATATCAGAGGGCTATGAAGTAAAAGATTTTGGAACCACTTCAACAGAATCTTGCGATTATCCAGACTATGCCCTTCCAGTAGCAGAAGCAGTTTTAAAAAAAGAAGTCGATTTTGGAATTCTAGTTTGTGGAACTGGAATAGGAATAAGTATTGCTGCTAATAAGGTTCCAGGTATTAGGGCTGCATTATGTTCAGATACATTTAGTGCTCATGCAACTAGAGAACATAATGACGCAAATATATTGGCTTTAGGTCAAAGGGTTGTTGGAGAAGGATTAGCTTTAGATATAGTAAAAACATTTTTAAAGACAGAATTTCAAGGTGAAAGACATCAAAAAAGAATTGATAAAATAACCGAAATAGAAAAGAAATACTGTAAGTAACAATTTTTAATTCCGAATATTTAATTGCAAAAAGATTAATATTAATTAATAATTTGTAATTATTAAATATTAATTATATAAATTTAGGAGGAAAAAATGAGTAAAGTAACAGAAATTAAACATCCATTAATATCACATAAGTTGGCAATAATAAGGAGTAAAGACACAGGATCAAAGGACTTTAGAGAGATAGTTGAAGAATTATCTATGCTTATGGCATATGAAGTTACTAGAGATTTAAGTACAGAAGAAGTAGAAATTGAAACTCCAATTTGTAAGGCAAAATGCCGTATGTTATCAGGAAAGAAAATGGCTATAGTACCTATATTAAGAGCAGGTTTAGGAATGGTAGATGGTATGTTAAGATTAATACCTGCAGCTAAGGTAGGACATATAGGTTTATATAGAAATGAAGAAACTCTTCAACCAGTAGAATATTTTTGTAAATTACCTCAAGATATAGCAGAAAGAGATGTAATAGTTGTAGATCCAATGCTTGCAACTGGTGGATCATCAGCAGATGCTTTAACAATGTTAAAAAAGAGAGGGGCTAAGAATCTTAGACTTATGTGCTTAGTTGGAGCTCCAGAAGGAATTAAATATGTTCAAGAAAAACATCCTGATGTAGATATTTATTTAGCACAAATAGATGAAAAGTTAAATGAAAATGGATATATAGTACCAGGTTTAGGAGATGCTGGAGATAGATTATTCGGAACTAAGTAGTTCAATGGATATTTAAGGAATAAACTCTGAAAGCTGCTTTGGAATATGAAAAAGAAGATTGCCATGCAATCTTCTTTTTTTTAGAATTTTAGTTAATTTGAAGCTCTATAAAATGTCAATTGTTAATTCTCAATTGTTAATTGTTTTACTTGGTAGTATAATTGAATATAATATATTTACAAAGTATAACAATAAATAAAATAGATTATTTATTTCTTATAAGTAGTATTAGGAGGAAAAAAAGTTGGAAAAGAAAAAGATAATAACTATCTTTGGTACTAGACCGGAAGCAATAAAAATGGCTCCTCTAGTTAAGGAATTAGAAAAGAGGGAAGGGATAGTATCAAAAGTATGTGTAACTGCACAGCATAGAGAAATGTTAGATCAAGTATTGGAATATTTTGATATAAAGCCTGATTTTGATTTAAATATAATGAAAAACAAGCAAAGTTTAACCGGTATAACCAATAGAGTATTAGAGGGATTGGAAGAAATATTTTCAATTGAAAAACCAGATATGGTATTAGTTCATGGAGATACTACTACAACTTTCTCGGGAGCTTTAGCAGCCTTTTATCAACAAATTAAGGTTGGTCATGTTGAGGCTGGATTAAGAACTTACAATAAGTATTTTCCATTTCCAGAAGAAATGAATAGGAAATTAACAGCTTCTTTAGCAGATTTACATTTTGCTCCAACTAAAAATTCAAAAGAAAATCTCATAAAAGAAGGAGTAAATGAAAAAAATATATACATAACAGGTAATACTGTTATTGATGCTATGATGCATACTGTTAAGGAGGATTTTAAATTTAATATTGATTTACTTAATAATATAGATTATGTAAATAAGAAGGTTATTCTAATAACTGCTCATAGAAGAGAAAACTGGGGAGAAGGAATTAATAATATATGTGAAGCTTTAAATAGAATTATAGAAGAAAATAAAGATGTAGAATTAATATATTTAGTTCATTTAAATCCAGTTGTAAAAGATGTTGTTTATAAAAAATTAGGTAATAATGAAAGAATTCATTTATTGAAGCCCCTTGATACTAATGAAACTCATAATTTAATGAATAAGTGTTTTATGGTAATGACAGATTCCGGTGGGTTGCAGGAAGAGGCACCACATTTAGGAAAGCCTGTATTAGTTTTAAGAGATGTAACAGAAAGACCTGAAGCTGTAGAATATGGCACAGTAAAACTTGTAGGAACAAATATTGAAAAAATAGTATCGGAGGCTAATAAATTAATAAGAGATAAGGATGAATATTTAAAAATGAGTAGAGCTACAAACCCTTATGGAGATGGTTATGCCTCAAAAAGAATAGCAGATATAATAGAAAACTATTTTAATATAAGAAAATTAGAGATAAAAGAATTTTTAAAATAAAAAAAACTTCCTTTAGGGAGTTTTTTATTTTAAAAATGAGAATGGAAAATGAATAATAAAAATATATAATTACTTTAATTTCTTAATTATACTTAGCAAATTGATGATATTTAGAAGTGAAGTAAGAAAATAGAACTAAAACTATTAAAAATGAAAAAATTACATATATTATAGATTAAAATGGGCAAATACAAGATTTTAAATTATTTTTTTATAGGACTATAATAACATAAGTTGAATGGGGTGTAGATAGATGAGTAAGGAAATGAATAACTTATTTAAAATAATGATAAAATATGATTTAATAGGAGGATTTTTTCTTACAACAATTCTATCTATAGTGGTGAATATAAAATTTTCTATTATTTTTTTATTTGGAGATTTAGTATCTTTGATAAATGCAGTATCTAGCGGTATTTTACTAGAATATGCTTTGAAAAAGGGTAAAGGTGTATTTCTTTTTATTACTTACATAATAAGAATATTGATAATAGTAATTCTTGCAATCCCTTTTTTAAATAATCTTATGGAAATTATAGCTTATATATTAGGCTATATGCTTCATTTTATTTTTCAAGTAATATATTGGATTAATGTTAGGAAGGAGGAGAGTTAATTGGAACAGTTGGAGCCTATATGGTCATTTTCTCTTGGTCCTATAACTATTGATATTGTTCCTGAAATAATAATACAATGGGCTATTATGCTAGTTATAATTTTACTTGCTTTATGGACAACTAGAGATTTAAAAATTAAGCCAGGCAAAAAGCAAGCTGTTGTAGAATTATTATATGAAAAGTTAAAAGATGTATTAGTTGCAAATATGGGAGAAAAAAATATAGAACTAATGCCATTCATAGGAACATTATTTATTTTCTTATTAATAATGAATCTTATGGGACTAACAGGCTTGCCTGTACCAACTAAAAATTTTAGTGTTACAGTTGGAATGGGGCTAATAACATTCTTTATAGTGCAATATTATCCAATAAAAAAATATGGATTAAAAGAATATTTTGCGGCTTACAAAAAACCAACATGGATAATTACACCAATTAATATATTAGAAAGAATAATGCTCCCTGTATCATTGGCACTAAGACTATTTGGTAATATACTAGCAGCTACTTTTTTAGTGGAGTTAGTTTATGAAGCTTTACACAAAGTAAGTTTCTTTGCTCAGCTAGTAATACCAGTACCATTACATGCATATTTTGATATATTTGATGGAGCTATTCAGACAGTTATTTTTGTTATGCTTACAATGATAAATATTAAAATAACAGCAGAACATTCAAATCCAGAAGAAGAACATTAAAGAAAAAATTTATTTTTAAAGGAGGAATTTATTTATGGAAATGAGAGCACTTGGAGCAGCAATAGCAGTATTAGTAGGTATAGGAGCTGCAATTGGAATTGGAAATGCAACAGCAAAAGCAGTGGAGGGAATAGCGAGACAACCAGAAGCTAGTGGTAAGATAACTACAGCTTTAATGCTAGGTTCAGCTTTTGCAGAAGCAACAGCTATTTATGGATTATTAGTTTCAATACTTTTAATATTTGTAGGTATAAAATAAATGGTAAAAATAAATGATAATTATAGAAGGGAGCAGCAAATATGAGTATAAACCTAAGCACCCTTATAGCAACAATAATTAACTTTGTGATTTTATATTTAATACTTAAAAAGTTTTTCTTTGCAAAAATTGCTACAATTATTGAAGAGAGAGAGGAATTAATAAACGAAAAATTAGATAATGCTGAAGAAGAAATTACAAAGGCTAGAATACTTGCTATAGAGAATGAGAAAATTCTAAAGAAAGCTAGAGAAGAAGGTAAGTTGATAACTCAACAAGAAAAGGCTAAAGCTGATAAAATATATCATGAAATAATAGAAGAAGCAAATGAAGAAGCTAAGGTTATAATTTCAAGAGCTAGAAAGGAAATAGCTAGAGAAAGAGAAAAAGCAGAAGCTCAGTTAAAAACTCAAGTGGTAGATTTAGCTATGGAATTAGCTGAAAAGATTATTGAAAAAAATGTAGATGAAGACAAGAATAGAGAACTTATTGAGGATTTCATAAAAAAGGTAGGTAATTCATAATGTATGAATATTTAGACCGTAGATATGCTTTAGCCCTTTATGATATAGCAGAAAAAAAAGGCAATGTGGACAAGTATATCCAAGACCTAAAAGAAATAAATAATCTTATTGAAAATAATAAAGAACTTAAAGAAGTAATTAAACATCCACAAATAAGTACAAAACAAAAGAAAAAAACCTTTATTAGTATTTTTAAAGGCAAAATAGATGAGGAATTATTGACATTTTTACTATTATTGATAGAAAAGGATAGAATACTTTTCTTAAAAGAAAAAATTATTCAATTAGAAAAAATACAGTTAGAAAGAAAAAATACTATTAAAGGAATAGTAAAAACAACTATCCCTCTTACTGATAATGAAAGAAAGGAATTAATAGCCAAATTAGAAGCAAAATATAATAAGAGTATTATACTAGAAGAAATAATTGATCCTAGTATATTAGGAGGAATTTATTTAAGAATTGATAATGATGTAATTGATGGAACAGTTAGATCTAAATTAAATGGAATAAAGCAATTAGTTACAAGAAGAGAATAGAGGTGAGGATATGCATATTAATCCTGAAGAAATTACTTCCATTATTAGGAAAGAAATAAAAAGATATGAAGAAAAGGTTGAAACAGTAGATTCAGGAACAATTGTTCAAGTTGGTGATGGTATAGCAAGAGTTTATGGATTAGATGACTGTATGCAGGGGGAACTTTTAGAATTTCCTAACAATGTTTATGGAATGGCTCTAAATTTAGAACAAGATAATGTTGGTTGTGTTTTACTTGGACCAGAAGATGAAGTCAAGGAAGGAGATATAGTAAAAAGAACCAATAAGATTGTTGAAGTTCCTGTAGGAGAAGCCCTTCTTGGAAGAGTTGTAAATTCACTAGGTGAACCTATAGATGGTAAGGGGCCAATAAATAATTCAGGTTATAGACCTATAGAGGTACCAGCACCAAGTATTATAGATAGAAGTTCAGTAAATGAACCATTACAAACAGGTATCAAGGCAATTGATTCTATGATACCTATTGGTAAAGGACAAAGAGAACTTATAATAGGCGATAGACAAACAGGTAAAACTGCAATTGCAATAGATGCCATAATAAATCAAAAAGGAAAAGATGTAATATGTATTTACGTAGCAATAGGACAAAAGCAGTCAACTGTTGCGCATATAGTAAATACTTTAGATAAGGCTGGAGCACTAGACTATACAATAGTAGTAAGTGGTACAGCATCTGAATCTGCACCTCTACAATATTTGGCACCATATGCGGGATGCAGTATGGGCGAATATTTTATGCATGATGGAAAAGACGTTTTAATAGTATATGACGATTTATCTAAACATGCGGTTGCTTATAGAACAATGTCATTATTATTAAGAAGACCACCAGGTAGAGAAGCTTACCCAGGAGATGTTTTCTATATTCATTCAAGACTTTTAGAAAGAGCGGCAAAACTTTCAGAAGAAAATGGTGGAGGTTCCTTAACAGCTCTTCCTATAATAGAAACATTAGCAGGAGATGTTACTGCATATATACCAACTAATGTAATTTCAATAACAGATGGGCAAATATTTTTAGATGCAGATTTATTTAGATCAGGACAAAGGCCTGCGGTAAATGCTGGTATTTCCGTATCAAGAGTTGGAGGAAATGCTCAAACAAAGGCTATGAAACAGGTATCAGGTACATTAAGACTTGAACTTGCTCAATATAGAGAGCTTGAAGCTTTTGCTCAATTTGGTTCAGATTTAGATAAGGATTCTAAAAAAAGATTAGAAAAAGGTAAAAGATTAGTTGAAGTATTAAAACAAGATCAATATGAACCAATGCCAGTTGAAAAACAAATAGTTATTTTATATGCAGCAGTTAATAATTTCTTATCAGATATAAAAGTAAGTGCTATAAGAAAATTTGAAGGAGAATTTTTAGAGTACCTGGATACATATTATAGAGATTTACTAAAGAAAATAAGAAATGAAAAAGTATTGAATGATGAAATAAAATTGGAAATAGAAAAATCCATAATAGAATTTAAAAAGATATTCTTACAAGATGCATAGCTATTAGCTATGCAATTCTTTAGGAGGTGAAACCTTGGGAGCAGCAGGACTTATAGAAATTAAAAGAAGAATGAAGTCAGTAGAAAGTACAAGGAAAATAACAAAAGCAATGAATATAGTGGCTACCTCTAAACTTAGAAAAGTAAGGAATGAACTAAATAAAAATGAAGATTATTATAATCTATCAAAGGAAATTTTAAAGAAAGTAGTAGCTTCACTTCCAGAAGATTATGAAAGTCCCTTCCTAAACAACCTTTCTAAGGATTTAACAGATAGTAAACTATATATAGTTATTAGCTCTGATACAGGATTTTGCGGAGGCTTTAACAGTAATATAATAAATACATTGAATGAATCTATTGAGAATAAGGACTCTACAAAATTTATTGTTGCAGGATTAAGAGGAATTCAGTATATGAAAAAGTGTGGTTTAAAAGCCCTTAAGGAATATATAGAAATACCAGATATCCCAACAACCAAGGAAGTAAGAGCTTTATATGATGATGCTTTATTTATGTTTAAAAATAAAGAAGTATCAGAGGTTAATATAGTTTATACTGAATATAAATCTGCAGTTTCTCAAGAGATAAAAATAGAAAAAATATTTCCTGTTGATATAGAAAAAGAAGAACAAGAGGAGATAATTCTTGAGCCTGATTTAGAAAAAGTATTGAATTCCAGCTTAGACAATTATATAAAAAGTAAAATAAGAAGAGCCATGCTTCATTCAAAAGCAAGTGAACAAAATGCACGAATGAAAACTATGGATTCCTCAACAGATAATGCAAATGATATATTAAAAGCATTAACTATTAATTATAACAGAATAAGACAGGGAATGATAACTCAGGAAATATCAGAAATCGTGGGAGGAGCAGAAGCACTAAAATAGTGAGGAGGAATTACTATGTCTCAGAGAGTAGGAAAAGTAGTTCAAGTAATTGGACCAGTTGTAGATATAAGGTTTGATTCAGATACTTTACCCAATATTTATAATGAAATTAGGATAGATATGGGAGATAGGGAATTAGTAGCTGAAGTAGAACAGCATATCGGTGATGATATAGTTAGAACTATAGCTATGGAATCAACCGATGGATTAAAAAGAGGTATGAAAGCTATAGATACTGGTAATTGTATAACTGTACCAGTAGGAGAAGAAGTATTAGGAAGGGTATTTAACGTTTTAGGAAAACCTATTGATAATGAAGGTGAATTTATAGTAAAAGAAAAATATCCAATTCATAGGCCTGCACCAAGTTTTCAAGAACAATCACTAGAACCAGAAATATTAGTAACAGGAATAAAAGTAATAGATTTACTTGCACCTTATCAAAAGGGTGGTAAAATAGGTCTATTTGGTGGTGCAGGAGTTGGAAAAACTGTATTAATACAAGAGCTTATTAATAATGTAGCTAAAGAACTTGGAGGTCTTTCTGTATTTACAGGAGTAGGAGAAAGATCAAGAGAAGGAAACGACCTATATTATGAAATGAAAGAATCAGGAGTAATTAAAAATACAGCTTTAGTATTTGGACAAATGAATGAATCACCAGGTGCAAGAATGAGAGTTGCTCTTACAGGTTTGACAATGGCAGAGTATTTTAGAGATAAAGGGCAAGATGTATTATTATTTATAGACAATATATTTAGATATACACAAGCCGGATCAGAAGTTTCTGCCCTTCTTGGAAGAATACCTTCGGCAGTTGGATATCAGCCAACATTAGCAACAGAAATGGGAGCACTTCAAGAAAGAATAACATCAACACAAAGTGGTTCAATTACTTCAGTTCAAGCAGTTTATGTCCCTGCTGATGACCTTACAGACCCAGCACCAGCAACAACCTTTACTCACCTTGATGCAACAACTGTACTATCAAGAAGTATAGCAGAATTAGGTATTTATCCAGCAGTTGATCCATTAGAATCAAGCTCAAGGACATTAGATCCAAGAATAGTTGGTAAAGAACATTATGAAGTTGCTACAGAAGTAAAGAATATCCTTGAAAGATATAAAGAGCTTCAAGATATAATTGCAATATTAGGTGTAGATGAACTTGGAGAAGAAGATAAGAAGATAGTTGCAAGGGCAAGAAGAATCCAAAGATTTTTATCACAACCTTTTACAGTTGCAGAGCAATTTACAGGTATGAAGGGTAAATTTGTTCCTTTGGAAGAAACTGTAAGAGGATTTAAAGAAATTGTTGAAGGTAAATATGATGATATACCAGAATCAGCCTTCTTATTTGTTGGTACAATAGATGAAGTTATAGAAAAGGCTAAAAATCTATGATAGGAGATGAAAATAATGAGTAATACTTTTACTGTAAATATTATATCTCCTGGAAAAGAACCTTTTGTAGCAGAGATAGAAAGTTTAAAAACAGTTTCTGAGGATGGTGAATTTGAATTTTTAGCAAACCATGCAGCAATAATAATTAGTACAATTCCTACAACTACCGTTATAAGAACTGGGGAGAAAAGAGAAAAATTTTTCACGTCTTTTGGAATAATATATTTTAAAGATAATGTATTAAAATTTTGCTGTGATGCCTTTGAAAAAGCTTCTGAAATAGATCCAATAAGAGCAGAAACTTCTAAAAAGAGAGCAGAAGAAAGAATTAATAAAGGAACTAACATTGATATAGAAAGAGCTAAAAGGGCTCTTGCAAGAGCAAATGCAAGACTTAATACAATTGAAGGATGAGAATTGACAATTTGGAATAGAATTTTAAGGTACGAGTTTAAATGCTCGTACCTTTTTACTTTTATCTTAGAAAAATTGTCTGTTTTCCATTTATAATTGTCAATTATAATAGATTTTTGACATTTATTCACAAATTTCAACTTACTAAATATATTATATTATAGCTGCTTTTATTGAATAAAAAAAATTAATAGGACAATAATTAAAAAAAGAAAGGCAGGGAAGTAGATGAGAAAATTATTAATTTTAATTTCTTCTATTGTTATTTCTTTTTTAATTATTGGAGCTATACCTAAAAAAAATAAAAGTATAGATGAATTTAATTTATTAGCAACTGGACTAATAGAGATAAATAATTTTTTAGAAAATGGGGTTAGGGTTGAATATAATACAAAAAATAAGCTTAGTCAGGAATATTATTTTATCAAAAATAATTTTATTAAAATCTTTGGAGAAAAAATAGAAGTTTCAGAGAATAGCATTGAATATATAGATGCTTATAAAAATGTAAAAGCATTATTTTGGACTAATAATGATACAAGCTATATTAGAATTGATTATTTTAATAATGATGAAAATATTGAAATTATGGAAATAAGAAATATTTTGGAAGAAATTATAAATTATAAAAAAGAAAAAGTGAAATATTTTGACTTTATAAAGCTAAAAATAATAGAAGAAGAGAAAGATGATACAAAAAAAATCATAAGGAATTATATAAAAGACAAGGAGTTTTTAAAAGTAAAAAATGGAATTATAGGGAAGGGAATACTAAAAGATAATACTAAAATTAATGTTGGTTATATGCAATATACCACAGGAGAATATTTAATTATAGGAACACCGGTTATATTCGTAACATACTAATAATTCATTGTGGAGGACAATATGGAAAAAATTATAGTTGAGGGTGGTAATAAATTAAGTGGAGAAGTAAATATAAGTTTAGCTAAAAATTCTATTTTACCAATAATGGTAGCTAGTATTTTAAGTTATAATGATATAATTATTAAAGAAGCACCAGATTTAGAAGATGTAATAGTATTAACTAATTTATTATCAGAAATGAATTGTACCATTAAAAAAGATAATGGAGATTTAATAATAAATACTAGCAATATTAAATTAGGAGATCTGAATAGTGAATTAATAAGAAAGATGAGAGCATCTTTTCTAATTATGGGTCCAATGTTGTCAAGATTTGGAAAATGCAAAATATCTATGCCAGGAGGATGCAATATAGGTACACGCCCAATTGATTTACATTTAAAAGGATTTAGGCTCTTAGGAGCAGAGATAGAAATTGGACATGGTTTTGTTGAAGCAAAGGCAGAAAAATTAATTGGCAATAGAATATATTTAGATTTTCCATCAGTAGGTGCAACTGAAAATATATTAATGGCCTCTGTTTTTGCCCAAGGCACTACAATAATAGAAAATGCTGCAGAAGAACCTGAAATATGGGATTTAGCAAATTTTTTAAATTCAATGGGTGCCAAGATAAGTGGCGCAGGTACTGGAAAAATAACAATTGAAGGTATAAAACCAGGTTCTTTAACAGGAACAACTTATAGGGCTATTTATGATAGAGTTGAAGCAGGAACCTTTATGGTTGCTGCAGCAATAACTAATAGTAAAATAATAATCAATGGAGCTAATGAAGAGCACTTGAGACCAACTATAGAAAAATTAAAGGAATGTGGAGTTAAATTTTCTAATATTGGAGAGAATAGAATTCTAGTTGATGGAACAGGGCATAAAAACCCTGTGGATATTAAGACTATGCCTTATCCAGGTTTTCCAACTGATATGCAGGCTCAAATGATGACATTATTATCTGTAATAAGAGGGTCAAGTATAGTAACTGAAACAGTATTTGAAAATAGATTTATGCATGTTGCAGAACTTGTAATAATGGGAGCTAATATTAAAATAGATGGAAGAACTGCAATTATTGAAGGTGTTGATTCTCTGACAGGATGTGAAGTTAAAGCTACAGATTTAAGAGCAGGTGCAGCTATGATATTAGCAGGTTTGGTAGCAAAAGGCACTACTGAAATAAGTGATATATATCATATTGATAGAGGTTATGTGGATATAGAAGAGAAATTTAGAAAATTGGGAGCTAATATATATAGGGTTAATAATTAAATATATCCATATAATAAAAAACTTAGATTTATTCTAAGTTTTTTATTGTGGAAATAACTTTACATAAAAATAGGAAAATAAAGTATAATTAAGCAAAAAATACATATAATTAAATATACTAAAAGCAAAAATAAAATTAGCTTAAGGAGAATATTATGAAAAAGAAGTTTATTAATATTAATAAAAATTTATCTTCCCTTATAGTTTTTAGCACATTAGTATTAATACTTATGATTATTATTCCAATCATTATAATTAAGCCAGCTGTTATAGCAGCAAATGCCCAAAATATTGAAGAAGAGCAAGAAGCGAATTCTCAAGAAAGTAATTTAATATCAATAGATGGAAATGAAATAGTAAAAGTGCATATTACAGAAAGTAATGAAATAAAAGAAGTTGCGTTAGAGGAATATGTTAAAAGTGTTGTTTCAGGAGAAATGCCTGTTAGCTTTAATATGGAAGCATTAAAGGCACAAGCTGTTGCTGCGAGAACTTTTGCTGTAGCCAAAATGCTAAATCCTTGTCCTAATGCAAATGGTGGAAATGTATGTGATACAACTCATTGTCAGGTATATATAGCCCAAGAAAAGAGAATTGAAAAATGGGGAGAAGCTGGTGAGGAATATTGGAATAAGATTTCAACTGCTGTGGAAGAAACTAGGGGAGAAGTTTTAACTTATAATAATGAATTAGTAAAATATCCTCAATTTTTTTCTACAAGTTCTGGAATGACAGAAAATGCAATAGATGTATTTTCAGGAGATATTCCATATTTAGTATCAAAAGAAAGTAAGGGGGAAGAAATAGCTCCTAAGTATAGGACTGAATTTTCCTTTAATGTTGATGAATTTGTATCAAAAATTAATTATAAATATCCAGATGCAGGTCTTGAAGCTGCCAATATAAATAGAGATATAGAAATATTAAGCAGAAGTGAAGCTGGGGGAGTTAAAGAAATAAGAGTAGGAAAAAAGGTTATTAAGGGATTAGATTTTAGATTAACTCTGGGATTAAGTTCAGCAAATTTTGAATTTATATTAACTGGAAATGAAATTTTGTTTAAATGCAAAGGATATGGCCATGGTGTTGGTATGAGTCAATGGGGAGCTAATGTGATGGCTGGTGAAGGAAAAAGTTATGATGAGATACTTAAACATTATTATACAGGAGTAGATATAAAAGATCTTAAATTCAATTAATATGTGAATAGATTTTAATATATTGAATAATTTAATTAGAGGTGGAACTGTTATTAAGCAGTTCCATTTTTATTTTATATTATTTTTTACTAATTAAATTATAAGAATAATAGCAAATTATGAATAATTTTTTATATTTGGACAAGAATTAAAATGTAATCGTTAAAAATTTGATTAATTTACTTGTGTTAAATTTTGTAGAAAATTGCTGAAAACAATTTTTTTCTTGATTGAATTAATTTGGTATAAAGGGCAAGAATACAAGAAGGAGGTGTTGATATGGACCAAATAAAAAAAGACAAGATAAAAAACTTCTTTAGAAAGGAGGGCTTTTATTTAGTATTATTCCTTTGCTTATGTATTATTGCAACAGTTACTGTTGTTAATGTTAGAAAAAATAATGCTTTAAAAGAATCTTCTACTGTTGAGGATGAGTTCAGTTTAAATATTGAAGAAAAAACAACTTCAGAACTTCAAAAACAAAATGCTGAAAGGGTTGAAAATGGATCAAATGAAGAGTTAGCAGAAAATACTACTGAGGAATTAACTTCAGAAGAAAATTTAAATGTTTCTGCTGGAACAAATTATGAAGTTGTATTTAATAATCCATTAGAAGGTGAAATTGCAAGGGGATATAATTATCCAAAACCACAAGAGCTAGCTGATGGAACTATTAGAAATATTAGAGGAATAGATATAAAAGCCAGTGTTGGAACTGAAGTTAGAGCTGCTGCTGAAGGGGAAGTTAAAGAAGTTTCAAGCAGAGTAGAAGATGGAACATATATAGTAATTGCACATGCAAATGGACTATATACAAAGTATTCAAATTTATCTCAAGATACAAGAGTTAATGTTGGAGATAAAGTAACAGAAGAAACTGTTATTGGAACAGTAGGAAATACTTCAAAAATATTTACTAATGAAGAGTTTGGAGAACATCTAAATTTACAAGTATTTGATTCAAATGGTAAAGATTTAGA
The DNA here is from genome assembly GCF_018918055.1 of Caproiciproducens sp. MSJ-32. Taxonomy (GTDB): domain Bacteria; phylum Bacillota; class Clostridia; order Clostridiales; family Clostridiaceae; genus Clostridium. The sequence continues at coordinate 19,942 of NZ_JAHLPS010000024.1, forward strand.
TCCAACAGCATATTTTACATTTAATGAATAAATAATAAAAATTCATCAGCCATTATTTATGGCTGATGAATTAATAAAGATTATTTTTAAGGGAGGTAAAAATATTGAAAGATTATATAGAAGAAAGAGTATTAGAAGTAGCAAGATATATTATAGAATCTAAAGATACTATTAGAAAAACAGCAAAAGTATTTGGAGTTAGTAAAAGTACAATACATAAAGATATGACAGAAAGACTTCCTAAAATAAATCCAGCAATTGCAAAACAAACTCATTCCATCTTAGAATTAAATAAAGCTGAACGTCATATAAGAGGTGGAAAAGCTACTCAGGCTAAATATAAAGCTGCTAAGTAATAAAAAATGCAAATATATTGAAGGTTTGTCATATTCCATATATAATAAAAATTAGGACGAAATTTGTAAAATTTATTTAAGTTTGAAGATTAGGAGTGAAATATAAATGTGGTTTTGGAATCAAAGGAGCGATTTAGGCATAGATTTAGGAACAGCTACTGTTCTAGTTTATGCTAAAGGAAAGGGAATAATTTTAAAGGAACCTTCAGTAGTTGCTATTAACAAAAATAATAATAAGGTACTTGCCGTAGGGGAAGAAGCAAGGAGAATGATTGGTAGAACGCCAGGAAATATTATTGCTGTTAGACCTTTAAGAGACGGTGTAATATCTGACTATGATATAACAGAAAGAATGTTAAAAGAGTTTATTAGAAAGGCCTATGGCAAGAGTAAATTTACAGCTCCTAAAGTAATGATATGTGTACCTTCACAGGCAACTGAAGTTGAAAAGAGAGCTGTAATAGATGCAGCAAGAAATACAGGTGCTAAAAAGGTACATTTAATAGAAGAACCCCTTGCAGCAGCAATCGGAGCAGGATTAGATATAACTAAGCCTAGCGGCTCAATGGTAGTTGATATTGGAGGAGGAACAACTGATATTGCAATAATTTCTTTAGGTGGAGTAGTTGTTAGATCATCAATTAAAGTTGCTGGAGATACTTTTGATGATGCAATAATAAAGTATGTTAGAAATAAATATAAGATAATGATTGGTGAAAAAACTGCAGAAGAATTAAAGATAAGCATAGGTTCAGCTTTTAATGGATCAAAAGATGAGACTGCAACAGTCAAGGGAAGAAATTTAATTACAGGACTACCTGACGAAGTTATGATATCTGCGGCGGAAATTAATGAAGCATTAAAAGAAGCAGTTTCATTAATTGTTGATAACGTTAAATTAGTTTTGGAAAAAACACCACCTGAATTAGCTGCTGATATAATTGAAAAAGGAATTGTTATGACTGGTGGAGGAGCTTTATTAAATGGATTAGATAAATTAATAGAGCATGAAACTGGTGTTACAGCAGAAGTAGCTCCTAATTCAATAGAGGCAGTAGCGGAAGGAACAGGTAAGGTTTTATCATATTTAGATAAGCTGGATATAGATTATTCAGATAGACAAATAGACTTAATAGAAGAATAGTAAATTAAAATATAAAATATTTGAAAGGAAAATTATATTATTTTTATTAATATTAAAAGGGCTGTCTTAAACAGCCTTATATATTTTTCTTTTTATTTTCTTTTTTAAAGCTGTTATAGGCTTCTATTATAGCATTAGAGATAACTTCAGCCATATCAAAGACAAAGCTAAGTCGAACAGTGTGTACATGTATAAAATTAGAATGCTCATTACTATCAATTATTCCTACAATAGATACATCACCTACTTCAGGAAGAATTTTTCCTACACCTTTTCCAGGATGAATTGGATAATCTCTAACATGAATTTCACCTATTGCTTTAAGTTCTCCAAGACAAGCGTCTATTCCAATAACAAAAGAATCGGGGTGAATTTTCATTATTTCTTTTAGAGTTCTTTTTAGATTTGCGGCATGAATTGGCTCTTTTATTGTTCCATAAACGGGAAGTTCTATATTTTTTTCCTTTAATATGGATCCAACTAAGGGTCCTAAGCAGTCTATTATACATCGATCGGTTCCTACACAGATTATAATAGTATTTTCTTTCATAAAATTTTTTAACAATTTAGATATTTCAATATGTGAATTATATGAATTATATAAAAATTTACTTTTCAAAAACTTCACCCCCTTATGAATATATGTAAGCTAAACAGACAATATTATCATATGTATAAAATTAATAAAATTGGAAATTAATTTAATGAAGGGAGATGAATTTTTATGAAAAAAATAATAATTTATTCTTTGACTATTATAATAAGTGCAGCTATACCAATTTATTTTTTACTAATATGGGAACCTTTAAAGAGTACTGATGTAATAAGTGATAATGTGTTAGTAAATGACTATGAAGGCATAAATAATAGTAATGAAGATAATAAAATATATATTATTAATAATTCAATTTCAAGGGAAGGAACACTTTCAACAATAACAAATCTTCCTCAGGAAAAAAGAGATAAACTTAATGTATTATTAAAAAATTTATCAATAGTTGATATTATAAAAATAAATAATTACTTCTCAGATATAAGTAATATTAAAAATATTGTAGAAGGTCTTGATTTAATAGAAAAAAGAATGTCAAAAGAAAATTATCAGGAATTTAAAAATATATTAGAAGATTATATTAATTTAGAGGAAATGAGGAATAATGAATAAAAATGTTCTTAGTATTAATTTAAAGAAAAACGAAGAAATATAATAATAAGTAAAGTTAATTTCTTTTAAAGGATAAAAATAGGACTTGAAATATAAATGCAATAAATATATACTAACTATTGTTAGTCGAGAAGACGACAAGATATTTTATAAAATAATGAATTGAATATGGGGGAGTTCCCGAGTGGTCAAAGGGGGCAGACTGTAAATCTGTTACGTTATCGTTTCGATGGTTCGAATCCGTCCTCCCCCACCATAAAATTCATTATTAAATAATGTGCTGGCATGGCTCAATGGTAGAGCAGCTGACTTGTAATCAGCAGGTTGTAGGTTCGAGTCCTATTGCCAGCTCCACATATGGAGGAGTTCCCGAGTGGCCAAAGGGGGCAGACTGTAAATCTGTTACGTTATCGTTTCGATGGTTCGAATCCATCCTCCTCCACCAATTTATTTTGTTTTGGAAGCATAGCTCAGCTGGGAGAGCACCTGCCTTACAAGCAGGGGGTCACAGGTTCGATCCCTGTTGCTTCCACCACTTAATTAAATAATGTGCTGGCATGGCTCAATGGTAGAGCAGCTGACTTGTAATCAGCAGGTTGTAGGTTCGAGTCCTATTGCCAGCTCCATATATGGAGGAGTTCCCGAGTGGCCAAAGGGGGCAGACTGTAAATCTGTTACGTTATCGTTTCGATGGTTCGAATCCATCCTCCTCCACCAAGAAAAAATACAAGAAATTCTTGTATTTTTTTGTTGACTATTATAATTATAAATGATAAAATCAAAAAGAAAAATTTGATATTAATTCTTATCAAGAGAGGTGGAGGGAAAAGGGCCCTGTGAAACCCGGCAACCTGCTTTATTAGAAAGCGTGGTGCCAATTCCTGCAATTAATTTTGCAAGATAAGAAGCAGTGTTGTTATATAATCTCTTCTTGTCGAAGAGATTTTTTCTTTTATCTGAATTTCTTTTAGAATTAATATCAATAAAAGAAAGGAGAGAGTAATATGAAAAGATTATTTACGTCAGAATCAGTTACAGAAGGACATCCAGATAAAATTTGTGATCAAATATCTGATGCTGTATTAGATAGTATATTAGCACAAGATCCTATGGCTAGAGTTGCTTGTGAAACTGCTGTAACAACAGGAATGGTATTAGTAATGGGAGAAATATCAACTAAATGCTATGTTGATATTCCTAAAATAGTTAGAGAAACAGTGAGAGAAATTGGTTATGATAGAGCAAAATTTGGATTTGATTGTGATACTTGTTCAGTTTTAACTTCTATTGATGAACAATCAAGTGATATAGCAATGGGAGTTGATAAGGCATTAGAAGCTAGAGCGGGAGAGCAGGATGATGTAGAAGCAGTTGGAGCTGGAGATCAAGGAATGATGTTTGGCTTTGCAACAAATGAAACTGAAGAATATATGCCAATGCCTATATCATTAGCACATAAACTTTCTAGAAGATTATCAGAAGTAAGAAAGAATGGAACTTTAAGTTATTTAAGACCTGATGGAAAAACTCAAGTTACTGTTGAGTATGATGATAATAAAGTAGTAAGAGTTGATACAATTGTAATATCAACACAACATAGTGAAGATGTAACTCAAGAAAAGATAAAAGAAGATTTAATGGAGCATGTAATTAAAGCAGTTGTTCCTGAAGAATTATTAGATGATAAGACAAGATATTTTATAAACCCAACAGGAAGATTTGTTGTTGGTGGGCCTCAAGGGGATAGCGGATTAACAGGAAGAAAAATTATAGTTGATACATATGGTGGATATGGCAGACATGGTGGTGGTGCTTTCTCAGGAAAGGATCCAACTAAGGTTGATAGATCAGCAGCTTATGCAGCAAGATGGGTAGCTAAGAACTTAGTAGCTGCAGGTGTAGCAGATAAGCTTGAAATTCAATTAGCTTATGCAATAGGTGTTGCTAAACCAGTATCAATAGTTGTGGATACTTTTGGAACAGGAAAGAAATCTGACGAAGAGATAGTTTCAATCGTAGAAAAAGTGTTTGATTTAAGACCAGGTGCAATAATAAGAGAGTTAGACTTAAGAAGACCTATTTATAAACAAACAGCTGCTTATGGACATTTTGGAAGAAACGATTTAGATTTACCTTGGGAAAAGCTAAACAAAGTAGAAGAAATAAAGAAATTACTTTAGTTAATTAAGAAAAGCTTCAAATGGGCGTAATGAAAAAGGATAACTTTAAGCTTTTCTTAAACTTAAAAAATAAAAGAAAGCCTAATTGGAGTGAGACCAATTAGGCTCTTTATTTTATATTAGCTGAAATAAATTAAGCGCTATAAACTTCCTTTCCGCCAACAAAAACTTTTTTAATATTGATTTCATCATCAAATAATAGTAAGTCTGCATCATAACCTTCTTTTATAAGGCCTTTTTTATTATCAACTTTACAATGTTTTGCAGCGTTATAAGTAGCCATTTTAACTGCTTCATGTAGAGGGTATCCTACATTTTTATATACATTATAAACTGCCTTATCTAATGTTAAAACTGATCCGGCTAATGATCCGCTTACAAGTCTTGCAGCTCCTTCCGTAACTACAACATCTTGCCCGCCAAGGGTATACATACCATCAGGCATGCAACAAGCCATCATTGCATCTGTTACTAAAAGAACCTTGTCTGTAGTTTTTTGTTTATAAGCTATTCTTAAAGAAGGATATGAAATGTGTATTCCATCTGAAATAGTTTCAGTAGTAATATCACTATCAAATATTGCACCAACAACACCAGGTTCCCTATGGGTAAATGGTGTCATTGCATTAAATAGATGTGTAGCATGAGAAAAACCGCATTTTATTCCTTCCATAGCTTCACTATAAGTAGCTTTTGTATGTCCTATAGAGCAAACTATACCTTTTCTGGAAAGTTCCTTAGCCAGTTCTTTTGCACCAGGAATTTCTGGAGCAATTGTAATTGAAACAACAGCATCTTCGCAATCTCCAACCATAGCTTTAAAATTCTCTAAAGTAGGTTCAGCTAAAAAGTTTGGATTTTGAGCACCAATAGCTTTTCCACTAATGAAAGGTCCTTCAAGGTGAGCTCCTAGTACATTTGCACCATCAGTACCATTTAATTTAGCTTCTTTTATAGCTTCCATTGATTTTCTTATGTCACTTATAGCAACTGTCATAGTAGTAGGAGTAAAAGAAGTAGTTCCGTGTTTTACTATTGTTTTAGAAATTTCATTTATAGCTTCATAAGTTCCATCCATGGTGTCATATCCTCCAGCACCATGAATATGAACATCTATAAAACCTGGTGAAAGATATAGGCCTTCCCCGTCAATTACTTCCACTGTGTTATAAGAAGCAGGGTTAATTGCTTTTATTTTACCGTTTTCAACTAAGACAGAGCCTTTTTCTATTCTATCTAAATATATTATGTTACAGTTTTTTATAATCATAAAAAACACCTCCTGTATAGATATCTTTACAAATATAGTTTAGCACAAATTTTTATATAAAATTAATATTATGCTATAATAAATAATAAAAAATATTATAAAATTTTAAGGTTTGGAGCGTTAATATGGAAATTTTAAATGGAATAGTTGATTCGATTGTATTCAAAAGTGATGATACAGGCTATGTTGTATCCAAAATAAGAACAGAAAAAGATAGTATAAGTGCTGTTGGGATTGCTCCATTCTTAAAAGAAGGCCAAAATGTAAAATTAAAGGGAGAATGGGTAATTCATAAACAATTTGGGAAACAGTTTAATATTGTAGAATATGAAGAAATACTACCCACTTCTGTAGAAGGCATAGAAAGATATTTAAGTACAGGAATAATAAAAGGTATTGGCCCTATTACAGCAAAAAGAATAGTTAATAAATTTAAGGAAAAAACTTTAGAAATATTAGATAATAATATAGAAAAATTATTAGAAGTTGAAGGTATAGGTGAAAAGAAGTATAAAATTATATACGAATCTTATTTGGAACATAGGGATTTAAAAGAGATAATAATATTTTTTCAAGGACATGGAATGTCTACAAATCAATGTATTAAGGTTTATAAAAAGTTTGGACCTCATGCAAAAGATATTGTAATGGAAAATCCTTATATTCTTTCAGATGAAATTTCAGGGATTGGTTTTATAACAGCTGATAGAATTGCTAGAAGTCTTGGAATAGAAAATAATTCTCCTTTTAGAATACAAAGTGGAATAAAATATATATTAAATCAATTTTCCGCCTCCGGTAATACATTTATGCCTAAGGAAATGTTGTTGTTGGAGGTTTCGAAAATATTAGGGGTAAAAACAGAAGAAGTTGAGGAGAATATATTAAATCTTGCTTTAGATAATAAAATAAAAATTGAGAATATAAATGGAATAGAGGCTGTTTTTGCCTTGCCTTACTATTATTGTGAGCTAGGTGTTACTAATAAAATAATAACTTTAAGTATAGAGAATTTTAGGACTATAAATACAGATGTAGAAGATGAAATAAGAACTTTTGAAAGGAAAAATAAAATTAAATTTGCTCCATCTCAAAAGGAGGCAATAATTGGAGCATTTGAAAATGGAATAGAAATAATAACAGGGGGACCTGGAACAGGTAAGACAACGATAATAAAAGCAATAATTGAAATATATGAAAATAATGGAATGAAAGTTTTACTTGGAGCTCCAACAGGAAGGGCAGCAAAAAGGATGACTGAATCTACTGGAAGGGAAGCTAAAACAATTCATAGGCTTCTTGAAATGGGAGTAAGTGATGATGAAGACAATTCCTATTTTATTAAAGGAGAATCAGAGCCACTAGAAGCTGATGTTGTAATAATAGATGAGGCTTCTATGATAGATGTTATGCTTATGCATAATTTACTTAAGGCAGTAAAACTTGGAACAAGGTTGATAATAGTTGGAGATGTGGATCAATTGCCTTCAGTTGGAGCAGGAAATGTCTTAAAGGATTTAATAGAAAGTGATTTTATTAAAGTTGTAAGGCTTACTGATATTTTTAGGCAGGGAAAGGAAAGTCTTATAGTAGTTAATGCTCACAAAATTAATAATGGAGAAATGCCTTATTTAAATAAAAGAGATGGAGATTTCTTTTTTGAGAAAAAAGAAAATCCTCAAGATATATTATTTACAATAATAGATTTAATAAATAGAAGACTTCCTAATTTTAAAAATTCCTGGGATAAGCTTAGAGATATACAAATTCTAACGCCAACAAGAAAGGGAGAATTAGGCGTAATAAATTTAAATAATAAACTCCAAGAAATCTTAAATCCAAGATCTAAAAGTAAAAGAGAAAAGGAATTAAAGGATGTTATTTTTAGGGAAGGAGATAAGGTAATGCAGACTAAAAATAACTATTCTTTAAGATGGGAAAGAGTAAATGGTGTTGGTGATAAGGAGGGTGTTGGAGTTTTTAATGGTGATATGGGATTCATTGAAAGTATAAATGAAGAAGAGAAAAATTTAACTGTAATTTTTGATGATGAGAGAAGAGTTGTTTATGATTTTATTTATTTAGATGAATTAGAACTTGCTTATGCAATTACAATTCATAAAAGTCAAGGTAGTGAATTTAAGGTTGTTATTTCTCCAGTGTTTATGGGAGCACCTTTACTAATGAATAGAAATCTATTATATACAGCAATAACAAGGGCTAAAGAACTTGTTGTAACAGTAGGAATGGAAAAAGCATTAAAGTATATGATTTCTAATACAAGAAGTATGGAAAGATATTCATCATTAAAATATAGAATTATGGAAATAACAAATAATAATATGGTTACTGAGGAATGAGAGGTTATTAATCTTGAATAATAGATTGATACGTATTGAAGAGTTAAATAAATATAATTACTTGCTAAATAAATGGTATAGGGGTAAAAGAAAATTATTAACTATTATAACTAGTCCCTATAACTCTCCATTGATATATAAAGAATTAATTTTCTTTTTATTAAAAGAAAATAAGCGAATTTTATATGTATGGGATTCTGAAGAAATTAATAAGGAATTAGTATCTTCATTAAAAACTAATATAAAATTCACATATTCTTACATATCAATTGAAGAAGTAAATAGCCAGTTAAATTTTATAAATTTTAAGAATTTGAATAAAATAAAGCATCAATATGATTTTTGTATTATTGATGATGTAAGTTTATTTTCAAAGTTAACTAAATCAAATATAAGAGAGGCTATCGAGCATTTATACTTATTTTGTAAGAAAATAAGCATATACTCAATTGAAAAAGTAATAAACAGTGGTGAAGTAATTTATATATCTGATTTAAGAAGAAATAGTCCTTTTATAGAACCTAGAATAATGAATACTAAAGTTAATTTAGAAGAAGAAGTCCCATATAAATTATATGATTATTTATTTTGGTTTAAACAAAATAAGAGTAAGGTAATTATTTTTGCCCCATATGAAGATAATGTGAATAAAATATATGAAAATTATACAGAATTATTAAAGGCTAAAGATACTAAAATAATAAAATTCTTAAAAAATGACGATAATAAAAAAATTGATGCTTTATATAAAGAAAAAAATAAAGCTATTTTTGTGATTACAAATAATTTTAAAAGTTACTCAGATTTAAAGGGAATAAATATTAATATTATAGTTTTAATGTGTGATTATTCTATTTTTACTTATAAAAAATTAGTTTTTTTATGTGCAGAAGCAGGTAAAAACAGTAATAAATCTTTGGGAGAAATAATTTTAGTATCAAAAACACTTACAGAAGATATGGAATTGGCTAAAAATATTACAAGGAATTATAATAAAGAAATATGGGAAAAGGGATTATTAAAATATTAAAAACAATAATAAATGAATTATTATATATAATTTATCCTCCAGATAATAAATGCATAGTATGTGGTGAAGAATATATAGGGGTATGTCCTTTATGCTTAAGTAAAATACAAAGGGTTAAGGAGAATTCAGAAATATATTCTTATGCATATTATAGCGGAGTTATAAAAGAAATAATATTAAAATTTAAATATAAAAAAGTTTTTTTAGCTGGAAATATTTTAGCAGATTTTTTATATGAACTAATTCAGGAAAATAAAATAGAAGCTGATGGTATATTATATGTTCCTTGCAGTAAAGAAACTTTGAGAAGAAGAGGTTTTAATCAATGTGAAATAATGGCGAGAATATTGGGGGAAAAATTAGATATACCAGTTTATAATGACCTAATAAAAATAAAAAATACAAAGGAACAGAAAATTTTATCAAGGGAAGAAAGATTCATAAATATAAAAAATGCCTTTAAATTAAAAAATACCAATAATGTAAAAGATAAAAGAATAATTCTTATAGATGATGTAATTACAACTGGTGCCACTTTATTAGAATGCGAAAAAATTTTAAAAGAAAACGGAGTCAAAGAAATAAAAATATTGACAGTTGCTAAAAGTTATATATAATAATAATGTAAAGTTAGGTTTGTGGATGAAAGTCGATGCTAGTCGCAGGCAAAACGATCCACGTAAGTTAGGAAAAATTCCTAATGAGCATGGTGCGGTATAGAAGTAAGTCCTACCAAGAAATTGAGAGGGTTAGTAGTGAGGGGGTAATTCCTAGTAGCAAAAGCTCCAGTAGGCGAGTGTGGGGGCAAAATCCAGGTCAAATAACTTTACAAGAAAATCTCCATCAGTATTATTACTGATGGAGATTTTTTTGCGAAAAACAGTAAAATATAAAGAAAAAGTAAGTTATGTTAAGCAAAATAGAGAGAATTTTCTGTTAATTCAGAAAATAAATATTGTTAAAGGCTATCAAGGGAAGTATAATATAAGTAACAAATATTAAATTTAAAAATTTAAATTTAATATTTAAATTACAGGAGAGGGGCGACCTATATGAAAGTTTCAGTAATAGCAAAAAACACTACAGCAACACCAGCTTTAAAGGAAATGATGGAGAAAAAACTTTCAAAAATTAAAAAATATTTCAATTTTGATGTAGAAGCAAAGGTGAAGTTTTCTGTTCAAAAGGATAAACAAAGGGTCGAAGTTACAATACCTTTTAATGGAATAATTTTAAGGGCTGAAGAAGAAACTGAAGATATGTATAAATCAATAGATTTAGTTGTTAATAAATTAGAAAGAAGAATTAGAAAACAAAGAACAAAATTATCTAAGAGAAGTCATGAATCATTGAGATTTCCAACATATGAAGATTATAATGAAAAAGATGATGTGGTTGAAACAAATGGAAAAGTAGTAAAAACTAAAAAGTTTGTAATAAAACCAATGACAATAGATGAAGCTGTATTGCAAATGGAACTACTTGGACATAACTTCTTTGTATATGAAGATGCAGATGCAAATAAAGTATCTGTAGTATATAAGAGAAATGATGGAGATTATGGCCTATTAGAACCAGAATACATTTAAGTAGTTCACAATTCGCAGTTGATAATATAGATAATTTTAAGAGAATTGAAAAGCTATAAATATAGAGTGTAATTAGGAGCCATTACGAAGAATTTTGTAGTGGCTCTTTTTAATGAATAATAAAATTTTAATGTTGAAAAATAAAAAATAAAAAATAAAAAAATATTATTAATAAAATATTAATTTTTTAATATAAACTAACTAAAAAAACATAACTGATAATAAATATAGGGTAATTTCTTGAATTGAATTATAATATAATGGTATAATTTATAAAATAGGAATATATTTTATACGTAATTAAAAATAAGTAAACAGCGGAAGGGAAATTAATATGGGAATATTAGAAAAAATATTTGGAACATATAGTGAAAGAGAAGTTAGAAAACTTGAAAAAATAGCTGATAAAATAGAAGCGCTAGATGAAAGTATGCAAAAGCTTTCAGATGCTGAGTTAAGAGCAAAAACAGATGAATTTAAGCAAAGATTAGCAAATGGAGAAACATTAGATGATCTTTTAGTAGAGGCTTTTGCTGTTTGTAGAGAAGCAGCTTCTAGAGTATTGGGAATGAAACATTATAGAGTGCAACTTATTGGTGGTATGGTTCTTCACCAAGGAAGAATTGCAGAAATGAAAACTGGTGAAGGTAAAACATTAGTTGCAACATTACCATTATATTTAAATGCTCTTACAGGTAAGGGAGTACACTTGGTAACAGTTAATGATTACCTTGCAAAAAGAGACGAAGAGTGGATGGGAAAATTATATCATTTCTTAGGTTTAACTACAGGCTGTATTGTACATGGTTTAACATCAAAACAAAGAAGAGAAGCTTATGCAGCAGATATAACTTATGGAACAAATAATGAGTTTGGTTTTGATTACCTAAGAGATAATATGGTAATTTATAAGGAAGAAAGAGTTCAAAGAGAATTAAATTTTGCGGTTGTAGACGAAGTTGACTCTATTTTAATAGATGAAGCTAGAACACCCCTTATAATATCTGGTGTTGGAGATAAGTCTACAAAGTTCTATAGTGTGGCTGATAATTTTGTAAAACAGTTAATTGCAGAAAAGGACTTTACAATTGATGAGAAAGCAAATTCTGTAATGCTTACAGATGAAGGTGTTGCAAAGGCAGAAAGAGCCTTTGGACTTGAAAACTATGCAGATGCTAGCAACTTAGAATTACAACATTATATTACTCAAGCCCTAAAAGCTAACTATGTAATGAAAAGAGATAAGGATTATATGGTAAAAGATGGGCAAGTAATAATAGTTGATGAATTTACTGGTAGACTTATGGAAGGTAGAAGATATTCTGATGGTCTTCACCAAGCAATAGAGGCTAAAGAAGGAGTTAAAATTGAAAGAGAATCAAAAACTCTTGCAACTATAACTTTCCAAAATTATTTCAGAATGTATAATAAACTATCAGGTATGACTGGTACAGCTTTAACAGAAGAAAATGAATTTAGAGAAATTTATGCCCTTGATGTTATAGTTATACCAACCAATAAACCTGTTGCTAGAATTGATAGAACTGATTTAATATACAAAAATACTAAGGGAAAATATAAAGCTATTATTGAAGAAATAGTAGAAAGTCATAAAAAAGGTCAGCCAGTTTTAGTTGGTACTGTAAGTATTGAAAAATCAGAATATTTATCTTCCTTATTAAAGAAAAGGGGAATTCCTCATAAAGTGCTTAATGCTAAGTATCATGAACAAGAAGCAGAAATAATATCTCATGCTGGAGAATTAGGAAGTGTTACAATAGCTACTAATATGGCTGGTAGAGGTACAGATATTAAACTTGGCGAAGGTGTTAGGGAAGTCGGAGGACTTAAAATAATAGGTACAGAAAGACATGAATCAAGAAGAATAGATAACCAGTTAAGGGGTAGAGCTGGCCGTCAAGGAGATCCAGGTGAATCAGTGTTCTATATATCTTTAGAAGATGATTTAATGAGAATATTTGGATCAGAAAAAATTCAAGCTTTAATGGATAAACTTGGATTAGAGGATGATGAAGCAATAGATAATAAAATGGTTACTAAGGCAATAGAAAATGCTCAAAAGAAGGTTGAAGGTAATAACTTTGATATTAGAAAGAATCTTTTAGGATATGACGATGTAATGAATATGCAAAGAGAAGTTATCTATAAGCAAAGAGCAGAAGTTCTTGAAGGCAAGGATATAAAAGATCAAATTTTATCTATGACAAAAGATGTTGTGGAAGATGCTGTTAGAGGTCATTTAGAAGGTAATGTTGAAAATAAAGAAGAAGTTTCTAACAAGCTTATTAAATATTTAGAAGATATTTGCCTGCCTAAGGGAGTAGTTAAAGCTCAAGATATATTGAATTTATCAGTAAATAATGTAATTGAAAAATTATTAGAAATCTTATATAAGATTTATGATTCTAAGGAAGAAGAATTTGGCGCAGAAAGAATGAGAGAATTAGAAAGAGTAATTCTTCTTAGATCAGTTGATAGAAGATGGATGGATCATATAGATAACATGGATCATTTAAAACAAGGTATGGGGCTAAGAGCTTATAAACAAGTAGATCCAATTCAAGCATATCAAATGGAAGGTAGTGCTATGTTTGAGGAAATGATTCATGGAATTAAAGTTGACACAGTCAAATTCCTATTCCATGTTCAAATCAAAAAAGAAGAACCTGTGGAAAGAGAAAGAGTTGCTCAAGTAACAGCAGCTCAACATGCAGGAAGCAGCAGTACTTCTGATACAAAGAAACAGCCGGTTAGAAATGAAAACAAGGTAGGCAGAAATGATCCTTGTCCTTGTGGAAGTGGTAAAAAATATAAGAACTGCCATGGAAGAGAAGCGTAAAATATTAAAGAATTATATACAAATTAATTCAGAGTTAAAACAGTAAAAATTAAATCTAAATAGTGCATAGTTCACAAGGCACAGTCCGCAGTTAAGGAAATACTTCAGCTTAGTTTAGTAACAAATTTTTTACCAGCTACTTTTTAGTTGATGTGACTTAAATTTTAAAAACTAACTAGTAGTTTTATCCGAAATTGTGTACTGTAAATTGTGAACTGTGAACTTTTTTTATTAACATATAAAGGATTATTATTTTATTTATTATATATATAGGTGATTTAAGTAATAAAAATTAAAGTTAGGGTGGTAGAATGATAGTTAGATTAGAAGCAGAATTATCTAAACTTAGTGACATAAAGAAAAATATAAAGGAAATGGGGGCTTCTCTTTGACAGGGAAGTACTTTTAAAGGAATTACAAGAGCTTGATTTAAAAATGCAGGAAAAGGATTTTTGGCAAGATATAAAAAGGGCTGAAGAAGTTACAAAGGAAAGTAAAAGAATTAAATATAAGCTAGAGAGATATGATTCTTTAAATAGAAGAGTAGAGGATGTTGAAGTTCTAGCAGAACTACTAGAAGATGATGATGAAGAAACAGTAAATGAGATTATAGCTGAGATAAGAAGTATTGAAAAAGAAGTAAATGCTTATAAAATAGAGTTGCTTTTATCTGGAGAATATGATGGAAATAATGCAATAGTTACTTTACATGCAGGTGTTGGTGGCACTGATGCAAATGATTGGACAGAAATGCTGCTTAGAATGTACACTAGATGGTGTGAGAAGAAAGGTTATAAGGTAGAAACTCTTGATTATCTTGAGGGGGATGAAGCAGGAATTAAAAGTGTTACTTTAAAGGTAATAGGTGAATTTGCATATGGATATTTAAAAGCAGAAAAGGGAATTCATAGATTAGTTAGAATTTCGCCTTTTAATGCCAATGGAAAAAGACAAACTTCCTTTGCTTCTGTGGAAGTATTACCTGAATTAACAAAAGATCAGGATATAGAAATAAAAGCTGAAGATATTAAGGTTGATACTTTTAGAGCAAGTGGAGCTGGTGGTCAACATGTTAATAAAACTGAATCAGCTATAAGAATTACCCATTTAAAGACAGGTATAGTGGTGCAATGCCAAAGTGAAAGAAGTCAATTTGCTAATAAAGAAGCAGCAATGGCAATGCTTAAGGCAAAGCTGATTGAATTAAAAGAAAGAGCTCATAAAGAGAAGATAGAAGATTTAACAGGAGAACTAAAGGATATGGGCTGGGGAAGTCAAATAAGATCTTATGTATTCCATCCATATAATTTGGTTAAAGATCATAGAACTAATGAAGAGACAGCTAATTTAAATGCTGTTATGAATGGTGAAATAGATAATTTTATTGTAGCATATCTTAAAAGTCAGTAGTTTAGTATTTAGCTGTGAATTTTGATCAGACAAAAAAAGAAGATTGTTTTCAATCTTCTTTTTTTGTCTGAAATTTTTAATTTGTTTTCTTTTCTTTTTTATTTAATACAAATGGAATTATAATTAGAATAACTAATAAAGTTGAGAATGCAATTATTGAAGATTTAGTATAAAAGAATATTGTCAAATTATCATAGCAGGAATCATAAATCTTATTCTGAATAACTGAATAGGCACTTTTTATTGCCTTAGTACTTATATATTCAACTGTGTCATTAGGAGTATGAATTCTTCTTGTATCACTATGGCATAAGCTTAAAGCGTCAATTCCTGCATTATTAAAGCTTGCGTGGTCGCTAGCGTCTTCATATACTATTTCAGTTTTAACTTTATTATCCTTAGCTATTTCTAATATAGAAGCTAATAATTTAGATTCTTTATCTTTTGAAGCAGTTCCAAGCATTAAGGTTAATGGATAATCTTCGCTTCCTATCATATCAAAATTTATTACTTCTGCATCTTTTATAATATCATAATTTTTTTCTGCAAAACTCTTGGAGCCTAGCAAGCCAAATTCTTCAGCATTTAAGGCAACAAATATAATATCACGTTTAGGTTTCTTGAAGCTGCTTAATGAACGTTGAAGTTCCAATAAAAATGAAGTTCCAGAAGCATTATCCAAGGCACCTTTATAAGTATTATTAAGTCCATCCTTGCCTAAATGATCAAAATGAGCAGTTAATATAAGAGGTGGAAGTTCATCTGATTTTCCTTCAATTACTCCTACTACATTGAATAATTCTTTTTCAGTAGTTTTAAATGGTATATGGACAGAAATTGTTAAATTATTCCTAACTGCATCAAGAATTTTATTGTAAGTGTCAGTAGTAATAGCAATTAACATATCATAAGGAAAATCGCTCATAAAGGAACTTCTAAAGGAAAAATTATTATTTTTAGGTACATAAAATAAACAATTAGATTGATCAGTTATAACTTCAAAAGAATTTGTATATATATTAATTTTATCTTCATTAGAAAAACTAATTGTGTTATTTCTAAAATTAAGCATATCTTCTTTATAATCTACTCCATATTTAAGAATTTCTATAACCTTGTCTTCTGATAATATCTTAATAAAAGGCATGGAATTTTCTTTAACTGGGCAAAGGGCTTTAAAGCTTTCTTTATAATCTTCATTTAGAGGAATTAAATTATTATTTTGAAAGTTTTGCTTTATTATTTCGCCAACTAGTATATTTCCATTAGTTCCTGGAAGCCTTCCCTCATAGGTTTCTGAAGAAAATAGGGCAATATTATTTTTCACATTATCAGCGTTAAAAGGTGAATATGTAAAATTAAAAAATACAGATAAACCTAGTAAGATGATAATTATAAATAATGATGTAAAATAGATTAATTTCCTTTTCATATACTTACCTCATAAATTAATTATAGTTAATCATATTAAATGAGGTTAAATAATATGAAAGTAAACTAAAAGAATTTTTTATGCCCTTCTATAAACTAATTCAATAAAGCAATATATTAGAGAAGAAATAATACATATATATATTAAAATATTAATTTGATTTGCTTGAATTGAAAATACTCCACCTGCTATTGAACAAAATAATATTATAAAATTAATAAATTTTGATAATCCAGATTTATTTAAAATTAATTCCTTGGTAGCAGAAATAAGAATTAAGATAAAAGTTAGAAAATATAAAATATATTTTACTGTATTAGAAAAATCTATAATATGATAATCATTTAAAATAATAAATATAATGAAAAAAATTAATAATATGTTGATTAGTCTGCTAATAATAAAACCAAGCTTTTTCAATACAATCACCTCTGGAAATATTTTACATTTAAATTATACTTGTAATTTACTTTTGTATCAATATGTATTCCTTTAATAAAATATAAATATTTTATTAAAGCTAAATATTGTATTATAATAACATTATGTAAATTTAAGGCTAATAATTTTAACTAGGAGGAAATTATGGTAGATATAGCAGGTAAGCTTTCATCAGAGCTTAAGATAAGTATAACTCAAGTAAATAATGTAATAGAACTCTTAGATGCTGGGAATACAGTACCTTTTATCTCAAGATATAGAAAGGAACAGACTGGTGGTTTAAGTGATGAAGTTTTAAGAGAATTTCATGAAAGGCTAATATATCTTAGAAATTTAAAGGAAAGAAAAGAAGATGTAAAAAGATTAATTGAAGAACAAGGAAAATTAACTGAAGAAATAGTTAAAGCTTTAGAAAATGCTTCATCTTTAACAGAAGTTGAGGATATTTATAGACCTTATAAGCAAAAAAAGAGAACTAGGGCAACTAAAGCTTTAGAAAAGGGATTAAAGCCTTTAGCAGATTTAATTTTAGATGGAAGCTTTAAGGGAAATATAGAAGAAGAAATAAAGAAATATATAGATGAAGAAAAAGAAGTAAATAATAAGGAAGATGCTATAAATGGAGCTTTAGATATAATAGCAGAAGTTATTTCTGATGAAGCTAAGTATAGAAAATGGATAAGAAGTTTAGTTTTAAAGGAAGGTAAAATAGAAACTAAAGGAGACAGTGAAGAAGATACTCCTTATGAGATGTATTATGATTATAGTGAAGAAGTAAGCAAAATACCATCTCATAGAATTTTAGCAATTAATAGGGCAGAAAAAGAAAAAGTTCTTCAGGTAAAAATAGTAGTAGATGAAGAAAAAATAATTAATTATTTAGAGAAAGAAATATTAAAATCAAATCTTATAACAGATGAATATTTAAAGCTGGCAATAAAAGATTCTTTAAAAAGATTAATATACCCATCTATAGAAAGAGAAGTTAGAAATGAACTTACAAATCGTGGAGAAGAAGGAGCAATAAAAATTTTTAAAGAAAACTTAAAGTCTTTATTAATGCAGCCTCCAATTAAAGGTAAAGTTGTAATGGGTTTTGACCCTGGTTTTAGAACTGGCTGTAAAGTTGCAATTTTAGATAGCACAGGAAAGTTTTTAGATAAGGCAACAGTATATCCAACAGCTCCACAAAATAGAATAGAAGAGACAAAGGAAATACTTAAGGGATTAATAAAAAAATATAATGTAGATGTTATATCTCTAGGAAATGGAACTGCTTCAAGAGAATCAGAAGAAGTTATTTCAGAAATCATTTCTGAAATGAAAAGTGAAAGTGGCAAGGAAGTATCTTATGTTATTGTATCAGAAGCAGGGGCATCAGTATATTCTGCTTCAGAACTTGCATCTAAGGAATATCCTGATTTAGACGTAACTATAAGAGGAGCAATTTCAATAGGAAGAAGACTTCAAGATCCTATGGCTGAATTAGTTAAAATTGATCCAAAAGCTTTAGGAATAGGACAATATCAACATGATATCAGTCCTAAAAAATTAGATGAATCCTTAACTGGTGTAGTAGAAGATTGTGTAAATAAAGTAGGAGTAGATTTAAATATAGCTACCCCATCTTTATTAACTTATATTTCAGGAATAAATTCTACTATAGCTAATAATATAGTTGAATATAGAAATGAAATAGGAGCCTTTAAAAATAGAAAAGAGCTTTTAAAAGTAAAGAGATTGGGATCAAAGGTTTTTGAACAATGCGCTGGCTTTTTAAGAGTTATGGAGAGTGATGAACCTTTAGACAATACTTCAGTCCATCCAGAGTCCTATGACGTGGCGAGAAGCTTAATAAAGGAACTTGGATATACCATAGAAGATTTAAAAAATAGAAAGTTAACAGATATAGAAGATAGGGTAAAGAAAGTAGGAATAGAGAAACTTCTTGAAAGTCTAAAGGTAGGAGAGCCAACCCTTTTAGACATAATAAAAGAATTAAAAAAGCCAGGAAGAGATCCAAGAGAAGAAATGCCAAAGCCTATATTAAAAACAGGAATAATCAATATGGAGGATTTAACTCCAGGATTAGTATTAAAAGGAACTGTTAGAAATGTAGCTGATTTTGGAGCCTTTGTTGATATAGGAGTTCATCAAGATGGTTTAGTTCATAAGAGTCAAATGTCTTATAAATTTATAAAACATCCTTTAGAGGTAGTTAAGGTTGGAGATATAGTTGATGTAAAAATAATAGATGTGGATGTTAAGAAAAAAAGAATTTCTTTATCTATGAAGGACTTGTAAATGGTTAAAAATTTTGCTTGTCAAAATAATAACTATAGCATATAATATAAGAGTAATAAAAATAAATAACATTATCTTCAGGGCGGGGCGTAATTCCCCACCGGCGGTATAGCCCGCGAGCTAGTTTATAGCACGATTCGGTGAAACTCCGAAGCCGACAGTATAGTCTGGATGAAAGAAGGTATATGTGGTGAGATAGCTTAATTTAATTATTAATGCATCTTTCTTTTTGCATGTATGAAGCCCTGATGTAAATTTTACATCAGGTTTTTTTATTGATAAAAGAGAAGGATTGTGTTAATAAAATATCACCAAATTATTCTAATCTACGCCAGTTCCCTGAGACAATGAGTTTGGGAGGAGAAAGAATGAAAAATTATCAAAATCAAAACTTAAACAAGTTTATCAAAATATCACTTTTAGGGGCAATGTCAGTAATATTAATGTATTTTGATTTCCCTATACCATTTTTTCCATTTCCATGGTTAAAAATTGATTTAAGTGATGTGACAGCATTGATAGGGGGACTAGCATTTGGCCCGATGGCAGCAGTTGTAATTGAGCTTATAAAAAATTTACTTATCTTAGTAGTAAAAGGTACAAGTAGTGCTGGTGTAGGAGAACTAGCAAACTTTATAATTGGAGTTTCCTTGGTGTTGCCGCCAGCAATTATTTATAAGAGAAATAATACTAAAAAATCATTATTAATAGGAATGTTATTTGGACTATTATCTGTTGAAATAATAGGGATATTAGCGAATGTATATATATTAATTCCTTTATATAGAATGCAAATGAGTCCGGAAGAAATGATTTATTATGTCACCGCAGGTTTATTGCCATTTAACGGAATTAAAGCGGTAATTGTCGGTATAATAAACTATGTATTACACGAAAGACTTGAAAAGGCACTTTATAGAAAAGAAGCAAGAGCATAGATTAGACATAAGTGTATTGTGCACAGTTAAGGAAAATTTTCAGTAAGGATGAAAATATAAGTAAATAATGAAGAGTTATTCTATAGAGATTATTATAGAATAACTCTTTTGTTTTAGAATTTTTAGTTCTGATAAAAAGCATCAGTAGCTGTTGACTGTGGATTGTGAACTGTGAACTGCATTAAAATTGCATCTTCTCCAGTATCTTGGTAATATCCTTTTCTTAATCCATTTTCAACAAAGGAAAATTTTTTATATAAATTTTGGGCTGGAATATTTGAGGCTTTTACTTCTAAATTAATTTTTGAGCAATTAAGATTTTTGCATAAAGTTATTAATGAAGATAAAAGCTTGCTGGCTATTCCAAGTTTCCTGTAGTCAGGGTGTACTGCAACATTCATAATATCTGCTTCACCAGCAATTATCCATGCACCTATAAAACCAATGACTTCATTGTTTGTGTTATCAATTGCAACTATGTATTTAGCAAGAGGATTATTAATTTCATTTGAAATTGAAGTTTTGCTCCAAGGTGTTTTAAAAGACAAAGTACTTACTTTAAATACCCCTTCCACATCTTTTTTACTCATTGTTTTATATGTTATGTTCATCTTTTAGAGCTAACCTCTTTTCTAATTCCCTTTGAGCTTGAGGCTTTTTTAGATAAAATGGAGCTGAATTTGGATCATCAGCTTTATTTTCTAATAATAGTTTTAATCCTAGTTCTCCAAGAGATGAAGCCCTAATTATACTTAAATGATTAGGAGGGAAGTAACAGTTATCAAGATTATTCATTAGATACTCCTTATGTTTTACTAGTCCATCACCAGTAAAAATAACTTTTTCTCCTTTTTCTTTTAAAAGAGTTACTAGCTCTTCTAAATCTAGAGCAGCATAATCCATTAAGGCTTCCAACTTTCCATTATTATTTTTGTAAAGGCAAGTATATACACTATCTCTTAAAGCATCCATAATAGGGCATATAATACCATCAAAATTTATTAGGGAATAAGCTAAAGCATCAAGGCTTGATATACTTACATAAGGTTTATCAGCACCAAAGCTCAAGCCTTTAATTGTTGCCATTCCTATTCTTAAGCCTGTAAAAGAACCAGGGCCTTTAGATACTACAAAACCATCTATATTATCTATTGTTAAATTAGAATCCTTTAATAAATTATCAATCATATCCATTAATAATACTGAATGTTCTAATTTATTATTTAAAGTATATTCTGCAATTAAGCCATTTTCATTTAAAACTGCTGTTGTTGCTACCTTTGAGGAAGAATCAATACTTAAAATATTCATATTTTCAACTCCTTTATATAATTGTATCTTTCTCCATAAGGAGTAATAGTTATTTTTCTAAAATTCTCTCCCTTTGATAAATCTTTTTCTATATAAATATGTAAAAATTCTTTTGGCAAGATTTCTTCTATATAATTTGCCCATTCTATTACAGAAACTCCATCGGAAAATATGTATTCATCGAAACCAATTGCATAAATTTCATCTGGATCGCTAACTCTATAAACATCAAAATGATAGAATTTTAGCCTGCCTGAATCATATTCATTTACTATTGTAAAGGTTGGGCTTGTTATATGTTCTTCAATTCCTAAACCTTTAGCAATACCTTTTGTTATATGAGTTTTACCTGTACCTAAATCACCAGTTAAGCAAATGACATCACTAGGCTGTACAAGTTTACCTAGTAAAAATCCGATTTTAGTAGTTTCTTCTAAACTATTAACATAAAAAACCATAATTAATATCCTTTCTAAAGTATCTTATTAATATATTTTATCCAAAAAGATAAGAAAAAGAAAGATAAATGGGAATAATAAATTTTTGATAAAAGGAATTTTAAGGAATTAATTAACATAAATGTAACCGAATTTTAAGAAAAAGAAATTGTATTTATGGTATTATAATGATAATATTAGTTCTAATGAACTATAGATATAGTTTTGGAGGAAGTTAAATGAAAAAGTTAACTTACATATTGATAATTTTTACTTTTAGTTTATTTTTATTTTTAAATATATCTGGAAATTCTTTAGAGGCAACAATGAATTCTGAAGAAGAAATTCAACAAAATGAAAAGTTAGATATAGTTGCTATAAATGAACATCAATATAGAATGATAATGAGTTTAGTTAAGGATAAACATAATGTAGATTATTTAGTTAAAAACAATGAAGAACTTAAAGACTATAAAATAGATGATACGATTTTAGAAAGTGTGTTAAATAATGATTTATTAATTTATAGTGATTTAGAGAATAAAGATTTTATAGATAAAATAAATGAAGGAAGAAAAAGATTAAGGGATAAAGAAAGGAATAATATAGATAAAAAAATAAGAAGTATAAATATAGCTAGAGGAATCTATCCAATGAGTATGCAAGCAGATTCTAAAGAAGAAGCAAATCCCTATTATTATTTGGGAATTAATGAGTATAAAATAGCTTTATATAATACAAAGATGGCATTACAAGAAAATGATATAGCAAATAGAGATTATTATGAAAAAAACTATAATGACATTATTAAGGAAATTGAGAATTTTATAAAAGAAACAGCTCCAGCTTTAGAAAAGGTAAAGGAATATAAAATATTAGCAGCTTCTAATAAATTTGATTATTTCTTTAAAAATTTAGGCATAGAAGTTGTTAAAGTAAATAAGGATAATATTAATGAGTATTTAGAAGAAGAGAAAGTAATATTCATACATGATTTGAAAGAAGAAAATATACTACCTTCAGAAAGCAAAATTAAGGTTTTAGAATTGAATTTTCAAGATAGCAGTATAGAAGGCATTAAAAATAATATTAATAAGCTTATAGAATTTTTAATAAATTCTTAAATTGCAATATTAAATGCAACACCACTGTGAAAAAATCATGTAGAATAGGACTGACAATAGTCAAAATCAGCCTTAAGCCCATCTTATCCATAAGCTTTTTTATTGAATCATCAACAGATTTACTATCTTTAGCATTTAAAGTTATCATTATTTCATAACGGGACTTACGCTCTGTTAGAGTCAAGAGAGCATTATCACCGGACTTTTTACCAATGACAGTATCTATTTCCCAATGTCCGAATTCTTCACGGGTATTTACTTCTTCTGGTCTTAAATCAATACTTTTACCTAAGATACGCTTATTTTGCTTAATTCTTTTATTCTTAGGTTTTAAGCGTAGTTTTAAAGGTAAATCTATATTGCGTACAGATAAAAAGCCTTTATCAATATAGTTGTACAATGTTTTAGTAGAAACAATATATTCATCCTTCCAAGCAGGGTCATTTTTACAATAACCTACTACAGCATCGACGGACCATTTATCTTTAAGAATTTTTGTTTCTGCATACTTTATAAAAGCTTCGGCTGTAGCTATTTTAATTTTTGCTCCGCAATTTGAGCGA
>NZ_JAHLPS010000027.1 GCF_018918055.1 Caproiciproducens sp. MSJ-32
ATCGTCGGTGTACTGGTCAGCAGACGTACCCGCCGCCGCGGTTGAACATGATGCGGATAGGAAATGTGAAGCTCAGCGGCTATGCATTTTTTTGGAGGAAAGCATGAAAAAATTACTATCTATTATTTTCTTGAGGATCTGGTTTTTTATCAACGTTTTCCTCTTTAATATTATTTTCTTTATTAATATCTTGTTTTTGTGTACATCCGGTTGAAATTATTGAAATAAATAGTAAGAGAGGGATTAAAATAATAGATAGTAATTTTTTCATGCTTTCCTCCAAAAAAATTTTATTAAGTTTATTACATAATTATAAATATATTATTAAATAATATATATCGTTATTGTATATAAATAAAACCTAATATTATACTATTATTATAGTATATTTTATTGCTATTATTAAATTTATTTAATTATAAAGAATTAGAAATTTAAGGGATGGTATATGAAAAGAAAATATAAAGTAATTATTCCAACTATTATTGTAAGCTTTTTGCTTGTTGGATTTTATTTATCAAAAGATAAAATTACAACTTATTTTCATGCTTATCAAAAATATAAAAATATTACAGAAGAAAATACTGCAATAGACACTAATTTGGATAAAGAAGAGATTAGGGAATTAATAACTGTTGATTATAATGCTATTGAATATAAAAATACTAATAATGTTCCATTAACGTTAGATATATATGGTCCTAAGAAATTAAAAAGAGCTACTTCACCAGTATTAATATATGTTCATGGTGGAAGCTGGGCATATGGAACTAATGATATTCCAAAGTTTATGCAGCCTATTTTAGATTTTTTTAGGGAAGAAGGCTTTACTATAATAAGCACTCAGTATGAACTTATGAAGGATGAAGTAATCTTTTATAAGCAGATATGTGATATAAAAGATACGATAAGATGGATAAATAAAAATAGAGAAATATATAATTTTGATACAGATAATATAGGAATTATAGGAGTTTCTTCTGGAGCTCATTTAGCTATGATGGCTGCTTATAGTGAAAAGGATGATTTTATAGATGATAGAGATTTAATGAATTACGATTCTGATATAAAATACCTAATAGATTTATTTGGACCAACTGATTTAAGTACTTTAGACATAAGCAATGCTGACAGCACTTTTAAGGAAATAATAAATTCTTTAGGAGATAAGAAAGAAGAAATTTTAAAGGAATATAGTCCAATAAATCATATAGGAGCAGGAGAACCTAATACTTTAATAATTCATAGTACTGATGATAATTTAGTTCCTTATAAAAATGCAGAAACTTTATATAAAAAATTAGTTAATACAAAGAATAAAGTAAAAATATTAACTTTAGAAGGAACAAGTCATGATTTTTCAGATTTTAATCAGGAGAATATTAAAGATATTGGCATAAATATATTTAAGTTTATTATTGATAATTTATAAAAATATCTTAATGGCTGTTTAATCAGCCATTTTTTTGTAAAAATATAGTTAACATATTGTAAATATCCATATATAAAATTGAAAAGAAGTGTATAATCTATAATATATTTTTTTACAGGAGGAATGGAATGTTATCACTTAAAAATATAACAAAATCTTATATAACAGGTGAATTTAAACAAGTAGCTTTAGATGGTGTCAATTTAAATTTTAGGGAAAAAGAGTTTGTTTCTATTTTGGGACCTAGTGGTTCAGGTAAAACTACTTGCTTAAATATCATTGGAGGTTTAGATAGATATGATAGTGGGGATCTAATAATTAATGGAAAATCAACAAAAAATTTCAAAAATTCTGAGTGGGATGCTTATAGAAATAATAGTATAGGCTTTATCTTTCAAAGTTATAATTTAATAAATCATTTAACTGTTCTTGATAATGTTGAAATTGGAATGACATTAAGCGGAGTATCTGCAAAAGAAAGGCATAGAAAAGCTAAGGAAGCCTTAGAAAGGGTAGGTTTAAAAGATCATATTCATAAAAGGCCAAATCAATTATCAGGTGGACAGATGCAGAGAGTTGCAATTGCAAGGGCTTTAGCTAACGATCCTGATATTATTCTAGCTGATGAGCCTACAGGAGCTTTAGATACTAAAACAAGCATTCAAATTATGGAACTTATAAAGGATATAGCAAAAGATAAGCTTGTTATTATGGTTACTCATAATCCAGAACTGGCAAATAAGTATTCAGATAGAATAATAGAATTTAGAGATGGAAGAGTAATTTCAGATTCTAATCCTTTAGAAGAAGAAAAAAGTGATTTATTATATAATCTTAAAAAAACAAGTATGAGTTTTTTAACTGCCTTAAAAATATCAGGAATGAATATTAGAACAAAAAAGATGAGGACTTTTCTTACCGCTTTTGCTTCAAGTATAGGAATTATAGGAATAGCTTTGATATTATCTTTATCAAATGGTTTTGATAAGCAAATAGATATATTTGAAACAGAAACTTTATCAGGCTTTCCTATAATGATTACTCAAACTACAACAGAAATAGATTTTAACGATATGAAGAGAGAACGAAATAAGGCTCTTGGTTTGGAAGAAGATGAAGGGAAATATCCAGATACAGAAGTTATTTATCCATATAATAGGGAGGAAAATACTCATACCCATAAAAATATTATAACTAAGGATTATGTAGATTATATTGAAGATATAGATAAAAACTTATTATCAGGTTTATCTTATACTCGTTTAGTAAATATGAATTTATTAAAGATGGTAGATGGTGTTGCAACAACAATAAATGCACAAGATTTAAATCTTTCCTCATATCCAATAAGTACAGGCGAAAATGAACAAGAATATTTAGTAAAAAATTATGATTTATTATATGGAAGTTATCCTAAAACAATGAATGATTTAATATTAATAGTTGATGAATATAACAAAGTTGACACTAAGGTCTTAGATGCTCTGGGAATAGACAGCAGTGTAGAAGAGATAGATTTTAAAGATATAGTAGGTTATGAAATAAAAGCAGTGCAAAATGATGACTATTATAAAAAGGTTGGAAATTACTTTACATTAGCAGCAAGTCCTAGTGATATGAGCAGTCTTTATAATGATGAAAATTCTATTTCATTAAAGATTTCTGGTATTTTAAGGCTTAAAAAAGATGTAAGTATTCCAGTTTTACAAAGTGGCTTAGCATATTCAGATGAGCTAAGTAAAAGTTTTATTGAAAATGCAAAAAATTCAGAAGTAGTTAAGGCTCAATTAGCTGCAGATTATAATGTTTTTACTGGAGAAAGTTTTTCAACATCAAAGGGCAGTCAAATGATGATGGAAAGTTCAAGTTTAAATACTAAAGAAAATATTCTAGCGTCTTTAGGGGCAACTGAGGTTCCTTATATGATAACTTTATATCCAAAGGATTTTACAACAAAAGATGAAATAGTAGCTTATTTAGATAAATGGAATGAAGGAAAAGAAAAAGATGATATGATAATTTACAATGATATGGCAAGTACAATTGTAAGTTTATCAAGTGGAATAATGGATGCAATAACCATGGTTCTTATAGCATTTGCTGCCATATCTTTAGTAGTTTCTTTAATAATGGTTGGAATAATTACATCTATATCTGTTTTAGAGAGAACAAAGGAAATAGGTGTTTTAAGGGCTTTAGGTGCAAGAAAGAAAGATATATCAAGAGTGTTTAATGCTGAAACTTTTATAATTGGATCTCTTTCAGGATTTCTTGGAATATTTATAGCTTGGCTTTTAACTTTCCCAACAAATAGAATATTGTATAGATTAACCGATTTAGAAAATGTAGCAGTTTTAAACCCAGTTCATGCAATATTACTTTTAATAATTAGTGTTTTTTTAACTATGCTTGGCGGATTTATCCCTGCAAAGAATGCAGCAAAGAAAGATCCAGTAGAAGCATTAAGAAGCGAGTAACTTCAATTTATAATACATAAAAACTAGATTTTTAGTTAGATAAAAAGCTAAAAGTGAGACTATGTAAAAAAATTATTCTCTTTTTTTACATAGTCTTTTTATAATTTTGTAATATTTTAAATGGTATTTTGAAAAAATAATAAAAATATGCCTTGTGTTTTAAAATTATATTGCATTTAGCCTAATATTAATGTATAATTCAATAAAAATTAAATATGTTCGGATGAAGATAGTGGGAGAGAGGTATATTGCCCACCGAAGAAGTAAATCTTTCAGGTAAAAGGACCGCTATTGGACGAACCCTTGGAGAGACTCGAAAGAGCACCGAAGGAGCAAAGTAATTATATTACTTAAACTCTCAGGTAAAAGGACAGGGGAATGGTATAGGTTTATAAATATATAGGCTTTTTAGCTATTCTCCTCCATAATTAAAATATTAAGGAGGATTTTTTTATGCTAGAAATTTTAGAAAAGATGGAGCTAGTAGTAAAACAGATAGGAGTTGTATTACTTGGACCTCCATTTTTAATTTTATTAGTAGGGACAGGAATTTATCTTACATTTAAGCTTAGATTTATACAAGTATTTAAGCTTCCTTTAGCTATAAGGTATATTTTTGAAAAGGAAGAGAATGAAAGTAAAGAACTAATTGGAGAGGTAAGTAGTTTTGGAGCATTATGTACAGCTTTATCAGCTACAATTGGTACAGGCAATATTGTTGGAGTAGCTGCTGCCATTAAAACTGGAGGACCAGGATCATTATTTTGGATGTTAGTTGCTGCTTTTTTTGGAATGGCAACTAAATATTCAGAAGGATTACTTGCCATAAAATATAGAGAAAAAGACGAAAATGGAGAAATGTCAGGAGGTCCTATGTATTATATAGAAAAAGGGTCTTGGTTTAAGATGGCTTGCAAAGATCTTTGCTGTATTTGGGGTGGGAGTAGCTTTGCTTGGAATAGGTACATTTGGACAAGTTAAATCTATATCTGAGGCTGTTAAGTTAACTTTTAATATACCCCTAGTAGTAACAGCTGCCATAATTACAATAATTGTTGCCTTAGTTACATTAGGTGGTATTAAAAGAATAGCAAGTGTATCTGAAAAGATAGTTCCTTTTATGGCAATTCTTTATGGTATTGGAGCAATAATAGTATTAGTTCTTAATTTAGAAAAAATACCAGAAGCAATAAAGTTAATTCTTTTAGGCGCTTTTAAGCCAAAAGCAGTTTTAGGTGGATCAATAGGAATTACTATTTTAACTGCAATGAGAAGTGGGGTTAGCAGGGGATTATTTTCTAATGAATCAGGACTTGGTTCAGCACCTATAGCTGCGGCTGCTGCAAAGACAAAGTCTCCAGCAAGGCAAGGATTAGTATCAATGACTGGAACTTTTATTGATACAATGGTAGTATGTACAATGACAGGAATAGTAATCATTTTAACAGGTATTTATGAAGGAAATTTAGAAGGAGCTGCTTTGACAACAGCTGCTTTTAAAACTGGTATTCCACTTGGTAATTTAGGAGTATATATAGTTAACCTAGGCCTTATTTTCTTTGCTTTTACAACTATAATTGGATGGAATTATTATGGAGAAAGATGTATAGAATATCTTGCTGGAGTAAAAGCAATTAAACCTTATAAAATTATATTTATAGTTCTTGTGGCAATTGGATCTTTTTTACCTCTAGGATTAATATTAGGAATAGCTGATATAGTAAATGGACTTATGGCTATACCTAATTTAATAGGTCTCATAGGTCTCAGAGAAGTAATTGTTAGTGAAACAAACATTTATTTAGAAAAACTAAAGGAAAAATAAAGATTAGTTTAGATAGATATGTTAAAGAAGGAAAATAATAAGTAAAGAAATATTAATTTTTAAAACTACTAAGATAAGAGATTTGGTTAAATTAGGGATATCTAATAAATCAATATCTCTATATCTCAGTAGTTTTTCTTTATATTTATATTATAAAGAATTTGCTAAGAAATCCTTCATGGTTTGTATTATTTTATAAATATCTTTTCTTGTTATCCAGTAGTGAGTTACAAATCTTAATTTACCATTTTCTGAATAGTTGATTTTGATTCCATTTTTTATAAAATATTCACTTAAGGCTTCAGTATTAATTTTTTTATTAAATTTAAAGAAAACCATATTAATTTTTACATTATTTAAATCTACAGTTATTTCTGGGATTTTATTTAATTCTTCTGCAAGGAACTTAGCATTATCATGATCATCCTTTAATCTTTTAGTCATATCTTTTAAGGCTATTATACCAGCAGCTGCTAAATAACCTGCTTGTCTTAGTCCGCCTCCTAAAATTTTTCTTTTCTTTCTTGCTTTTTTTATAAATTCAGTATCTCCAGCTAAAATAGATCCAACTGGTGCACACAATCCCTTAGAAAGACAGAACATAACAGAATCACAGTATTTGGCGATTTCTTTAACATCAACATTTAAATATGTAGCTGCATTAAAAACTCTGGCTCCGTCTAAATGGACAGGTAAATTATATTTTTTAGCAGTTTTATATATTTCCTCCATATTTTCAAGAGATAGAACATTTCCACTTGAATGAGCATTTTCAATACATATTAAAGAAGTTGAAGGGAAATGGATATCTTCTTCTTCAAATCTGATTCTTTTTTCAATATCTTCTTTTGTAATAACTCCATTTAGAGTTTCTATTGTCCTAAGCTGGACGCCTGCAATTATAGCACTTGCACCAACTTCATGAACAACAATATGATTAGAATCAGCTAAAATAACTTCGCTGCCCCTTTTGCAGTGAGTAAATAATGCTAGCTGGTTTCCAAAGGTACCAGAAGGAACAAATAATGCTGCTTCTTTTCCAACAATTTCTGCAGCTAATTTTTCTAATTCATTAATAGTAGTATCATCACCATATACATCATCACCAACTTCTGCCTTAAACATAGCTTCTTTCATAAAATCTGGCTGTAGAGTAACTGTATCACTTCTTAAATCTATAAAATTTTTCATTGATAACGCTCCTTTTACAACAATTAATTCTATTATATTATAATGAAATTAATTGGTAAAATATATAGAAAATATTGTTAGAATTCTGAATTGAATGAGCTGATTGGATATAATCTATAGTTATGATATTATATAAATGATAATATTACATAAATAAAAAGGATTGATGAAAAATGAAAACTAACTATCATACACATAATTTTAGATGTAATCATGCAGTAGGAAATGTTAAAGATTATATTATTGAGGCGATAAAAAATGAATATGATGAAATTGGTTTATCAGATCATATGCCCCATCCAGGTAAAAATATTGATAATGTAAGTAGAATGAAATATGAAGAATTAGTTGAATATTTTAAAGAAATAGATGAAGCAAAAAATAAATATAAAAATGAAATTTCTATAATGAAGGGAATGGAATGTGAGTATTTTGAAGATTATGATTGGCTTTATAAAGAGCTAAGAGAGAAATATAAGGTAGAATATTTAATCTTAGGAGTTCATTTTTTTCCATACAAGAATAAATGGTATTATGTAGGAGATATTAACTTAAATGAAGAAAGTTTAAAAGTTTATACAGATTATGTAATAAAATCAATGGAAAGCAGGAAATTTGATTATTTAGCACATCCAGATCTTTTTGGGATAAGCTATAGAAATTGGGATGAAAATACAATTAATGCTTCAAGAAGAATATTAGAAACTGCTGAAAAATTAGATATGCCCATAGAAATAAATATAAACGGAATTAGAAGACCTATGGTTAGATATAATTTAGGAGAAAGATATGCATATCCCATAAAAGAGTTTTGGGAATTATCTAAAGAATATAATGTTAAAAGAATAATTGGAGTTGATGCTCATAATCCATTAAATTTTGAAAATATGGAATGGGGATTAAACTTTGTTAAGGAAATTAAAATAGATGTAATAGAAAAATTAAATTTATAAAAAAGTATTATTATTTTAGAAGTGTAACTATTGTTACCGAAATACTAAGTTATTTATGGTATTCTAAATACACATTAAGAATATTAAATGAAAATAGTATGGAGGAAGCTTATGAGTTTATTTTTAGGTAAAATACATTACTGGATGTTTAATAAAATAATATGGTTTCAAAATTTAGAAGTAGAACTAGAAAAACTTGCAAAAAATGAAGGATTAAATACAGAAGAAATTTTAAAAAAGTTAGATGAAAGATATGGTAGGAAAGTTGAAAATAGACCCTTAGAAGAAATTATAGATCAAGGAAATATTCATGGTTGGTTACAAGATAGGATAACAATAGCTGAAAATAGACTTTCAGCATTAACTGCGGAATTATTAAAAATTGAAGACATTAATGAAAAAATAGAAGAAATCTATATAAGCCAAGGAACTGCTGCTGCAGAAGAAGTTAAGGGAAATAATAAAGCAGCAGAGGATGCAATAGCTATTTATAATTTAGTAAATGACTATATTTTAGATGGTATGCCTTGTGATAGAGTTAATTTAATAATAGAGCATGAAGAAGACAAAGTTCTATGGGAAAGAAGAATTTGTGTTCACAAAGATATTTGGGAAGATAAAAATATCGATGTAAATTATTTCTATGGATTAAGAGATTTATGGATAAAAACTTTTGTTGAAGAAGTAAATGCTAACTTCCAATATAGAAAGTTATCTGAAACTGAAATGGTAATAGAAAAAATAAGGTAGGTGAAGATGATGGATGCTATTAATTTAATGGTAGAAGAGCATAAAAATATTAAGCTTATGCTAAAGATAGTTAGAAAAGTTTCTCTTGATATAATGAATGGTGGAGAAGTAAATTTTAATGAATTTGATAAGATTATTGATTTTATAAGAAATTATGCCGATAAGCATCATCATAAGAAAGAAGAGGATTATTTATTTAATAAAATGGTTGAGGAAATTGGACCAACTGCTGAAAAAGTAGTAAATCAAGGTATGCTTGTTGAACATGATTGGGGAAGATTATTTATAAGAAGACTTGATGAAGCCTTAAAGGATTTAAAAGAAGGAAAAGAAGAAGCCAAATTAGATATAGTTGCAAATGCAGTAGGATACACTAATTTATTAAAGGATCATATTCATAAAGAAGATAATGTAATATATAATTTTGCAAGAAGACAATTAAAGGCAGAAACCCTTGAAAAAATTAATGAAGAATGTGAAAGCTTTGAAGAAGAAACAATTGAAGAAGCAAAAAAATATTTAGATATTTTAACAGATTTAGTGAAAAAATATGAAATTGAAATGGAGGAATAATAAATGATAACAAAGGACATGACTATAGGAGAAATTCTTAGAGTAAAGGAAGATGCTGATAAAATATTAATGAGCTTTGGAATGGGATGTATTGGATGTCCATCATCACAAGCAGAATCTTTAGAAGATGCAGCACAAGTTCATGGATTAAATTTAGAACAACTATTAGAAGCTTTAAATAGATAATTAAATCTATAATATATTTAAAAATAAAAGGATCTGTAGATACAGGTCCTTTTATTTTTTAAACCTGTTTATAATAAATGAAAAGTTAAATACAAATAATAAATAACAATGTAACATAGTTACATAAAAAAATTAAATTTTATACTATGATAATACTACAGAGAAAGTTAAATAGGAGTGAGAAAATGTTTGGAATATTTAAAAAAGATATAAATAAAGCAATTAATGTGAACGATCTTGATAATTTAATAGAAAAAATTGATTTAATAGATATAAGAGAAAAATATGAGTATAATAGAGGAAGAATAAGGACTTCTAAAAATATTCCAATGAATGAACTATTAAATAATACAGATAAATATTTGAAAAAAGATAAGGAGTATTATATAGTCTGTCAATCTGGAGGAAGAAGTGCTAGAACTTGTAGTTCTTTAAGGGCAAAGGGGTATAATGTTGTAAATGTTTCTGGTGGAGTTGGTTCATACTTAGGAAAATATAGAGAATAAAATAATACTTTAGTAGGAGGATTAGCTATGAAAAAGAAGATATTGATCGTTGGGGGAGTAGCAGGAGGAGCCTCAGCTGCAGCAAGATTAAGAAGGCATAGTGAAGAAGACGAAATAATTATTTTTGAAAAAGGACCTCATGTTTCTTTTTCAAATTGTTCACTTCCATATCATTTAAGTGGGATTATTGAAGATGCTGATAAACTTGTACTTATGAGTCCAGAAAAGTTTAAGGTTCAATATAATATTGATGTTAGAGTAAATTCAGAGGTAATATCAATAGATAGAAAGAATAAGTCAGTAGAAGTTAGAGATTATACAAGAAATGAGGTATATAAAGAAAAATATGATAAATTAATTTTATCACCAGGAGCAAAACCAATAGTTCCTAAAATAGAAGGTATTGAAAAGGTAAAAATATTTACAATTAGAAATGTTGTGGATATAGATAAATTAAATAGTTTTGTAAAAAAATTAGATAGAAAAGATATTACAGTAATTGGCGGGGGGTTTATAGGGGTAGAAACTGCCGAAAATTTAAGGGAAGCTGGATATAAGGTTACTTTAGTTGAAGGTTCAGAACAAATTTTAAGGAATTTTGATTATGATATGGTACAAATTCTTCATAAGGAAATTTATGACAATGATGTGGATTTAATAGTTAATGATAAGGTTAAAGCTTTTGATAGAAATAAAGTTATATTAGAATCTGGAAGAGAAATTAATACAAAAGCAGTTGTATTGGCTATAGGTGTAATACCAGAAACAAGCTTAGCTAAGGAGGCAGGACTTGAAATAGGAAAAACAGGTGCTATAAAGGTTGATAGAAATTATAGAACTAGTGATAGAGATATTTATGCAATAGGAGATGCAATTGAAGTTTATAATGCCTTAACTCATGATTATTTTAAACTTTCTTTAGCAGGTCCGGCCTTAAAGCAGGCAAGAGCAGCTGCAGATCATATTAATGGAAGAAAAGTTTTAAATAAAGGATATATAGGCTCTTCTGCCATTAAAGTTTTTAGTTTAAATGCTGCAGCTACTGGTTTAAATGAAAATTTAATTAAAGCCTCAAATATAAAGATAAATTATGATATTGTAAGGCTAATTGCAAACGATAAGGTTGGAATTATGCCAGATGCAGCTCCAATGCATTTTAAGCTTTTATATGAAGTTGAAACAGGGAAAGTATTAGGTGCACAAGCAATTGGAAGAGGAGATGCAGCAAAGAGAATAGACATAATAGCAACATTAATAAAAATGGGTGGAACAATTGAGGATTTACAAGATTTAGAATTATCTTATGCTCCACCATACAGTACAGCAAAGGATGTTGTAAATTATGCAGGTTATATAGCAGGAAATATTTCAAATGGAGATTTTAAGCAAATTAATGTGGATAAGTTAAGGGAATTGGTAGAAAACAATGCTTTTATAGTTGATGTAAGAGAAAGAATGGAATATGAAAATGGTCATATAAAAGGTACAGTAAATATTCCTTTAAGTGAATTAAGAGTAAGATATAAGGAAATTCCAAAGGATAAACCAGTTTATCTTCATTGCAGAACAGGACAAAGAAGCTATAATGCAGCAGTTGCTTTAAAGAACTTAGGTTTTGATAATGTAATCAATATAACCGGAAGCTTTTTAGCTTTATCTTATTATGAATATTTTAATGATAAAGTATTAAATAGAGAACCTATAGTTACAAAATATAATTTTAAATAGTAATAATTCAAGTTTTGATAAAAGCTGATTTCTATAATTGAAAGCAGCTTTTATTTTTATATGAAAGTTGTTGTAAAATGCGAGAATATGGTAATATTAAAAAAGAAATAAAAATAGAAAAGAGGATAAATATGAAAAAAGTTGAAGAAAGATTTTTAGAATATGTAAAGATAAATACTAAGTCTGATGAAACTACTGGAACAACACCAAGTACAAAGGAGCAGTTAGTTTTAGCTGAAAAGCTATATGACGAGTTAAAAAAATTAGGTCTTAAAGATGCTAGAATAAGTGAATACGGATATGTTTATGCAACTTTAGAAAGTAATATTGATAAAGATATACCGACTATAGGTTTTATAGCCCATATGGATACAGCACCAGATTATTCTGGAAAAAATGTTAAGCCTCAGATAATAGAAAATTATGATGGTGGAGACATTAAGTTAAATGATGTTGATATTTTATCACCAAGTTTTTCAAAGGAATTAAAAAATTATGTTGGTCAAAGACTTATTACAACAGATGGAACAACCCTTTTAGGTGCAGATGATAAAGCTGGAATTGCTGAAATTATGACTGCCATAGAATATTTAGTTGAAAATCCTGAAATAAAGCATGGAACAATAAAAATAGCTTTTACTCCAGATGAAGAAATTGGAGAAGGAGCAGATCATTTTGATGTAGAGGGTTTTGGAGCTGATTTTGCTTATACAATGGATGGTGGAACTATTGGAGAACTTGAATTTGAAAACTTCAATGCTGCATCAGCAAAAGTTATAATTCATGGTGTTAATGTTCATCCTGGTTATGCAAAAAATAAAATGATTAATTCTATCATGGTTGCTAATGAATTTATTAATGCACTGCCTCTTGAAGAAGTTCCTGAAAAAACTGAAGGACGTGAAGGTTTTAATCATTTAACTGATATTAATGGAACAGTAGAAAAAACTACTTTAAATTATATAATTAGAGATTTTACAACTGAAGGATTTGAAGAAAGAATTAAGGATTTCGAGGATATTACAAGAAGTTTAAATGAAGTTTATGGTGAAGGAACGGTAGAGCTTAGCATTAAAGAATCTTACAGAAATATGAGAGAAAAAATAGAACCGCTTATGCATATAGTTGAAACTGCAAAGCAATCAATGATAGATTCTGGAATAACTCCAAAAATAACTGCTGTTAGAGGTGGTACTGATGGAGCTAGATTATCCTTTATGGGACTTCCAACACCTAATATATTTGCTGGAGGAGAAAATTTTCATGGAAAATATGAATATATTCCGATAGAATCTATGGAAAAGGCAGTAGAAGTAATAATAAATATTATAAAAGCTTATGCAAATAAATAGTATAAATAGGCCCCTTTTTGGGGCGTTTTTTAAGTTCAAGAATTTTTTTAAATGTGTACTTAATAAATGTGCAAATATAAGATACAATAAAGAAGAGAAATTAATTAAAAAGAGGTGATAAATAAAATAGGGAAAATAACTATTTATGTTGAAAATCAAGAAGAAGTAAAGAAATTCTGTACAGAAAAAGTCGGTTTTGTTGTTAAAGTTGATGATCTTATGAAGATGCCTTACGGTTCAATCTTTACCTTCTATGATCAAGATGGAAATGAATATTTAGTAAGAGAGGATAGGTATTAACAATTAATATGAAGACTGCGGAATATTATATAGATAAATTAGGATTAGAAGCTCATATTGAAGGGGGATATTTTAAGCAAAGTTATTTATCTGAGGATAAAATCAAGGAAAATAAAAATTATTGATGAAAAGGGAAATTTAATAGAGAAAAAGTTAGGACTTAATATAGATAAGGATTAATATTATAATATTTTTAAAAGGACAGTATTTTAGGATAGTTGCTTATAGGTGCTGTCTTTGTTTTTGCACAATATATTGTATTCTATAAATTTACTATGCAATATATATAGGAAAAATTTATTAATTATAGAGAAAAATCATAGTATATAGAGAAAAAAGGAAGTGTATAGAATTGTTTTAGGTAAATGAGATTTGAAGAAAATGCAGCAGAAAATTTTTTAGTGTATAATCTACTTCGATATTATAAAAATTTATATTGGGGGAATAAGTTTGGGAATGAAAGTTATTAAAAGAGATGGCAGCTTGGTAGATTTTGATAAAAGGAAAATAAAAGAAGCAATTTTAAAAGCAATGAAATATGGTAGTGGGATATATCTAGAAGATGTAGCAATTAATATTTCAAATGATGCAGAAGAATTTTTTAGGAATAATGATGAAATTCCGACAATACATAAAATAGAATCTTATGTTTATGATAGGCTGGTATATTATGGACAGGCAGTTACTGCAAAAGCTTATGAGGGATATAGAGCAGTTCAAGAATTTAAAAGAAATACTAATACAACAGATGAAAGTATTTTAAATCTTTTAAATAAAACAAATGAAGATGTTATGAAGGAAAATTCTAATAAGAATTCAGTTATTGCAGCAACTCAAAGAGATCTTATTGCTGGAGAAGTATCAAAGGATATATCAAGAAGAAGATTAATACCTGCGCATATAGTACAAGCTCATGATGAAGGGGCAATACATTGGCATGATATGGATTATACTCTCTCTAATATTTTTAATTGTTGCTTGATAAATTTAGAAGATATGCTGAATAACGGAACAGTTATTAATGATAAGCTTGTAGAATCTCCAAAATCCTTCAGCACTGCATGTACTGTAACTACTCAAATAATGGCACAAGTTGCAAGTAATCAATATGGGGGTCAAAGTATTACCATAAAGCACTTGGCAAAATTTTTAAAAATTACAGAAGAAAAATATTATAAGATATTTAAAGATAGAAATATAGATGATGAGTTAGCTAGATCCTTAGCAAAGGATATGAAATTAAAAGAATTAAAAGATGGAGTTCAAACAATAAGATATCAGTTATCTACTTTACAGACAACAAATGGACAATCTCCTTTTAGTACAATTTATCTTGAAATAGAAGTAGGACATCCTTATGAAGAGGAAATGGCCTTAATATGTGAAGAAATGATTAAGCAGAGATTAGAAGGAATGAAAAATTATAAGGGACAAGAAATAGGAGAAGCCTTCCCTAAATTAGTATATCTTTTAGATGAACATAATTGTTTAGAAGGTGGAAAATACGATTATATAACAAAACTAGCAGCAAAATGTACAGCAAAAAGATTAGTTCCAGATTATCAATCAGCTAAAATTATGAGAAAAAATTATGAAGGAAATACTTTCCCACCAATGGGTTGTAGATCGCACTTAAGTCCTTGGAAAGATGAAAATGGAAATTATAAATGGTATGGAAGATTTAATCAAGGGGTTGTTTCTTTAAATTTACCTCAAATTGGTATCATTGCTAAAGGGAATATGGATTTGTTTTGGGAAATATTAGATAAAAGACTTGAGCTTTGTAAAGAAGCACTTTTAATTAGACATAATATGCTGCTTGGAACAACTTCAGATGTTTCACCAATTCATTGGCAGCATGGAGCAATTGCTAGGCTAAAAAAAGGTGAGAAGATAGATAAACTGCTTAAAAATGGATATTCAACTTTATCTTTAGGGTATGTAGGGGTACATGAAATGGTTCAAGCAATGCTTGGAAAAAGTCATACAACAAAGGAAGGAGAAAAATTTGCCTTAGAGGTAATGAATTATATGAATGAGGCCTGCCAAAGATGGAAAAAAGAAACTGGATTAGGCTTTAGTTTATATGGAACTCCAGCAGAAAATCTAATATATAGATTTTGTAAAATAGATAGAAGCAGGTTTGGAATAATAAAAAATGTAACAGACAGGCTGTATTATACAAATTCATATCATGTCCATGTTTGTGAGGAGATAGATGCCTTTAGTAAGTTAAAATTTGAATCTCAATTCCATAATATAAGTCTTGGTGGATGTATATCTTATATTGAGGTTCCTGATATGACAAGAAACCTTGAAGCTATAGAACAGGTAATTAATTATATTTATCATAACATACAATATGCAGAAATAAATACAAAACCAGATATATGCTATTCTTGTGGATATACAGGTGAAATAAAGCTTGATGAAAATCTAGAATGGTATTGTCCATCTTGTGGTAATAGAGATGAAAGTGAAATGCAAGTTATGAGAAGAACTTGTGGTTATATAGGAACAAATTATTGGAATAAAGGCAGAACAGCAGAAATAGGAGATAGAGTTCTTCATTTATAAAAAGTATTTATTAATTTATAAAATTAATAATAAAGAAGGGTTTATAAATGAATTATGCAAAAATAAGAAAGTTTGATGTAAGTAATGGACCAAATGTAAGAACAACTCTTTTTGTAAGTGGATGTACAAATGGCTGTATAGGGTGTTTTAATAAAGAATTACAAAATTTTAATTATGGAAACAAATGGACTAATGAATTAGAAGAAGAGTTTATTAAATATACTAAAGATCCTAATATAAGAGGTGTTAACATTTTAGGTGGAGAACCAATGGATCAAACAAAAGATGATGATTTATATAATTTATTAAAAAGGTTAAAAGAAGAAGTTGGGAAACCTATTTGGATTTGGTCGGGATATTTGTATGAAGAAATAATTAAAGATGAGAAAAAGAGAAAACTTTTATTATTAACAGATGTATTAATTGATGGAAGATTTCAAATTGATAAAAGGAATATAAGTTTAAAATATAGAGGCTCAAGTAATCAAAGGGTAATTGATGTAAAGAAATCTATTAAGCAGGGCAAAGTAATTGAATTAGATATAATAGATTAATACACTTGCTTTTACAAAAATATGTATATAGAAAATGTAAGTTATTATCAAATTGATAAAAACTTACATTTTTTATTTTCTATTAATTATATAGAAATGTAATATTTATAAAGGATTGATTGTATAAGCATAAATTTGTGAAAATCATAATTTTGTGCTAATATCCAAAAAATATAAAATATATGGAAATAAATATAGGGATACCTTAAAATTAAGGTGGGACTATAATTTTTTAAATCAACTTTGAAAACGTTTCTAATTATTTTGAGGGAGGGAGTTTATGAAAGGAAAAAACATTTTAAGGCATAAGAGTAAAATAAGTATTTTAATCTTATTTTTATTTATTTTCTCTTTAGTGCCCCTTCCTAGTAAAGTTGTCAAAGGAGAGACTTTAGAAAATCAAAAAGTAAAAGTAAGATTTTTTAAAGAAGATGGCGACTATGCAGGATGGAATCTTTGGATTTGGCACACTAATGAAGATGGGAAATCTATTGAATTTACCCATAAAGACGAACAAGGAGTTTATGCCCTTTTAGAGGTTCCAAAAGAAGGGCAGTTAGGGGTTATAGTTAGGAAAGGTGAATGGGAAACAAAAGCTACAGGCGATATAAAGTACGATTTATCTAAAGGAGAAACAGAAATTATTATTAAAGCAGGTGTACTAGATAAAAATACCCCTAATCCAAAAAGTATAGAATATGCACCTTTATACAAAGATTTTGAAAAAATCAATATAAGGGTAAACTATAATCGAGAAGATAATGCTTATGAAGGTTGGGAATTATGGAACTGGGTTGTTGATGGACAAGGAGGTAGTGAAGAAACAGTAGCTTCATTTACCAAAAAAACTGATTTTGGAATGGTTTCCAATGTTAGTTTTAGCAATATTACAAAGGAAAACAAAAAAATTGGCTTAATAGTAAGAAAAGCTGATTGGAGTAAGGATGGACAAGATAAATTTGTAGATTTAGCATATTTAGATTGTAATGGAAATTTATCTGTTTACTATAAAAATGGAGATGATACAACTTATTATGTTAAACCAAATTTAGAGGTTGAAATACCAGAAGAGGATGAGAATATATTAAAGCCAGAGGAGTTAGTTGATCAACCAGGAGGAAAAAACAGCTGGTATATAGCAGGCTCCTTCCAAGGCTGGAATAATACAAGTGAAGATACAAAGCTTAAACATTTAGTTGAGGGCTTTTATCAATATTCAACAGTTCTAGATGCAGGAAAGCATGAATTTAAAATTGTTAAAAATGGAACTTGGGATGGCTTTAGCAATAATGGAAATAATTTTTCCCTTGAATTAGCAGAGAAGTCTGTTGTCAATTTTTATGTAAATGAAAAATTAAATGAAGCTAGAATTAATGTAGAAGGAGTGGAAGGCCTAGCATATTATCAACCTAAACTAAGTAAAGACAAATGGCCTAGGTTAGTTGGAGATATTCAAAAGGTATTTGGTGAAAGTGAATGGTCTCCAGAAGAAGCTAAGCAGCTCTTTGTGGATTATAACTTTGATGGAACAATTTATAAACTTCAAAGAAATATTCCTACAGGAAACTATGAATTAAAAGTAGCTTTTGGACCTAATTGGGGTGAAAGCTATGGAGATAATGGTAACAATTTAAAGTTAGTTACTTTAGATCCTTCAAATGTTGTATTTACTATAGATTATTCAGCAGAAAATAAAAAACTAACTCATAATTATAAGCCAGCAGAAGGAAATTATGATGGATTAATAGATAAAAATGCAATAAAGTTCGATTCAAGAAGTATAACCTATAAAAAACCTTTTGGAGCAATAAAAGAGCAAAGTGAAGATGTAACTCTTAGAATTGCAGTAGCAAAGGATGACGTACAATATGCTAAGGTAGAATTAACTGATGGTAATGGAGTGGCAAAAAGCTATGAAATGAGAAAGGCAACTACTATTTCAGACTTAGATTACTATGAAGTTATAATTCCTAAGAAAGATTTTAAGGGAATTGGAATCTGGGGATATAAGTTTATACTAATTGATGGCAAAACAAAGGTAGAGTATGGAGATGATGGATTAAGCGGCGGTACAGGTGTTGCTGTAGATGAGGGTGCTTTACAGTATAATTTAACTGTTTATGATAAAGATTTCAAAACTCCAGATTGGATGAAAAATGCAGTGGTATATCAAATCTTCCCAGACAGATTTTATGATGGTAACAAAGATAATAATAGGGCTAAGTTAGTGGATGGATATCGCGGATATATTGGAGAGGATGGAGAAATAAAATATTATCCACTTCAATATTTTGATGGCGGAGTTGAAAATGAACCTGATGAATCAATGGTATGGGGAGAGTGGAGTGATTATCCAGAAAACCCTAGACATGGGACCCCTGAAAATAAACCTTACTATCCAGACTCAAAAACAGATAATGTTTGGGCTAATGAGTTTTACGGTGGGGATATTCAAGGTATAGAACAAAAATTAGATTATCTACAATCAATAGGGGTTACTGCAATATATCTAAATCCTGTTGCTTGGGCAGCTTCAAACCATAAATATGATGCAACAGATTATAAATCCCTAGATCCTATGTTTGGAGAAGTGATATATAACGAAGAGGGAGATCCAACATCCGGAATAAACTATACAGCAACTAGGGCTGCATCAGACAGAGTATATCAAGCATTTGCCAAGGCAGCCAGAGAAAGAAATATAAGAATTATTGCAGATGGTGTATTTAATCATGTTGGTGATGATTCAATTTATTTTGATAGATATGAAAAATATCCTGAAATTGGAGCTTATGAATATTGGAAAAGGGTATGGGATAAGGTTAACCAGGAAGGAATGAGCCAAGAAAAGGCAGAAAAAGAAGTTATAAAATATTATCAATCCCTAAAAAATCCTTTAACAGGAAAAAATTATTCCTATCCTGAAGATTTTGCTTTTGTTAATTGGTTTACAATTGAAAATGTTAAAACAGTAACTGATGGTGTTGAACATTATAAGTATGAAGGATGGTGGGGATTTGATTCTTTACCAGTAATAGATGCAAAATCCCCAGAAGTAGGTGATAAGCTAGCTATAGAGGGACAACATGAATGGAATAATGTTGACTATAGAAATAATGTAATTGGTTATGACTTAACAGGTTTAAGTGATGAAGAAGCTCAGGAGCAAATGCAATATGCAAATTCCCAAAGGTGGTTATGGATGGGATCAAGTGGATGGAGACTTGATGTTGCACCAGATGTATCTACTGCCACATGGCAAAAATTTAGAGAGGCAGTTAAATCAGCTGCAGGAAGAAGAGATGCTAATGGAAATATTATAGATGATCCTATTATTTTAGGAGAAGAATGGGGAGTTGCAACTCATTATTTATTAGGAGATCAATTTGATTCTGTAATGAATTATCAATTTAGAGCAGCCCTTCAAAATTATATAATCAGCGGAAATGCAAGGAACTTTAATGAGGCCTTAGAAGTTATAAGAGAAAATTATCCTAAAGAAGCATGGCAGGTAAT
Source organism: Caproiciproducens sp. MSJ-32 (assembly GCF_018918055.1). GTDB lineage: Bacteria > Bacillota > Clostridia > Clostridiales > Clostridiaceae > Clostridium. The sequence continues at coordinate 19,921 of NZ_JAHLPS010000027.1, forward strand.
GCTTAACCTAGTAGATTCTCATGACACAGTAAGAAATATTACAAAAATAGATAATCCAACTTGGGAAGAGGAAAATACTAAAATAGCACCAGAGGCTTCAGATAATGCATTAAAATTACAAGGCTTAACTGCAATATTCCAGCTAGGATATCCAGGAGCCCCAACAATATATTATGGAGATGAGGTAGGAGTTACAGGAACTAAAGATCCAGATTCAAGAAGAAGCTTTCCTTGGGATAGAATAAGTGAAAATGATGGATCCTATTCAGGAAATGGCAGATATCAAGAATTATTTGATCTTTACCAAAGAGCTTCAAAGGTTAGAAATGATAACTTAGATATATTTGCAACTGGTGATATCCATTCAGCTTATTGTGATAATAATGTTATAGCTTATGCAAGAAAGAGCAATGAAAAGGGTGGACTATTAATTATTAACCAAGCTACTGAGGAAAGAACCATAGAAGCTGATGTTACAGGTTTCTTACCAAATGGACTGGAATTAGTAGATGGCTTGTATGGTAAGGCAACAGCAAAAGTTGAAAATGGAAAAATAGCAATAACTATTCCTGCTCAAACAGGCTATATGATGGTTTCTACTAATAATATTAACAATGTTGAAAGAGTAACAGATTTAAAATCAGAAGCTGAGCAGGGTAAAGTAACCCTTACTTGGACTTCGGTTCAAGGGGCTGAGAAATATAATATTTACAGAACTAATTTAGAAGGGCAAGCTGCAGAGAAAATCGGGGAAAGCTCAGGAAATACTTTTATTGATGAAACTGTAGTAGATGGAACAAGATATTATTACTATGTTACAGCAGTTAAAGATGGAGGGGAAAGTGAATTTAGTGATTCAACTACTGCATTGCCAACCTTTAAAATTAAATCAATAAATAAACCAAGCAGTATTTCTGATTTAACCATAGGAGTAGGAATTAATACGGATGAAATTTTAGTTGAAGTTCTTATACCAGGATTAACAGATGATGAAGAATATTTAGGAAAGGATGTTCCAAATTTTGAAGGAAGATTAATGTACTACAAGGAAGGTACAAGCAAGGAAAATGCAAGTAGCGTTAAACTTAGGTACAAGGAAGATGGAGAGGGTGGAAGTAAAATTTATTATGCATCCTTTGAACCTTCAGAAGAGGGAGTATACCATTACTATGCAAAAGGAACCACAAATTTAGGAGATTCTTATGTTGAATCTGAAGAAAATCAATTTACTGCAAATATGGTATATGATGAAAAAAATTCTCCAAATTTACCGGTTCTAAAAGATATATTAGTAGAACCTAATAGGGTTCAGCTAGAATGGACTTCTGACTTTGTTAATGTAGAAGGATTTGAAATCTATAGAAAAGAAGCAGATTCTGACTTTATAAAAATAGCTGTAGTTGATAAAACTGAAACAAATTATACAGATTTCACTGTAAACAATGATAATAATTATACTTATAAGATAGCTGCCTTTAATAATCATTATAATAGGTCAGAGTCAGAGGAAAAAAGTGTTACACCAACCCTAGTTATGGTGGATGTAACTTTAAGACTCCATATTCCAAGCTATACACCGGCAACGGATGATATTTATATTGCAGGTAATTTTAACGGTTGGAATGCTTCAGGAGGGAAGTTAAGTGTACCTAGTGGAGCTACTACAAGAGATGTTGTTGAGTACAAATTTAAGATGATGGCAGGTAAGAGTATTGAATATAAATATACAAGAGGTTCCTGGGATACAGAGGCCTTTACAAGTCATACAAGAGTAAAAAATGATACTGAGGATGCTGGTAACTGGGCATATAGTTCCACAGATACAAATATGAAGCTAACAATTAAAAATCAAGGTGGAAATTCCATGGTAGTTGATGATTATGTACTTCGCTGGGTAGACATGCCGATGCTAATTTCAAGGCCGAGAATTTCTTATGGTGAAAATATAGATTATGAAACCAAAGAAGATACCTTTACCCTTAAAGCTAATGTTCCTTATGGAGTTAAATTTACTATAAATGACGAAGATATTAATGAAAAATATCCAGGGGCTATGGATGAGTATGGTAATGTTTATGTAGAAGGAATTCCTTTAGAAGAGGGTGTTAATGAGTTTGTCCTTCATATAGAACCAACTGAAGAAACAATGAATCTACCTTGGTATACTGACGATGGAAGGGCAAGCCAAGCTACAAAAACTATTACTATGACAATAAATCGTATTGCTGAAGATGAAGAATCTGAGGATCCAGTAGAAGAGCCGGAGGATCCAGTGGAGGGACCGGAGGATCCAGTGGAAGAACCTGAGGATCCAGTGGAAGAACCGGAGGATCTAGAGGAACCAGAGGATTCAGTAGAAGATCCAGAGAAGCCAGAAAGTCCAGAAGAGGAAGCAAAAAAACCAGAAGAGAAATCAGAAGAAACTCAAGGTAAGGATGAAGAATCTAAAAATCTCAATAAAGAAAGTGACTTGCCATCAACGGGTGGAACAAATCCAATTATATATATTGTATTAGCCCTTGTTTTAATTGGCCTTGGAATATATATATTTAAAAATAAATCTAAAAAAGAAATATCAGATAAGAAAAAAATAGAATAAAAAACAAAGTAGGGGCTATCGTATATATGAAGTTATGCGATAGCTCCTTTGTTGATTTAAAATTTCAGTAATCTAAGTAGAATTAAGCTAATGAATAAATAATTATATATAAGAGAAACATATTTTTATAAAATGCACTGGTAAAAATATTTGTTTCGATATAAAATATTAAATACATAACAAGTAAAGGAGAAAAAGATGGAAGATAAGAATATAAATAATGAAGAAGTACAAATAATGAAGTTTTTAGATGAAGAGGGTAACTTAGTTGAATTCGAAGCTGTAGCAAGAATATTTTTAGAAGAAAAGGAATATCTTCTTTTAGCCCCTTTAGATGAAACTTCTGAAGATTTATATGTATTTAGAATTGATAAGGTTAATGGAAAAGAAGAATTAAATATAGTAGAAGATGATAAAGAGTTTTTAGCAGTAAAAAAAGAATATAAAAAGTTATTGTATTAATTTAGGGGGAAGAAATATGGATTATAATAAGATTTTAAATATTTTATCTGAAAATTATTTAGAGGATATTGAAGAATTAAAAAAGGAAGAAGATTTATATTTAGTTAGATTTTATTTCGATTTTGATAAAGCTGTTTTAGATGCTGCAAAAAGCTATGCTAATGAAACTACTGATTATGAAGAGGAAAGTACAGAATGGTATAAGGAAGCTTTATTGCCTTATTTATATGATTATGCTAATGATGAAGTACTAGATATAATAGAAGAGATAGTTGAAGAATTAGATATATCTGGGGAAGTTATGGCCATTCAAATAGATCCATCTAATTATGAAACAATGGAATTCTTTGCTTTATTTACTGACTATTCTAATGATATTTCAATTGAAGATTTAGTAAAGGATTATTTAATTAAATAGAAGTATAAAATTAATACCTCATTTTGAGGTATTTTTTATGTAAAAATAAAGAACTAATGAGTTCTTCATTATGTGTATTTCAAATAATGTTTTACTTTAAGTATAATATGTTAGACTAAATAATATGTTATTAAGCTACTCTATTGAGGAATATATTTATTGAGTTTTTTCTTAAGTATCTAATATAAGTTCTTTTTTGTGCTTTGGTGATAAGCTTGTCTAAATCTTGTGAAAGAAATAAAACAAATTTATTTCTTGGAGAAAGATATACTAATAAAAAGTTAAGTAACTTTTTACGTCTCAGTATTTTTTTCTTGAATTTATTTGTCATTTTAATTTACCTCCATATATTTACAAATTGCTTCTTTGTATAACAATATTGTACCAAATAGTATAAAAATGTAAAATAAAAGTATGCAACAAATACATACAAAATTTTACAAAATAATAGGAAGTTTTATAGAATGGAAATTCAGCTAATGCTTACATAAATAAATTTTTACTTATTTATTTATGTAACAAGTTGATATTGTCGGAAAGAGAAGGTAAAATATAATAAAAAATTAAAAAATATGAAAGGAAATTGAAGATGAATTACGAAAATATAAATATAGATGAAGTAATTAAAAGAATAAATGAACTTGCAAAAAAGAGTAAAAATGAAGGATTAAATGATATAGAAAGGGCGGAACAACAAAAATTAAGAAGAATATATATTGATAATATTAAAGGAAGCCTAAAGGCTCATTTAGAAAATATAGAATTAAAAAGAAATAATAAAGGGTGATATAATTGTCAGTTACTGTTGAAAAATTAATAAAAGATTTTGATATGGAGGTATTGGTAGAAGGAAAAAAGAATATAGAAATTTCAGTTAATGATGTAAATAGACCAGGGTTACAATTATCCGGCTTTTATAATTACTTTGCTCCTGAAAGAATACAAGTTATAGGAAAAGCTGAATGGAGCTTTTTAGAAGATATGGGTATGGAGCTAAGAAGAAAAAGGATAGATAAGTATTTTAGCTTTAATTTAAAATGTATAGTAATAACAAGGGATTTAGAACCTCATAGTGAAATGCTAATAGCAGCTAGAAAAAATAATGTTTGGTTAATTAGAACTAATTTAGTAACTACTAAATTTATAAGTAAGTTAACAATTTATTTGGCTGGGCAATTAGCTCCTGAAACAAGAATTCATGGTGTATTAGTAGATGTATACGGTGTAGGAATTGTTATAACTGGGGAAAGTGGAATAGGAAAGAGTGAAACAGCATTAGAATTAATAAAAAGAGGGCATAGACTTGTAACAGATGATGCTGTAGATATAAGAGAAATAGATGGAGAATTGATTGGAAAATCTCCTAAAATAACTATTGGTATGCTAGAAGTTAGGGGAATAGGAATTATAGATGTAGCATCTCTTTACGGATTAAGTTCTATTTCTCCTGAAAAGGAAATTAATCTTTTAATGCATTTTGAACATTGGAAAGATGATGGCGATTATGATAGATTAGGTTTAAATAATGAATATGAAGAAATTTTAGGTGTAAAGGTTAAAAAGTTAAGAATACCTGTTCGTCCAGGAAGAAATATTGCTGTTATAATAGAAGCTGCAGCAGTAAATTACAGGCATTCTTTAATGTCAGATGTAACAGCTGTAGATATAATTGAGAAAAGAATGGATAGCATATTATAATAGATAAATATTTTAGAGTAATTAGGAGGCTTAAAAATGGAGAATAAAGACAAGAAAAGATCCTGGGAAAAGTATCAAGAAGAAAAAAGAGAAGAATTATTTAAATTTTGTGATGGATATATTGATTTTCTTTCAATGTGTAAAACTGAAAGGGAATGTATTTTAACAAGTATTGAAATGGCAAAAGCTTTAGGATACAGAGATTTTAATGAAATAATAGAAAATAATGAGAAAATAAAAGCTGGAGATAAGATTTATGTTAATAATAAAGATAAATCTTTAGCATTATTTTTGATAGGAAAAGAACCTATAGAAAATGGAATGAGAATTGTTGGTTCTCATATAGATTCTCCAAGACTTGATTTAAAACAACGTCCATTATATGAAGATACAAATCTTGCAATGATGGAAACTCATTATTATGGTGGTATTAAAAAATATCAATGGGTTGCATTACCTTTAGCATTACATGGAGTAGTAATAAAAAAAGATGGTACTAAAATTAATGTAGTAATAGGAGAAGATCCAAGTGATCCAGTTATAGGTATTTCAGATTTATTAATTCATTTAGCTGGAAAACAGCAACAAAAGAAAGCTAGTGAAGTAATTGAAGGAGAAGATTTAAATCTTTTAGTTGGAAGTATACCTTTAACTGGAGAAGAAAAGGATGCGGCTAAGGCAAATATATTAAACATATTAAAAGAAAAGTATGATTTTGAAGAAGAGGATTTTGTTTCAGCAGAAATAGAAGTTGTTCCAGCAGGAAGAGCTAGAGATTACGGCTTAGATAGAAGTATGGTTATAGGTTATGGCCAAGATGATAGGGTTTGTGCATATACTTCTTTAATGGCATTATTAGATTTAGATAAGACTAAATACACTTCTGTAGTTTTATTAGTAGATAAGGAAGAAATAGGTAGTGTTGGAGCTACAGGAATGTATTCAAGATTCTTTGAAAATACAGTAGCAGAAATCATGAATAATATAGGTGAATATTCTGAATTAAAATTAAGAAGAGCTTTAGCTAATTCAAAAATGTTATCTTCAGATGTAACAGTAGCTTATGATCCCAATTATCCATCTGTCTTGGAAAAGAATAATACTGCATACTTTGGAAAAGGAATTGTTTTTAGTAAATATACTGGTGCAAGAGGAAAATCAGGATGTAATGATGCTAATCCAGAATATATTGCTTGGTTAAGAAACATAATGGATAAAAATGATGTAGATTATCAAACTGGTGAACTTGGTAAAGTAGATCAAGGCGGCGGTGGAACAATTGCATATATATTAGCTCAATATAATATGGAAGTTATAGATTGTGGTGTTGCTCTACAAAATATGCATGCACCATGGGAAGTTTCAAGTAAGTTTGACGTTTATGAAACAATGAGAGGCTATAAGGCCTTCCTAGAAGAAGAATAAAAAATAAAAAAAGGCTACTGAGAAGCAGCCTTTTTTTATTTTTACTTCACATATTTTAATATTTGTGAATATAATATACAAGTACAATAAAAGGGGGCGAAAAAATGAAAATAGATACAAGTAGATTTAAAAATTATGGATTTTGGGTTTCAATATTTGCTCTAATTCCAATGGTGTTAAAAGCTTTGGGAATGGAAATAATTCCTGAGCAATATGAAACTATAACAACAGCTATTTTAACCATACTTGTAGCCCTTGGTATTCTTAATAATCCAACTACTGAATGTAAGTGGTATAGAGATGATTTAAAAACAATAGAATCTGAGAATAAAAAGGCATAAAGTATAAAAATAGCAAATAATAATGGGGGCTTATGAAAGTGTTTTTCACTTTATTACATGTGCCCCTTTTAAATTATTTCCCTAGTCCATTTTAACATTTCTAAAATATCTTCTTCTTGAGGAATTACAACATCTCCTACTTTCCCGTGTCTAGTATCATTTTCAATTCCATGATAATCAGAACCGCAGGATATGTACAAATTTTTTTCTTTGGCTAAGTTTATAAATTTTATTGTATCACTTTCTTTATTTTGATAATATATTGCTTCGATACCATCAAATTTAAGATTTAATAATTCATTTAATGGAAATTTTTTTATTAAGACAGGATGTGCTAAAAAGACAATTGCATTGAATTTTTTTAGCAAACTTACGCCTTCCTCTGTAGAAATTTTTGTAGATGGTATATATGCAGGGCAGTGATTACCAATAAAATTATTAAAAATATAATCATGATCATAAGGGTATCCGGCATCTATTATTGCTTTAGCAATATGAGGTCTTGCAATAGTGTCTTTTCCATAGGATAAAACATTATTTACATCAATTTCAATGTTATTATATTTTTTTAAATTTTCTACTATTTTATATGCTCTTGCAATTCTATTATTCTTAAATTCTTCTAGGATTTTATTCAATTCAGCATTTTTATAGTCATCTTTATTAAAAAAACCTAAAATATGAATAGATTCACCTTTATATTCAGTAGATAATTCTATTCCAGGAATAAAATTAATATTTAGAATTTTTGCCTCTTCTAAAGCTTCATTTATTCCAGAAATGGTATCATGGTCAGTTAAGGCAAAGCAGTCTAGTTTTTTCTCTTTAGCCATTTTTACTATATCTTTAGGTCGGCATCTACCGTCAGAATAGCTGGAATGTATATGTAAATCGCAAATAAACATCAACAGTCTCCTTTCGATAATGTTTCATAATTATTTTTATCTTTTTTTTATTATGATATAATCAATTCATTAAAGGTATTTTAACATAATAAAGGGATTTTTAATACTAAATAAAGAATTAAATTATTTTGCTTTAATATACAAATGTAGAGATAAAAGGAGGAAGTGTCTTGAATAAGGAAAAAATTATTGATGGAGTTAAATTAATTTTGGAAGGTATTGGTGAAGATATAAATAGAGAAGGCCTTGTTGAAACACCAGATAGAATTGCTAGAATGTATGAAGAAATATTTTCTGGTTTAAATGCAAATGCAGAAAAAGAATTATCAAAAACTTTTGAAGTTGATCAGAATAATTTAGTGTTGGAAAAGGATATAAGATTTTATTCAATGTGCGAACATCATTTTGTGCCTTTTTATGGAAAAGCTCATATTGCTTATATTCCAAAAGGAAGAGTTGTTGGACTTTCTAAGTTGGCAAGATGTGTTGAAATTTATGCAAAAAAACCTCAGTTGCAGGAGAGATTGACTAATGAAGTTGCAAATGCAATAATGGAATATTTAGATGCTGAAGGGGTTATGGTTGTAATAGAGGCAGAGCATATGTGTATGTCTATGAGAGGTATTAAGAAACCAGGTTCTAAAACTTTAACTACTGCTTGTAAAGGATGCTTTAAGGAAGATTATAATTTGAGAAGAGAGGTATTAGATTTAATAAAATAATAGGGGGTATTATGGAAAAGGTGAATAAAATATTAAGTCATCCAAAATATAAAAAGTTATTAGAAGAATTAAAGTTGTTAGAAAAAAACAGGATTTTTTGCAAACATTCTTTGATACATTTTTTAGATGTAGCAAGAATTGCTTATATAGAAGTCTTAGAAAAAGGGCTAAATTATAAAAAAGAAGTAATTTATGCGATAGCTCTTTTACACGATATTGGAAGAGTAATAGAATACAAAGAAGGTATTCCTCATAATATTGCTAGTGCTGAACTTGCTAGAGAAATATTGAAAGATATAGAGTTTTCAGAAGAAGATAAAGATATGATTTTAAAATGTATAATAGATCATAGAAATGAAAATACAGATTGTTTATCAAAAATTATTTATGATGCTGATAAATTTTCAAGAAACTGTTTTGATTGTGTAGCTAGAGATTTATGTAAATGGTCTGAAGATAAAAAAAATAAAATCATAAAACATTAAAAATACGAGTATGGGGGTTAAAATGAAAATAGGCAATAAAATATTAGATTTTAATAAAAGAACTTATATTATGGGAATCTTAAATGTAACACCAGATTCTTTCTCAGATGGCGGCATGTATAATAATATAGAGGCAGCCTTAAAAAGAGCAAAAGAAATGGTTGAAGAAGGGGCTGATATTATTGATGTGGGTGGTGAATCTACAAGACCAGGAGCATCTTATGTAGAAGCTGAAGAAGAAATTAAAAGAGTTGTTCCAATAATTAAGGCAATTAAAAGGGAGTTGGATGTATTAATTTCTATTGATACATATAAAAGTCAGGTAGCAGAAGAAGCGATAAAGGCTGGAGCGGATATAGTTAATGATGTTTGGGGACTTAAAAAAGATAAAAATATGGCAAGTATTATAGTTAAATATGATGTACCATGTATATTGATGCATAATAGGGATGAAAGGCCTTATAATGATTTAATGAGAGATCTTTTAGATGATTTATATGAAAGTATTAGTTTAGCAAAGAATGCTGGCATAAAAGCTGATAAAATAATTTTAGATCCTGGAATTGGTTTTGCAAAAACTTATGAAGAAAATTTAGAGGTTATGAATAACTTAGAGAAAATAGTGTCCTTAGGTTATCCAGTTCTTCTTGCAGCTTCAAGAAAAAGAATGATTGGATATGCTTTAGATCTTCCTGTAGAAGAGAGATTAGAAGGAACTTTAGCTACAACTGTAATAGGAATAATGAAGGGCTGTCATATGGTCAGAGTTCATGATGTTCTTGAAAATAAGAGAGTGGCCTTAATGACAGATAAAATAATTAAAAGATAGAGGGATTTTAATGGATAAATTATATTTAAAGGATGTTGAAATTTTTGCTAATCATGGTGTATTTAAAGAAGAAAAAGCTTTAGGACAAAAATTTATACTTTCCCTTGAATTAGAATTAGATCTTAGAGAAGCTTCAAAAAATAATGACTTAACTAAATCAGTTCATTATGGGGAGTTATGTCTTGAAATTGAGAAAGAGTTTCAAAAAGAAAGTTATGATTTAATAGAGACTGCTGCTGAAAAAATTGCAGAGTATGTATTATTTAATTACCATTTAGTTAAGGGAATTAAGGTTTTATTAAAGAAACCATGGGCTCCTATTGGAAGGCATTTAAATTATGCAGCTGTAGAAATAGAAAGAAGATGGAATACTGCTTACATAAGCCTTGGAAGCAATATAGGAGATAAAGATAATAACATTAAGATTGCAATAGATAAAATAAAAAAACATAGAGGAATTAAAGTTACAAAGATATCAACAATAATAGAAACAGAACCTTGGGGCTATAAAGAGCAAGATACTTTTAAAAATGCAGCTATAGAAATTAAAACAATTTTAAGTCCCCAAGAATTAATGACAGCACTTTTAAATATAGAAAAAGATATGAAAAGAGAAAGAATTATAAAATGGGGACCAAGAATCATTGATTTGGATATTATTTTATTTGAAGATTTTATAACTTCAGATGAATATGTAACTATTCCTCACCCAAGAATGGAAGAGAGACTATTTGTTTTAGAACCATTAAATGAGATAGCTCCAAATGCTATTAATCCATTAAGTAGAAAAAGAATTTCTAAAATGTTAGAAGAAGCAAAAATAATTAATAATTAAAAGCTGATAGTAAAAAATCCTCTAGAAAGTTAGAGGATTTTTTCTTTTATTAAAGCTAAATTATTTCATAAATTTTGAATTTTATATTGAATTTAAAGTCTTATCCTTCAAATCCTTTTACTACTTTTTTTATATATTCACAGAATTTATATAAATTATAGTAATCAGGAACATTTTTCATTGTCAAGATATCCTCTTTATAGATACCATCCCAAGGATAAACAGAAATAAGTTCTTCATCATAAATATTTATTATGTATTTAAAATCACTAAATTCAACAATTAATTTATATTTAGGAGAAGAAGGTAGATCTATATCTGTTTTAAAATTTTCTGTATCTATAGCATCAAAAAATTCTGGTAAAATACTATGTTCTTCCTTATTAACATCATAGGAAACATAGAAATCCATATCAAAGACCTTTAATTTATATTCTTCATTATTTAGTATCTTCTTATATATTTCATTTGTATAATAATCAGGAGTTGGTTTACTTTTAGTTTTTGAATATTGAGCACTATTTATATTACAAGATATAAAAAACAAAGGAATAATTAAGATGATTATATAACAAACAAATTTTTTCATATTACCCTCCAAAATGGTTTATATAGATATTTATTCATTTTTATATATAATTAGAACAATAATTGATTACTATGAATAAAATGGGAAAAGGAAAAGGTAATAATTTCATTAAAAGTGTAGTAAAAATAATTAATAATAATATTTAGGAGAGTAATATGTATATAATTGCAACAGTTGGACCGAAAACTTTAGATAAGTGGATTATTAAGGAACTTATGGAGAATGGAATAAATATACTTAGGTTTAATTGTTCTCACTTTAATAAAGAAGATTTTGAAAATGTAATTAGTAAAGCAAGAAATATAAATAATAATATAAAAATATTAGTGGATTTATGTGGAAAGAAAATTAGAGTATCTAAAGAACTTAAATATATATATAAAATTTATAATAATCAAGAGATATACTTTTGTGGAGAAGATTTGTATAAGAAAATCGATCTTTCTAAATATCAATATAATAAAATAATACCATTAAATATTAATACTAATGAAATAGAAAAAAATAATATTGATTCAATATCAATAAAAGATAATACAATGAAATTTAAAATAATATCAAAAGAGAATGGTATAATTAAAGCCAAAGTGATAAGAGGGGGAATTATTAGGGCTGGTAAGGGCTGTAATTTATCAAATCTAAATAGTAGCCGTCCAATATTAAGTGAAGAAGATAAGAAATATCTTTTATGGGCAATAAAAAATAATGCAGATATTATATGTCAATCTTTTGTAGAAAGTGGAAAGGAAATTGAAGTATTAGAAGAGATTATTAAAAAGGAAGCTGCTAACAAAATTGAAATTTGGGCTAAAGTAGAAACACCAAGAGGCATCGATAATTTAGACGAAATTTTTAACAAGGTAGATACTATCATTTTAGGACGGGGGGATTTGGTACCTGAAGCTGGAATTCTTCAGGCTGTAAAGTTACAAGATATAGCAATAAAGAAAGCAAAAGCGAAAAATAAGAAAATAGTTGTGGCTACTAGATTATTAAATAGTATGAAAAATGGTCAATGCCCTAATATTAATGAAATAGAGGGAATTTATTATTTTTTAATAAATAATATAGATGGATTTTTATTAGCAGGTGAAACTTCTATAGGAAAAGCTCCTTTAGAAACTGCAGCTTTTTTGAATAAAGCAATAAAATATTTTAAGAGCTAGGAGGAAGGAATGATGAAAAATCGGGAAAAGTATATTAATTTAATTCTATGGCTACTGCTAGCTTTAGCAATGATATATTTAATTTATAAGGGATATATTTTCTTTTATAGTTTTTAATATAAATAAAATCTAGATACATATTTATTGCTATATTATAGTAGATTAACTATTTATTTTATGTATCTAAATTTATTTTTATATTTTTTTGTAACAAAAATGACATATATAAATGATAATATAAAAATAGTTGTTAGTGCATATAGTAATATATAATTATCCCCTTATTTACAAAGAATGATATCCTTTTTAGGATATCATTCTTTGTTTTTAAATTATTTTTCATAAAATAGTTATTTATTAAATAAGATAGAATAATTAAAGAATTTATCTATGAAAAAAGTTCCATTATTCTGCAAATTATTGTAATAATTGATGGAATTTGATAAAATATTTTATGTAAATAATGGAAAGGTGCTGTTGTTAATATGAAAAAGTATATTATTGTCATTATTAATAAATTAAAAGATAAATTGAATTATAATATTAAAATGAAGATATCAATAGTTATTGCTTATGTATTAATTTTGGCTGCAGTAATAGTTACAGGTACTATTTATTCAAGGAAAATGAATGAAAAGTATATTAGTTCAAAAGATAGTTTAATATTAAAGAAAGATAATTTGAATAGTCAGAATGAAGAAGATAAAATATTAGAGGAGAAAAAGGAAGAAGATTTAAAGAAGGAAAAAATAAATGAATTAAAAGTAAAGATACAAGAAATAGATCCTTTTTATGAATTTATGGAAAGCTTTCAAGATATAGATGAAGAGATTGGGTATTATGAAGAAGTTTATAAGGAATTATTAAATAAATCTACTGAAGAAGAAACCAATGAGCAATCTGATTATTATTATGAGGAAGCTGAACTAACTACACAATATCCTAATACAGAATACCTGCCTACTGAACCAATTAATCCACAGCAGCAAGAAACACAGAACAATAATCATAATCCTATTGAAGAAGATAATGAAAAAGAAAATGAAGAAGAAAAAGAAAAAGAAGAAAAAACTGAAGAACAAAATCAACATAAACACGAACAATCGGTTGAAGATAGTGATGAAGGAACAACAGAAATTAATGAAGCTGCACAATCGAGCAATAATATGAATCAAGAGTCAGTATCTTCTGAAGAAAATGAGAATTAAAATTAATTAAGAAATATTTATAAAATTACATAAAAAAAGAAGTACAAATTAGTACTTCTTTTTTTGGTGCCGGCAGTGGGACTCGAACCCACATGGTTTCCCGCATGATTTTGAGTCATGTGCGTCTGCCAGTTCCGCCATGCCGGCGAGAACAAATAAATTATAGCAAAAAATTTAATAACTGGCAAGAAAAATATAAATAAAATATTTAAATAAAATATTTAAATAAAATATTTTTCTGATTTAAGTTTTATATGAATATATAATAAGGTATTTATAAACTTAAAAAAAAATATTCATTATCTCATATTGAAATGATAAGTGGCTATGATATAATATGAATATAATTTAAGTTATGAGGAAACAAAAGGATGGGTTAATATGAACAATAGATTAAAAACAATATTATATATAATGAGTGGAATAGTAATAACATGGATAATATTGAGTTTAGCAATTAAGATTTTTATATGGCTGCTGCCATTTATATTGGTCTTGTATGCAGTCTTTATAATAAGAGGATATATTAATAATAAAAAAAGGAATAAAGCATCAAATGAAATTAAGTATAATTCAAGGGAGGATAACATAGACTTTGTTGAAACTTATTCAAATTTAGTAGACGACTCAACTGTTGAAGTCATTGAGGTTGAATATACTGATATTGATAAATAGTGTTATATATAGTTAAAATGAATAGGGAGGCTTTATAAAGCCTCTTTTTTAAAAAATATGAAAGATTGTTGTAATAATCCTTCATTTATTATATAATAAACTTAAAAAATTATAGAATGGGGGCAAAAAATGAATAAAATAAAAATGAAAACGCCATTAGTTGAAATGGATGGAGATGAAATGACAAGAATTCTTTGGGGGATGATTAAGGAGGAATTGTTAAAACCTTTTATTGATCTTAAGACTGAATATTATGATTTAGGCCTTGAACATAGAAATGAAACTGAAGATAAAGTTACTATTGAAGCTGCAGAAGCAATAAAAAAATATGGGGTAGGTGTAAAATGTGCAACAATAACTCCTAATGCTGCAAGAGTCAAAGAATATAATTTAAAAGAAATGTGGAAAAGTCCTAATGGAACTATTAGGGCAATTTTAGATGGTACGGTTTTTAGGGCACCAATTATAGTAAAATCTATAAAACCATATGTAAAGGGTTGGGAAAAGCCTATTACTATAGCTAGACATGCTTATGGAGATGTATATAAAGATATAGAAATGAAAATACCTGGAAAGGGAAAAGTAGAATTAGTTTATACTGACGAAAATGGTAATGAAACTAAGGAATTAGTTCATAACTTTAATGAAGCTGGAATAGTATTAGGAATGCATAATTTAAATAAGTCAATAGAAAGTTTTGCAAGAAGTTGTTTTAATTATGCTTTAGATACAAAACAAGATTTATGGTTTGCTACAAAAGATACAATCTCAAAAAAATATGATCATACTTTTAAGGATATTTTCCAAGAAATATATGATAACGAATATAAAGAAAAATTTGAAGAGGCCAATATAGAATATTTTTATACTTTAATAGATGATGCAGTGGCAAGAGTTATAAAGTCAAAGGGTGGATATATCTGGGCTTGTAAAAATTATGATGGAGATGTAATGAGTGACATGATTGCAACAGTCTTTGGTTCTCTCGCAATGATGACTTCAGTTTTAGTGTCTCCAGAAGGTTATTATGAATACGAAGCTGCTCATGGAACAGTGCAAAGACACTATTATAGATATTTAGAAGGTAAGGAAACTTCTACAAATTCTGTAGCAACCATTTTTGCTTGGACAGGAGCTTTAAGAAAAAGAGGGGAATTAGACAAGCTGGAAGATTTAGTTGAATTTGCTAATAAGTTAGAAGAAGCTACCATACAAACTATAGATGAAGGTTACATGACTAAGGATTTAGCTATGATTTCAGATTTTGATAATATTACTGTTACAAATTCAGAAGAGTTTATTAAAGAAATAAGAAAAAGATTAGAAAAGAAAATGTAGATAAAAAAGATAGGATATAATTAATATAAATATAGAATTTTTTTATAAAGAAGAGTTGGCATGCTCTTCTTTTTTGTAGTTTTTACTTATATTTTAAATATTGCTTAGCTTATTTCTTATGTAAATGTTATAATTTATATAGTTACAGAGCTTATAATTTTTTAGTATAAATATAATAGAATGTTAAAGGGGAGAAGAATATGAAAGGCTATAGCAGCAAAATCCTAATAGATTATCCAATTGAAAAGGTATTTAAAGTTTTTATTGATATAAATAAAAGAGAAATGCCTAGATTTAATAAGAAAAATCCAACTGAAACCTCCTATTCAAAAGTTATAAAACAGGTGGGAAAAACAAAAATTGAAATGATAACAAAAGTTACAGGATATGAAAAAGATAATTTATATGAGGTTACAAGCACTGTGGATGGAGATACGTATATTTCAAGGTATGAATTTAAAAAGATAAATGATGATAAGACAGAAATAACTTTGACAGAAAGGCAAAATACAGGTTTAATTTCAAAAATATATATTATGTTTAAGGGTATTACAGCTAAAAATAAATTAAAAAGAAAATTAGAAAAAATAAAAGAGGGGATAGAAAGGGAAATAAGTAGAAGGAGATAGAATATAGGACAATGGACAATTGAGGATAAAAACAATAGGAGATTTCTGAACTTATATTTCTTGATTCAGAACTGCTTAACTATTCCTCAATTGTCAACTGTTAATAGTCCATTATCAATTGACTAAATTGCCCAATTTCCATTTAAAAAGATTTGAATTTTTTCTCCATCCTTATTTATTCCAGTAATATTTAAGTCTTCAGTTCCTATCATAAAATCTTCATGAATAATAGAATCATTAGCACCCTTTGATAACAATTCCTCTTTTGTCATATTTTCTCCATTTTCAATGTTGATAGGATATGCAGCTCCAAAGGCTAAGTGACAGGATGCATTTTCGTCAAATAAGGTATTATAGAAAATTATATTTGATTTTGATATTGGAGAATCATAAGGTACAAGGGCAACCTCTCCTAGGTAACTAGCACCTTCATCAGTTTCTAACATTTTTTTTAGGGTATCATAGCCTTCTTCAGCAGAAAAATCAACAACCTTACCATTTTTAAAAGTTAACTTAAAATTATTTATAATGTTACCACCATATATTAGGGGTTTAGAAGAGACTACAGTACCATTTACAGCATCTCTTTTTGGCATTGTGAATACTTCTTCAGTAGGCATATTGGCATTAAATTCTAAGCCGTTATAACAATATTCTGAACCTCCACTCCAAATATGATCAGCAGGTAATTCTATAGTAAGGTCGGTACCTTTATTATTGGTATAATGAAGACTTTTAAATTTTTGATAATTTAAGAAGTTTAATTTTTCATGGAGTTTAGAATTATGTTCATCCCATGCTTTTATTGGATCTTCTTCATAGAGTCTAACAACTTTAAATATTTGATCCCATAATTTATTAACAGCCTCATCAGCAGAAGCGTTATTAAATACTTTTTTAGCCCATTTTTCAGTAGGAACTGATACAACTGTCCAACGTATTTTATTAGACATTGAAAGTTCATAATATTCCTTTAAGGCTTTTGAACGGGCTTGTTGATAAGCAGATACCTTTTCAGCAGGCACACCTTTATAGGCATCTGGGTCAGAAGCTGATATCGATATTACACAGCAGCCTTCTTTAGCATATTTATTGTAAGATTCTGAAAACCACTCAGGTATATTTGATAAAGTTTCAATAGAGGCATTTTCTAATGTAAGTCTTTGTATAACTTGATCAGAATAACGCACTATAACTTCCTTTGCCCCTTCTTTATAGGCTTCTTCAGTAATTACCCTTGCAAATTCATAGCATTCAATAGGAGTATTTATCATAAGTACTTGATCTTTTTGAAGATTAACTCCTTTTTTTACAGCTAGTGATGCATATTTTTTTAGCATATTTTTAATATCCATATAAATCACCTCATTTTATCATTTATTAATATTTTTACATATTGCAATAAAATAGTCTAGTAGAAAATGCTAAGGTATAATTTACCTTGAGATTAAGAATAATTATTAATATAATAAATTGAGAAGTTTACAGTAAATCGTTAAAAGTTAAAGTCAAAGCAGTATTTAAAATCAGGGTATTAAAATATAGAATATTTTTAGTTAAAGAATTATAAAATATTAATTTTTATTTAATGTTATAATATAAAGAAAGATAGTATAATTGAAATATTAAAACATTAAGGATATTCCTTAATTTGGAGGGAAAGATGGAAAGATTATTAATTTTAGATACTAATTCATTATTAAATAGAGCTTTTTATGCTATACCAGATTTAACAACATCTGAGGGTATTCATACAAATGCAGTTTATGGATTTTCTAATATGCTTTTAAAAATGAAGGAGGAATTAAAACCTGATTATATAGTAGCGGCTTTTGATAGAAAAGCTCCAACCTTTAGGCATTTAGAATATAAGGATTACAAAGCTGGAAGAAAGAAAATGCCAGAGGAACTTGTAGAGCAATTTCCTATAGTAAAAGAGTTATTAAATTTACTTTCGATTAATATTTATGAAATAGATGGTTTTGAAGCAGATGATATAATAGGTTCCCTAGCAAAATTTGCGGAAAAAAATGGAATAGAGGTTTATATAGTAACAGGAGATAGAGATGCTCTTCAATTAGCTTCAAAAAATATTAATGTTGTAATTACAAAGAAGGGAGTTACAGAAACAGCTATATATAATGAAGAAAAATTCATTGAGGACTTTGGGGTAACTCCAACACAATTTATTGATGTTAAGGGATTAATGGGGGATAAATCAGACAATATTCCGGGAGTACCAGGAGTAGGAGAAAAGACTGCATATAAGTTGATTCAAACCTATGGTTCTATTGAAGGAGTATTAAATAATATTGATAATATATCAGGGAAAAAGATTAGGGAAAATCTTGAAACTTATAGGGAACAAGCAATTTTTAGTAAAAAATTAGCTACAATAATGATTGATGTTCCAATAGAATTTGATTTAGAAGAAATAAAAAATAAAGATAGCTATAATCTTGAAGGATTAAGAAAATTTATTTATAAATATCAATTAAAATCATTATTAAAAAGAATTCCAGAAGTGGAAGAAGGGAAAAATGAAGCAAATGAAAATATAGAAGTAAAGGAAATTGATAATTATGAAGGTTTTATGGAAATTGAGAAGAATTTAGAAGGAAGCTGTTATATTATTTACAACGCTCTAAATAAAGAAAGATATTCTAAAATTGAATTAGAAAAATTATATATAAAAAATAAAAATAAGGTATATTTAATAAATTTTAAATATATATTTCAAGGAAATAGTTCTATAGTAGATATATTAAAATCTATTATGGAAAATGAAAATTTAATAAAAATAATTCATGATGGAAAAGCTTTAGTAACTATATTAAATAAGCTAGATATAAAGATTAAGAATTTTAAATTTGATACTGCTATTGCTGCTTATTTAATTGATTCAGCAAAATCATCTTATGATCTTTCTACTTTGATAAGTGAGTATTTACTTGAAGAAATATCAGGAAATGAAGAGAATCAAAAAATAAAAAGCTGTTTTAAATTAGATAAAGTTTATAAAGTTTTAGAAGAAAAAATAAGGGAAGAGAATATGGAAGATCTTTATTATAAGATTGAGCACCCATTAATATTTGTTCTTTCTTCTATGGAATCTATAGGATTTAATGTAAATAAAGAAAAATTAAATGAACTTGCAATTAAATTTAAAGAAGAAATTTATAAAACAGAAAAGGAAATCTTTGCTTTAGCTGAAGAAGAATTTAATATAAATTCTCCAAAGCAGTTGGGAAAAATATTATTTGAAAAGCTAGATCTGCCTGTTATTAAGAAAACAAAAACAGGTTACTCCACTAATGCTGATGTTCTTGAAAAGCTGCAAGATAAGCATGAAATAATACCTAAAATAACATATTATAGGCAAATTACAAAATTAAATTCAACTTATGTTGAAGGTCTAAAAAATGTTATTGATGAAGATGGTCATATTCATTCAAGTTTTAATCAAACTGTTACTACAACAGGCAGACTATCTAGTACAGAACCAAATCTCCAAAATATTCCAATAAAATATGAAATGGGTAGAGAAATAAGAAAGGTATTTATTCCAAATGAAAAGGGAGATTTATTGTTATCTTGTGACTATTCCCAAATTGAGCTTAGAGTTTTAGCTCATATGGCAAATGATGAAAATATGATAGATGGTTTTAAGCATCATAGTGATATTCATAGAAAAACGGCATCAGAAGTGTTTAAAGTTCCAATTGAAGAAGTAACGCCATTAATGAGAAGTAGAGCTAAGGCAGTAAATTTTGGTATTGTTTATGGAATAAGTGATTTTAGTCTTGCCCAAGATTTAAATATAACAAAAAAAGAAGCAAGTAAATATATGGATATATATTTTGATAGATATCCTAAAATTAAAGAATATCTTGATAATACAATTAAAGAAGTAAAAGAAAAAGGATATGCATTAACCATATTAAATAGAAGAAGAGCAATACCAGAATTAAAATCTTCAAATAAAATTGTAAAGGCTTTGGGAGAAAGGCTTGCTATGAATGCACCAATTCAAGGAAGTGCAGCAGATATTATTAAGTTAGCTATGGTCAATGTTTATAATAAAATAGAAGAAATGAATTTAAAAAGCAGAATTATATTACAGGTTCATGATGAACTTATTTTAAATGTAAAAAGAGATGAACTTGATACTATAAAAACTTTAGTAAAAGAGGAAATGGAAAATGTGCTAGAGCTTAGAGTGCCATTAGAAGTTGATACAAATATAGGTGAAACTTGGTATGATGCGAAGTAGGAGGTATTTACTTAAATGATTAAAATTGGGCTAACAGGAGGAATTGGATCAGGTAAGAGTACAGTATCTAAGATGTTTCAAGAAAAGGGAATTAAAGTGATAGACGCAGATCTAATTGCTAGAGAAGTGCTTGTAAAATATCCAGAAATACTTGATAGAATAAGAATTGATTTTGGGGAAGCCTTTTTTGACTGGAAGGGAGAGTTTAGGAGAAAAGAATTTGGAAATCATATTTTTAGATTTCCAAAGCAAAGAAAAAAATATGAAGATATAATAATTCCTTATATTAAAAAGGAAATTTATAATGAATTAGAAAAATATGAAAAATCTAATGAAAAAATAGTAATATTAGATGCGCCTACTTTAATAGAAAATAATCTTCATAAGGATATGGATTTTGTTATTTTAGTATGGGTAGATAATAACACTCAAATAATGAGAATAAAAAATAGAGATAAATTATCAAGGGAAGATATATTAAACAGAATTAATTCGCAAATTTCTTTAGATAGAAAAAAGGATTATGCTAATATAAGAATTGTTAATAGTAAGGAAATTTTAAAAACAAAGGCGCAAGTTGATAAAATATCAGATTTTTTAAATATAATTTAAAGTAAGGAGTTGCAATGAAATTTAGACGAGTATTAACAATTCTTATATTAATTTTAGTTGGATATTTTAGTACTATATTTATTATGAAAAATTATATATTTCCTTATAAGTATTCAACATATATAGAAAAGTATAGTGAGGAATTTAATGTGGATCCTTACTTAGTTTTAGCCGTTATAAAAGCAGAAAGTAATTTTAATGAAAAAGCTGAATCCAAAAAAGGAGCTAAAGGTTTGATGCAAATAATGGATAGTACAGGAGAATGGGCAGCCAAAGAATTAGGAATAAATTATTTTTTACCTTCTATGCTTTTTGATGAGGAATTAAATATAAAGATGGGATGTTGGTATTTAGCCAATTTGGAGGACGAATTTGGAAGTATTGATTTAATAATAGCAGCTTATAATGGCGGAAGCGGAAATGTAAATAAGTGGCTAAATGATGAAGATTTCTCTTCGGATGGAGAAAGCCTTGATTATATTCCTTTTAATGAGACTAAGAAATATGTAGATAGAGTTAAGGTATACTATAACATATATAAATATCTTTATGAAAAATAAAAAATATTAAATAGAATTTTTATTGAATAGGTATCAGAGAATATTTCTTGGATAATAGAGTTTTGTGATTAAATGATATTGCCAATATCTAAGTTCTGATACCTATTATTTTTTTATATAAGTTATTTTGTATATTTTTTACTCTTTTTCTTTACAGAATAGCCAAAAGAGCCTAGGGCTTTTTGATTAATACCAAAGTATTCACCGTGATTATAGCAAATTAAGTTAGCCTTATTAAAGCAGATCCTACCTTTTTCATCTATTATAGTTTCATCTACTTTTATATTAATAACATCTAATAAGAATAAATGGTGGCTTCCAAGAGGGATAATTTCTTTAACTTTACATTCTAAAGCAACAGGAGATAATTCTAGTGAAGGAGTTTCAATGGAAGCTCCCTTATTTAATTTATAGCCGAAATGCTTTATTTTATCAATTTTCCTTCCTGAAGTAACTCCGCAGTAGTCTAGAAATTTAACCATATTTCTTGTTGGAAGATTAATAACACATTCTCCACTTTCTTTTATATACTCGTAGGAAAGACGTTCTGGTCTAATACCCACTGCAATAATTGGTGGTTTTGTACATACAGTACTTATCCAGCCTACAGTAAAAGCATTTACTTTGTTTTCCTTATTTTTACTAGTAATAAGTACAACTGGAGTAGGGTTTAGCATAACACTACCTTTAAAATTAAGTTTTTTCATAAACATTTCTCCTTTATTATGTATCATATTGGATTATAACACAAAAATGCTGATTCGCAACATGAGTTACGAATCAGCAAAAATAACAGTTTAGCTTTTCAGCTTTGTAAAAATAATTCTAAATTTTATATTTTGAATTATAAAGGATTTTAATATCTTCTTCTCCTTCTTCTTTTTCGTATATTAACTATTTTAATTATGAATATTATTAAAGCTATTGTAATAACTATAATTAATAAAGCTAATAGGTATAAAGCTATATTGGCTTTTATTAAGTCAAAGGCAGATAATTTAACTGAAGCTGATACTTCTTCACTATATAATCCAGATGAATAAGTTAATTTAAGATCATCTTCACCAGCTAATTTCCATGCATTTTTTTCTTCACCATTGTAGGAAATAGATGCATGTTCATCGTTATAAGAATTTTTATAATAATTTACATCTGTATTTAAGATTAAAGGTGCAGTAACTGTTTTTTCAGGTCCGAAAAATCTGAAGCTTTTATAAGTTAAATCAATTGTTCCTATTTCTTCTCCAGCATTTTTATAAATTTGTTTATCTGTTGAATAACTATAATCTGCAATTTTTTCAGTATCTTTAAATACATTAAGACCATCTAGGCCATACTCAGATTTTAATACTACAGTAACTAATTGTCTGCCATTTCTTTCATAGAACCCAACAAAGCAATGACCTGCTTGTTCCTCGGTTCCTGTTTTTCCTCCTATATTACCATTTTTACCAATAACTTTATTTCTAAATTCTATAAGCATTGTTTGATTTCCTAAAGCTATAGAAATATTTCCGGATTTAGGAGCAATAGTTTCGCGTATCCAATCATTTTTAAAGGCTTCTATTGCAATTACTGCTAAATCATAAGCGGTAGTTTGATTTATGTTAGTATTGGAAGGATTTAAAGGATCTATTTCTAAGCCTGAAGGATTATAGAATTTTGTGTTTTTAAGGCCCAAAGCTTGAGCTTTTTCATTCATCATTTTAACAAATTCATCAACAGTACCAGCAACATTTTCTGCCATTAAATATGCAGTATCATTTGCAGAGTATATCATAACTGCTTTCATTACATCATCAGCAGAAATTCGATCTCCTACTTTTGCATTTATAAAGTTGTTTAAAGAAGTTTCTGTAATTTTTTTAGCTGTTTCTGTATAAGAAATAATATCTGATTTATTTTTATTTTCTGCAAATAATAGGGAAGTCATTAATTTTGTTGTACTAGCCGGTGACATTATGGCATCGGCGTTTTTTGAATAGATAACTTCTCCTGTTTCTATGTCCATAGTAATTGCAGCTTCTCCAATTATTTCAGGCTCATTAATTGAAATTTCTTCGGCTTTAATACTAGTAAAGCTGCTTATAAAAGGAGTAGTTAATGATATTGCAAGTGCCAAAGATAAATTTCTTAAAAAATGTTTTCTTCTCAATTTTATTTCCTCATTTCTAATCTATAATTTTTGTTTTAGTAATAGAAAAATTTATTTAGACAATCTTTTTATCATTACTTCTTTAGCTTTATATTCAATTGTATCGTCAATTTTTTCAAGAGAAATGCTTTCTCCGTATTTTTTTGAAAGAGCAATGCTTAAGAATCTGTCAGCTAGCTCTGGATTTTTTGAAAGTAATGAATGGAAATAGGTACAATAGGTGTTTTTATATATACAACCTTCATATTTATCTTCGCCATTATTTCCATATCCATATATACATTTACCTAGTGGTTTTAAACCATTAGTATATGTTCTTCCTGAATGATTTTCAAAACCTACATAAGTTTCATCAAAATCTTCATTATAAATGATAGTATCACCTATAAAGCGGGTATCTCCCCCCTCAGTATAAATATCAAGAACTCCAAGACCTTCAATTTTTTCGCCATTTGGAGCTGTATAGTATTTACCTAAGAGCTGATAGCCTCCACATATAGCAATTAGTACCTTTTCATTTTCTATATATTTAATTAAATCTTCTTTTTTTGTAGTATTTAAATCTGATGAGACAATGGATTGTTCGAAGTCTTGCCCACCGCCAAAAAATAATATATCAATATTATCTATATCAAGTTTATCATTTATTGAAGAATTAATAATATTAACCTTTATTCCTCTTTTTTCAGCCCTATATTTGAGTATTAATATGTTGCCAAGGTCACCATAAACATTAAGCAGATCAGGATATAGATGACATATATTTAATTCCATTTTTAAGCCTCCCATCTACCATAAATTATTAATATATCCTTGAGAATGCAGATATTTTCTATAATTAATCATAGCAGTATATGTTGCTAACACATAAATTTTATTATTAGGACTAGTTTTAAGTTTTTCTGTTAGTTTTTCAAAAGTTTCTTCAATAATAAAATTATCTGTATTTAATCCAGCAATTTTAAGTCTTACTGCCATATCATAAGCCCTTATACCTGAGATTAAAATTGTATCCATATTAAGATCTTTTAATTTTTCAAAGTCTACATCCCAAATCCAAGATATATCAGTTCCATCTGCATAATTGTCATTAAGTAAAAATGCAGCATCAAAGGAAGCTTTGTTTAAACAAAGAGTTTCTAGGGCCTGGTTATATCCAGCCGGATTTTTAACAAGGATTATTCTTACTTCCTTATTTTCAATTTTTATTGTTTCTTGTCTTCCAAAGCTGGAACTTTGATTTTCAAGGGATTTTTTTATATATTCTTCATTGATGTTTAACTCTTTAGCAATTGAGAAAGCACAAAGAGCATTATAAATATTATATGTTCCAGATTGACTGATAGTAATATCTAAATTATTTATTCTAACACAGGAACTATCAGGTGACAAATCATATATTTCGTTTACTGCATACTTTAATTCTGCACGTTTAAATCCGCAATTTGGACAATAAAAATCCCCTAAATGATTATAAGTTATATGATTATACTCATAAGGAGATTTGCAGAATTTGCAAAATTTTGCATCAGCATTTATATCTATTTCCTTATTGTCATTTATTTTTGCATTAAATCCATAATAAACGGTATTATTTTTTACATCAAGTCTTCCCAATAAGGATTCATCACCATTTAAGACTAAAGTAGTATTTGGTGATAATTCAATTCCTTCTAAAATTTTAGCTAAAGTCGTATAAACTTCCCCGTACCTATCAAGTTGATCCCTAAATAAATTAGTAACAGTTATAATTTCTGGAGATAAGGAAGCTGTTATGTATTTTAAATTAGCTTCATCTACTTCAATAACTGCATAAGTATCTTTAATTTTACTAAAAAATTTATAGTTATCAATAAAAGTTGTAACTATTCCAGGAAATAAATTAGCTCCTGTATTATTTGTAATTACTTTTTTTCCACTTGCCTTAATGATGTTATAAATCATATTGGTAGTTGTTGTTTTACCATTTGTACCAGTAACTAAAATTATTTTATATCCTTTGGATACTTTTTTTAGAATATTTTTATCTATTTTTAAGGCGACCTTTCCTGGAAAAGTGGTTCCTCCTTTTAATAAAGTTTTTGTTAAAAAAATTGTAATTTTTGAAGCTAATATGCTAATAAGTGTTTTTATGTTAATTTTTTTCACCACCTTATATAAATATTTAATATTATGACAAATATAACAAAAAATAATCAATAAAAGATTTTTTCAATATGAATAGTATATCATAAGTTTAAATTCTTACAAATAATCATATAATAAGAATTTAT
Source organism: Caproiciproducens sp. MSJ-32 (assembly GCF_018918055.1). Taxonomy (GTDB): domain Bacteria; phylum Bacillota; class Clostridia; order Clostridiales; family Clostridiaceae; genus Clostridium. The sequence goes on from NZ_JAHLPS010000027.1 coordinate 46,118, forward strand.
TAAAAAATAATAATAAAAGAAAATAAAATTACAATTGAAAGTAGAGAAAATTACAAATGAACAAAAAATATAAAAAAATATAATTCAATAAGTAAGGAAAATTGTCTTACTTTATCAGAATTAACAAACAATTTAATAGATATTAGTAAAATAGATACGGAAGATTTAGAAGCAAATTTGGAAGCAGATAATATTGTAGAATTTATCGAGGATTATTTATTAAATCTTTCAGATTATGTAAAAAGTAATGGAATTGATTTAATCTTTGATACAAATGAGGAAGAGGTAATTATCTGTTTTGATAAGGAGATGATGAAGAGAATAATTTTAAACCTAGTATCTAATTCCATAAAATTTACTAATAAAGGTGGATGTATTTTTATTAATATTAAAAGCAGTAAAGACAGTGTAATTATTGAATTTAAAGATAATGGAATTGGAATGAGTGAGGAATTTATTGCTAAGGCTTTTAGTAAATATTCTATGGAAAATAGAAGTGAAGTAAAGAATGGAGGATATGGACTTGGGTTATATGTAATATATAATCTTGTTAAAGCTCAAAAGGGTGATATTGAGTTAAAAAGTACTTTGGGCAGGGGATCCACTTTTATTATTAGGTTAAATAAATGAAAGGTGAAGTAAATGATAAATTACAAATATATTTATAGAAATAATGGTATAATGGTCTGGGTTTTTATTTCAATAATATTTCTGTTATCTATAATAAATTTTGCTTTTGAAGTTAGTATTGAATATAACTTTATAGAAAGGGTAATATGTTTAGTTATATCAATTTTAATGTGTATAAGCATTAAAGTTAAAAATAGAAATAAGTTTTTTGGGTTTTTAAAGAGTTTAGGGACAGGATATATTTATATAGCGATTTTAAGATTTATAGAATTAAAATACTTTTGGAATCAAAATTTCTTTGAAATAAGTTTAAGTTTTAATCAATTTATTACTTATCTTGAGCTGCTTAATATTTTATTATGTATGCTTATTAGCTGTAATAAAATATCTGAAAAAATTAAACAATTTATTATGATAATGAGTTTATTAATATTTTGTTCAGTTTTAATATTTTTTAATGGTAAAATAATTTTTCTTCATTATCATAGTATTTCACAAGTGTTAATAAATGAAATTATATTATATATATTATCAATTTCAATAATATATATATAAGAAATTTGAATTTAATACTAAGCATAAATGGCTTCTCTTTTATAATTTATTAATTATATTAAGTAATAGCTTATTTATTTTATCTCTTTATACTAGAGAGGAATTATTATTTTGGTCTGGAATTACTAAAATAATTTCCTATTTTATTGCATATGATAAGTTGGAATACACCTTATTATTTAGTAATTTTTTAAAAGCTTACAATAAGTTAGAGGAATCTAAAAAGAAAGAAATAGAGCTTTATAAGGAACTCAGAAAAAGGGAAAGAGCATTAAAAGAAATAAATACCATATTAGAAAAAAATGAAAATATTTACCATAATTTAGTAAGATATTTTTCAGATGAATTGTTAGTTTTTGAAGATGATATTCTGATTTCTGCCAAATATTTAAATGAAAATAAGAACTTAGTAAATAATTTAATAAATTATAATAAAGAAGAAAATGAATACTTAAAATTAAATTTTAAAAATATACTTTATGAAAGATATAATATAAAATATGATGATATTAATAATTTAGATAATTTTAATCAATATGTTAAGATAAAAACTAATAATGGAGAAATAAGAAAGTTAAAAATTAACTTAATAGAAATAAATGAAATTAAAAAAGCATTAGTTGTAAATGATGTAACAAATATTTTAAAGAGAAGAGATGAAATTATAAAGATAGATATAAAAATTCAATATGAAAATATGAAAGATGAGTTTTATTCGAATATTTCTCATGAATTAAGAACTCCAATAAATGTTATTTATTCAGCTCTTCAATTAAAAGATCTATATATTGATAAAGTTGATTATGATAAAATTGTTTCATATAACAAAATAATAAAACAAAATTGCTTGAGACTTGTTAGAACAATAGATAATTTATTACTATCAAT
>NZ_JAHLPS010000007.1 GCF_018918055.1 Caproiciproducens sp. MSJ-32
CCGCCGACTTCCTTCAGATTCCACCTCGCGGTGGACACCCTTGTCTTAGGCTAACGGTTGGCACTATCAACCCCCGTATCGGACTTTCACCGACAAGATTACGCCCATGCCGGGCGCACATAAAAAAGCAAAGAGGGTTAATCTAACTCTCTTTGCTTTTATTTATTTACATATTAGATTCTAAAATATCAAGTTTTACTCAGATATATAATGTTATTCAACCTTTTATGTAGCTGATTAAATAATTATAGTTTTTATAATAAAACTGCTGAGGAAGGTAATTTAGACAAATTTAATATTAAATTTTATCTATTTTCCCTTATAAAATCAAGTACCTTCACATACTTATTTTAGGCTATTAACCAAAATTCCTCAGCTCTGGTGTATCAAAAATAATACAACAAAGCTTATTGAATAAATAAGCCTTCAATAACAGCTATAAAATCAAATTGCTTTGATTTTTAAAACGACTTTACTATTTAAATTTTCTCTTTCTAGCAGCTTCTGACTTTTTCTTTCTTCTTACGCTTGGTTTTTCATAGTGTTCTCTTTTTCTAACTTCTGAAAGAACTCCAGCTCTTGCGCATTTTCTCTTAAATCTTCTTAATGCACTTTCAAGTGTTTCGTTTTCTCCAACTTTTATTTCTGACATCTATTATCCCTCCCTCCGCTAGCTCAAATTAATCAATTTAACTCAGCTACGGGCTTAATAACACACGCTATATTATACAATAGGTAACTTCTAAAGTCAACTATTAGAATAAAAATCCATTAACCTGGTGGCCACTTTAACTCTCTTTGACCTAAAACATGAAAATGAAGATGATTTACAGTTTGACCACCGTCTTTTCCGCAGTTATTAACTATTCTATAACCACTTTCACTTATACCTAAATCTTTGGTTATTTTGCTAATAACTTCAAATATATGTGCAATAATTTTAGAATTTTCACTATTAATTTCATTTGCATTTTGAATATGTTTTTTAGGTATCACTAAAAAATGAGTTGGAGCAGCTTTATTTATATCATGAAAAGCTAAAACATCTTCATCTTCATAAATTTTACTGCTAGGTATTTCTCCCTTAATTATTTTACAAAAAATACAATCCATAATCTTCCTCCTTTCTTACAAGATTTAAAACACTTTAATAATTATTAATCGTTAATAACCAAATGTCCTACTGCTGCTTCACCAAGAGATTCTTTTATTTCTACATCTACAATTTTACCAATAATTTCTTCAAGTTGGCAAGGTACATGTACCTTTATGTAATTTCTTGTATATCCTTCATAATAGCCTTCTTTTCCTTTAACAGGCCCTTCTATAAGAACATCCATTTTTTGTCCTATAAAACTTTTTATAAATTCATCTTCATTTTTATTACTTAATTCTATAAGTATTTTGCTTCGTTTATCTTTAGTTATTCCATCAATTTGATTTTCCATCTTTTCAGCTCTTGTACCTTTTCTCGGACTGTATTTAAATACATGAGTTTTTGTAAGTTTAATCTTCTTTAAAAACTCATATGTTTCTTTAAATTCTTCCTCTGTTTCTCCTGGGAAACCTACAATAACATCAGTAGTTATTGATACTCCAGGTAGTGTTTTTCTAAGCATTTCAACAGATGCCTTATACTCTTCAGCAGTATATCTTCTATTCATTCTCTTTAAAGTACTATTACATCCGCTTTGAAGAGATAGATGAAAATGAGGACATAACTTTTTAAATTTCTTAATCTTATCTATTACTTCTTCTGTAAAGAAAGCTGGTTCTATTGAACCTATTCTAATTCTTTCTATTCCTTCTACTTTTTCTACTTCTTCAATAATATCTATTAAATTAATTTTTTCTTCTAAATCTAAACCATAAGATGCTGTATGTATACCAGATAATATTACTTCCTTGAATCCATGTTCAGCTAATTTATTAACTTCTTCTATTATTTGTTTTGGATCCTTTGAACAAACTGATCCTCTAGAATAAGGTATTATGCAATAACTGCAAAATCTATTGCATCCATCTTGTATTTTTAAAAAAGCCCTTGTTTTATCTTGATAATCTTCAATATTAAGAGCCTCAAATTTTTTGTTTTTAAGTACACTTTCTACATGAATTTGTGGTTTTCTCTCATCTCTAGCTTTATTAACATAATAAACCACATCACCTTTATTTCTTGTACCTAATACTACGTCTACTCCTGGTATAGAAGAAACTTCCTTTGGTGCCATTTGTGAATAGCATCCCACAACTGCAATAATAGCATTCTCATTTAATCTTCTTACTTTATTTATTATCTGTCTTGATTTTTTATCCCCCATATTTGTAACTGTACAGGTATTAATTACATATACATCAGCTACTTCACTTGAATCAACAACCTCATAACCTTCTCTAATAAACTTTTCCGCCATAGCTTCTGATTCATATACGTTAACCCTACAACCTAATGTAGAAAATGCAACCTTCATTATTATTTTCCTCCTAAATCTCCTAATTCATAATTAACTAATGAAGCACATACAAAACCTGCTGTCTCTGTTCTTAATATTCTTTTACCTAATGTTACTATATAAGCTCCATTATCTTTTAACTCACTTATTTCTTCTGCTTCAAAACCACCTTCTGGACCGATTATTATTCCAACATTCCTTATATCAATAATTTTATCTCCCAATTCATTATTTAACTTTCTAAATAAAGTCTTTATACCAAAATCCTCTGCATTTTCATAGGGTACTATTATCAAATCCATAGTTTTCAATTTATCTATGGCTTCATTAAAACTAAGGGGAGCTGATACCTTAGGTATTATTGTTCTTTTACTTTGCTTAGCAGCCTCTAAAGCTATTCTATTTAATCTATCTAGCTTTTTAAACTCTCCCTTTAATTTTATATCAACTCTTTCTGTTATTATTGGAATAAACTCCATAATACCTAATTCAGTACCTTTTTGAACTATTAAATCCATTTTTTGGGCCTTTGGCAAACCTTGAAATAAGTAAATTTTAATTCTGCTTTCATTATTAACTTCAAGCTTTTTATCTATAGAAACAATAACTTCCTGCTTAGTTATTGTTTCTATTGTTGATAAAAATTCTTCACCTTCACAATTATTTAAGACTATTTTATCCCCTTCATTAAACCTTAATACCTTATATAGATGTTTTACATCATCACCTAAAATTTTCGCCTTGCTATCTATAAAATTCTCTTTAGGAGTAAAAAATTTATGCATTGCTCATTCTCCTTAAAACTATATTAATTTAGCAACTATACAGTTCCATTCTCCATCTTTATTTATTTCTTCAATATCAAAACCTGCTGATTTGAGCTTTGAAACTACCATATCAACTCTATCATGAATTATTCCTGAAGTAATAAAATATCCCTCTTCTTTTAATACTCTTTTAACATCTTCTGTAAGTACACATATTATTTCTGCTATAATATTGGCTACAACTATATCTGCCTTACCATCTATTACTTCTACTAAATTTCCTTCTAAAATTTCTATATTATCTAAATTATTAAATCTTACATTCTGCTTTGCTGAATCTACTGCAACCGGATCTAAATCAACTCCTACTGCTTTTTTTGCTCCAAGTTTTGCAGCAGCTATAGCTAGTATTCCTGAACCACAACCTACATCAAATACAATACTATCTTCTTTTACATACTTCTCAAGAGCTTGCATACACATCTTTGTAGTTTCATGATCCCCAGTTCCAAAAGCCATTCCAGGATCTAATTCAATAACAAGATCATCACCCTTAGCCTCATAACTTTCCCATATTGGCTTTACAACAAGTCTTTCCCCAACCTTTACTGGTTTATAATACTTCTTCCAGTTGTTAGCCCAATCTTCTTCAAACATTTTTTCACTTTCTACTTTTCCTAAACCAACATCTATTCCCATAGCTTTTAATTCTTCAATTTTTTCCTTAACATAAGCTATTACTTCTTCAATATTATCTTCTTCTGCAAAATATGCTTTAACTACTGCGTGTTCTCCCTTATGTTCTAGAATATTTATATCTGCAAAATCCCAAGTTAACGGTCCTTGCTCTCTTCCAAGGATATCTTGCGGATCTTCAATGGCTACCCCTTTACAATCTAATGAATAGAATATTCCTGAAATAGGTTCTAAAGCCTCACTATTTGTTAATACTCTAACTTCTATCCAAGTTCCTTCCATTTATATCAGTCCTTTCAAAGATTCTTTGACTAATTAATTATTTTACACTTATTTTAACTATATGACAATTAATAATTGAAAATGGATAATTTAGGTTAATAATAAAAAAGTGCGAATAATAAGGATATATAAAAGAATATGTTGATTTTCCATATCCCTTTATCTTATCTAAATTATCTTCGCACTTTTAACTTTCAAAATAAATAAGAATTTTTTCTAATTTTTTAAATATTATTTCGCAAACTTTGCAGCTTCTAAAATTTTATCATAACTTGGTTCATTAGTTATTTCTTCTAGATATTCAACAAAGACTACTTTGCCCTGGGAATCAACCACAAAAGAATTTCTTGCTAACAAGCCTAATTCCTTTACATAAGATCCTGTTGCTTCCCCAAAACTTCTATATTTATAATCTGACAAAGTCATCACATTTTTAATACCTTCATTACCACACCATCTGCTTTGTGCAAAAGGTAAATCCATTGAAATTGTATAGCAGCTTACTCCATTTAACTTCTCAACCTCTTCATTAAACTTTTTAACTTCCATATTGCAGACTGGTGTATCTAATGATGGTACAGTCAAAAAGATTCTTACTCCTTTAGTATCTCCTAAGGTAAAATCCTTTAAATCATTTGTTGTTACAGTAAAATCACTAAAATTATCTCCCAGCTTTAAAGTTTTTCCAACTAAAGTCATTGGTGTTCCATTAAATTTTACACTTGCCATTTTATCTACTCCTTAGCATTAATTTTGTTCTATATTATTATTTCAAATTCTAACACTTATATACCTATTAGCAAGCATTAAATATTTTATCATTTCTAATAAATTCTTAAATAACTATACTAAAAACTAATATAAAATAACAGTTAAGCAGTTTAAAATATTATAACTAACTGCTTAACTGTTATTTTATAATTTATTTCATTCATTTAAATAGATTTTTTAATTTTCTCTTAGTACCAGTTTCTTCTGGGGCTATTTCTCCACAAGCCTCCATAAAGGCCTTTAAAGCTTCCTTTTGTTTTTCAGTTAAATTCTTAGGAATATCTACTATGACTTTTACATATTGATCTCCTCTTCCTGAAGAATTTACCCTTGGAACACCTTTGCCTTTTAATCTAAATAAAGTACCTGATTGAGTTCCTGCTGGAATCTTATATTTAACATCTCCATCTACTGTAGGTACAGTAACTTCAACTCCTAAAGCTGCTTGCCCCATAGAAATATGAGTATCTATATAAATATCGCTGCCCTTTCTTGTAAATTTCTTAGATGGAGCTACTTTTATTCTTATATAAAGATCTCCTGCTGGACCACCATTTTTACCATGCTCTCCTTGTCCTCTAAGAGGCATTACATTTCCTGTATCTACACCTGCTGGTATATTAACAGAAATTTTTCTATTTTTTCTTACGCTTCCTTTACCATGACATGTAGAACAAGGTGTATCTATAACTTGACCTGTACCACCACAGTGACTGCAAGTTGAAGTACTTACAAAACTTCCTATACTTGTTTGTCTTTGTACTCTGATTTGTCCTGTTCCATGGCATGTAGGACATGTTTTTGGTGAAGTACCTGCTTTTGCTCCTGTACCATGACATGCTTCACAGGATTCACTTCTATTAATTGATATTTCTTTTTCGCAGCCAAAAACAGCTTCCTCAAAAGTCAAGTTTAATGTATATTCTAAATCATCACCTCTTTGGGGACCATTTCTCCTTCTAGATGAACCCCCTCCTCCAAAGAAGGTGTCAAAAATATCTCCAAAGCCTCCTAAATCACTAAAGTCAAAACCGCCAAAACCTCCAAAGCCTCCAGCCCCGAAGCCGCTTGCATCAAAATCAGCTGTACCAAATTGATCATATCTTGCTTTCTTTTCAGGATCTGAAAGAACTTGATAAGCTTCATTTATTTCTTTAAACTTTGCTTCCGCTTCTTTGTCACCTGGATTCTTATCCGGATGATATTTTACAGCTAACTTTCTAAAAGCCCTTTTTATCTCATCATCTGAAGCACCTTTTTCTAAGCCTAATATTTGATAATAGTCCTTGTTTGCCATCTATTTCACCACCATTTATCTTTATTCCTTAATTATGTCTCTTGCTGTAACCTAACTTCCCTTTTTGTAGACGGCAGTAACAGCCAAATTAATCTAATTCTGATTTTACTTAAGAAAAGGGAAGACGACAACTGCCTTCCCTCATATTATATATATTAGTACATTAAGTTACAACTATTTATCATCTTTCACTTCAAAATCTGCATCGACTACATTATCATCTGCTGGACCTTGATTTTGTTCTCCTGCAGCACCCATATTGGGATCAGTTCCTTGAGCTCCTGCTTGTTGATAAATCTTTGATGATATAGCATAGAATGCTTGATTTAAATCTTCCATAGCTTTCTTAATAGCTTCTATATCTTCTCCATCTTTAACTTTATTTAATTCATCTAATTTACTTTCTATTGAAGCTCTATCTTCAGCAGAAACTTTATCGCCAAGTTCATCTAAAGTTTTCTTAGTTTGATAAGCTACTTGATCTGCATTATTCTTAACTTCTATTTTTTCTTTTCTCTTCTTATCTTCTTCAGCAAATCTTTCTGCTTCTTTTACAGCTCTTTCTATTTCTTCTTCGCTTAAGTTAGTTGAAGCTGTAATTGTAATATTAGCTTCTTTACCTGTACCCTTATCTAAAGCAGATACTTTAACTATACCATTAGCATCAATATCAAAAGTTACTTCAATTTGAGGAATTCCTCTTGGAGCTGGTGCAATTCCTGATAGGGTAAATCTACCTAGAGTCTTGTTATCAGCTGCCATCTTTCTTTCACCTTGAACTACGTGAATTTCAACTGATGTTTGACCATCTGCAGCAGTTGAGAATATTTGACTCTTCTTAGTTGGAATTGTAGTATTTCTTTCAATTAATGGAGTAGCAATTCCTCCTAAAGTTTCAATTCCTAGTGTTAATGGAGTAACATCTAGTAATAATACATCTTTTACTTCTCCAGTTAAAACACCTGCTTGAATAGCTGCACCTACTGCTACGCACTCATCTGGGTTAACTCCTTTTGATGGTTCTTTACCAGTAAAATTCTTAACAGCCTCTTGAACTGCTGGAATTCTTGTAGAACCACCAACTAAAATAACCTTATCTATTTCTCCAATTGAAAGTCCAGCGTCAGTTAATGCTTTCTTCATTGGTTCTATTGATCTTTGAACTAAATCGTGAGTAAGTTCATTAAACTTAGATCTAGTTAAGTTCATATCTATATGTTTTGGACCAGTTGCATCTGCTGTTATAAACGGTAAGTTAATATTAGTTTGCATTGATGATGATAACTCAATTTTAGCCTTTTCAGCAGCTTCCTTTAATCTTTGTACTGCCATCTTATCATTTCTTAAATCAATTCCATGTTCAGCCTTAAAAGTATCTGCAATATAGTCCATAATCTTTTGGTCAAAATCATCTCCACCTAGATGAGTATCTCCATTTGTTGCTAATACTTCAAATACTCCATCACCTAGCTCTAGGATAGATACGTCAAATGTACCTCCACCTAAGTCATAAACTAATATTTTTTGGTTAGTATCCATTTTATCTAATCCATAAGCTAAAGATGCAGCTGTTGGTTCATTTATTATTCTTAAAACTTCAAGTCCTGCTATTCTACCTGCATCTTTTGTTGCTTGTCTTTGAGAGTCATTAAAATATGCAGGAACGGTAATTACAGCTTGAGTAACTTTTTCTCCTAAATAAGCTTCTGCATCTGCTTTAATTTTTTGAAGTATCATTGCAGAAATTTCTTGTGGAGAATATTCTTTTCCATCTATATTAACTTTATGGTTAGTTCCCATATGTCTTTTAATTGATATTATTGTTCTATCTGGATTAGTAATCGCTTGTCTTTTTGCTACTTGACCAACTAACCTTTCTCCATTTGCTTGGAAAGATACAACTGAAGGAGTTGTTCTAGAACCTTCTGAGTTTGTTATTACAACAGGTTCTCCACCTTCCATAACAGCAACACATGAATTTGTTGTTCCTAAATCTATTCCTATAATTTTTCCCATAATTTTTCCTCCTAAAATTTAAGATTTATGTTTAGAAATATTTTTAAATTAATTAGCTACCTTTACTATGGTATATCTAATTATTTTATCGCCTCTTTTGTATCCTTTTTGGAATACTTCTGCAATTTCATTTTCACCAAAGTTTTCATCTTCTATATGCATAACTGCTTGATGGAAATTTGGATCAAACTTTCCATTTGCATCAATTTCTTCTACACCTAATTTTTCAAAAGCATTATTAAATTGTTTAATTGTCATTTCAATGCCTTTTTTAAAATCTTCTAAATTTCCTTCAACAGCCATTGCTCTTTCTAAATTATCTAAAACAGGAAGCATTTCTTTTAATACATCACTACATGCATCATTATAAATACCTTCCTTTTCTTTAGCTGTTCTTTTTCTATAATTGTCATATTCAGCTGAAACCCTGAGCAACCTATCTTTTAATGCTTCTAATTCATTAGTTAATCTTTTGTTTTCATCTTTTAATTTTCTCATAGTATCTAATTCATTATCCTTTTCTTCATTATTTTCTATTTCTTCTTTTTTCTCAGGAGTTTCATTTATTTCTGTTTCTCCATTAGAATTTATTTCTTCTTTAGAATTTATTTCTTCTTTTTCAACTTCTTCAACTAAATCTTCTAATGGCTTATTATTATCTTCCAAAACAACACCTCATCTCTTTTATTCTAATAATTGATTTTTTAAGCTTTCATTTAGTTCATTCATAAACTTATTCATTATTGCAACAACTCTTGAATAATTTATTCTCTTAGGCCCAATTAAAGCAATTGTACCAATAGGCCTTCCATTAAAATAATATTGTGCCGATATAACCGAGCAATCTTTTGCTTCTGGAAAATTATTTTCTTCTCCAATTTTAATGGTTATACCATTTGAAGGTTCAATTAAATCCACTAAATTTTCTTTATCATTAATTAAAGATATTATTTCTTTAGCTTTATCTATATTGTTATATTCAGGATAATTGAATATATTTGTTGCACCTTCTACAATAATTTCTTCTTTTTCTGATTCTTTTAAAGCCTCATATAAAGCTGGTAGAATTGCATTAAATAATTCATCATATCCAGATAGTTCATTTTTTATTTTATTAATTACTTCTAAATTAATTTGTTCAATAGATAAATTTTTTAATCTTAAATTTAATACTTCATTTATCATTTGAATAGTTTCTTTTCCTGGCATCTGGCTTAATCTAATAATTTGATTTTTTATAATGCCATTATCTGCCACTATTACAGAAATTAAATTATGATTGTCAATTGGAAACAACTGAATTGACTTTATATAACTGCTCTTTACTGAGGGAGTCTTAACAACTGTAGTTAAGTTAGTCAATTCTGATAACAAAGAGCAGGCTTCCTTTACTACCTTATCTACTTCATGCATTGCAGATTTGAGAATATATTCCTTTATTCTAAGTTCTTCTTCTCTAGTTAAGCTTCCAGTTTCCATTAATTTATCTACATATAGTCTGTATCCTTTATTGGAAGGTATTCTGCCTGAAGAAGTATGTGGTTGTTCCAACAAGCCCATCTCTTCCAAGTCAGCCATTTCATTTCTAATTGTCGCAGAACCAACACCTAAATTATATTTTTTAGCTATTGTTCTCGATCCTACTGGCTCCCCAGTTAGTATATAGTCATTTATGATAGCCTGAAGTATTTTAATTTTTCTTTCATCAATAATAGTCATTCTACCACCTCAATCTGTTAGCACTCATTACCCCCGAGTGCTAATGACTACAATACAAATATAGTATTTCTTATATATTTTGTCAATTATATTAAAGTTTAGATTTTATATAATTTTTCTCAAAAACTAAATTTATATTTATTTTTCTCTTTATTACTACAATTATCTCATTATATCTCTTCATTTCAAAATAAAATCACTCATTACATAATTAGATAATTCTATTCCCTTTTCTGTAAGTTTTAAATTATTCTCTTTAATTTCTAATAATCCTTTTTCTATATTTTTTTTAATTATCTCCTTATAAACTTCCATAATATTTATATTAAATCTTCTATTAAACTCTTCCATATTAATTCCTTCTATTAATCTAAGCCCCATAAACATAAACTCTTCCATATTATCTTCTTTTGAATTATTATAGATTTCCTCTGCTACATTTTCTTCATTATTTATTTTTTCTATATATTTTTTTACATTTTCAATATTTTTTATTCTTTTACTATCTATAAATGAAGCTGAGGAAGAGCCTAATCCTATGTATTCCTCACTTTTCCAATAAACTTTATTATGATAGCATTCAAATCCTTCTTTTGCATAATTCGATATTTCATACTGTTTATAACCATAAGAATTTAAAATTTCTTTTGTTAATTTATACATCTCTCTTTCTTCTTCTTCAGAGGGAAGTATTAATTTATTTTTTTTATATAATTCATAAAAGGCTGTTCCTTCTTCAACTATTAAACTATAAGCTGATATATGTTCTGGACCTAAAGATGCAATTTTTTCTAGAGACTCCTTACACTCTCCTAAAGTCTGTGAAGGCAAACCAAACATAAGGTCAACATTTATATTATTAAAGCCAAGAGTTCTTGCTAATTTAAAATTTTCTTCAAATATTTTAAATGTATGAATTCTCCCAATATCTTTTAATAATGAATTTTGAACGGCCTGTAACCCCATACTTATTCTATTTATTCCACCCTTTTTCATTATAATAAGTTTTTTATTATCTAAGGTTCCAGGATTAACTTCCATTGTAAATTCAACATTCTTATCTAAATTAAGCTTATTAATAGTTTTTAATAATTTCTCTATTTGCTTACAATCTAAATAAGAAGGAGTTCCACCTCCTATAAATATACTTTTTATATTGTATGTAATTTTTTTACTTTCAATTTCCTTACACAAAGCATCTATATAATCATCTTTTAAATAATCAATGTTTGCATAAGAAGGAAAATCACAATAAAAACACTTTTGTTTACAAAAAGGAATATGTATATATAACGATATATCTTTCATAATTACTATCTCTCTTTCATTATTTTTTATACATTATTTTTTATATTTTCATTTAAAATATTATAACAATTGTCATTTCAAATATAAAGCCGCATATATTCAGTTAGGAGTTTGGAATTTGGAGTTGGGAGTTTTACAAATATAGAAGTAACAAATAATAAGAAAATTGACAAAGCTGCTACAAGTTTTGCAGCAGCTTTGTCAATTATTTTCTATTAATTCTAAAAATATTTATAAAAATATAAAATTTAATCACTCTTCTTAAAAGATTCTTAATTTTAAATGAATTATTTACAGCTCAACCACATCTACATTAATAATATTATGAAGTAATATATCTCTTTGAACCCTATCTATTTTTACCTTAATAGTTTCATTTTCAAAATTTATATCAAATTTAGAGCCTAGACCATACCTTGAAACGTATGTTTCTAACTTATGCATTACCATAGAAATAGGTATAATATCTCCATTTTTTCTTCTAATTGTACCAGTAACTTGTCCTAGTCTTCTTAAAGTCCTTCCTTTTTTTCTTATGTCTCTAAGTTTTGCTTCTAACATAATACCACCCTTTCAATAATCTTTGTTAGTTTATATATATTTTAGGGGGCAGCTTTTAATTACAATTATTTTTTATGTAAATCACATTTTAAGTTTTAACAAGATACTCTTAGAAGAATAAAATAATCATATATCAATAATTCTAGGAGAAACAAATTGAGAACTTTTAAAATTCTAACCTTTGATGGTGGAGGAATAAGAGGAGCTTTAAGCATAGAAATTTTACATAGAATAATGCTTAGATATCCTAATTTATTAGAAAATGTTGATTTACTTTCAGGAACTTCCACCGGATCAATAATAGCTTCCCTTTTAGCAAAAGGAATTTCAGTTGATGAAATAAGAAATTTATATGATGTTCCAACAACTAAAAAAATCTTTTCTCATGGAAGGATTAATTTGTTTAAAGCAAAATATAAAAATGATAATTTTAATCAAATATTATCTAATTATTTTCCAGATAACATTAAATTATCTGATTTGAAGAAAAAAATATTAATTCCTGCTTTTAATATTAACAGTACTGATGATTTTACCTGGGAACCAATATTTTTTAATAATTTCACTAAAGACGGTACTGAAAATATTTCTGTAAAAGACGCTGTATTATCGAGTTCAGCAGCCCCAACCTATTTTCCAAGCTATAATCAATATATTGATGGAGGAGTTATAGCTAATTCACCTACTACAGCCTCTTTGCTATTTGTTTATAAAACTTATAAAAAAATTTTTAACATTAATAATATTAAAATTTTATCTATAGGTACAGGTAATATCCCTGAAAGAATAAATGGTAAGAATAAAAACTGGGGCCTTTTTCAATGGGCTTTTAATCCCTTTAAAAAGATGAAATCGCCAATTTTATCTTTACTTATGGATGGAATGGAGGATCTAAACAATATGTATTGTAAAGAATTATTAAATTATAATTATTTTAGAATAAATCCTAAAATTCCAAAATTTATCGACTTAGATGAATATAAATATACACCTTATTTGAAAGCAATTGCCCATTCTTATGATTTATCAAAAGCCTTTGATTATATAGAAAAATTTTATTTAAAATAAAATCTTTAACATTTTTATATATATTTAATATAATATATTATTACCACCTTACTCTTTCAATATCTAACAAAGGGCTAAGATTATATAATCTTAGCCCTTTGTTAGTTTATTTATCTACTTTTAGAATAGACATAAATGCTTCTTGTGGAACTTCAACAGACCCAACCTGTCTCATTCTCTTCTTTCCTTCTTTTTGCTTTTCTAATAATTTTTTCTTTCTTGTGATATCTCCACCATAACACTTAGCAAGAACATCTTTTCTCATTGCCTTAATAGTTTCTCTTGCAATTATTTTTGATCCAATTGCTGCTTGTATCGGAACTTCAAACAATTGTCTTGGAATTATCTCTTTTAATTTTTCTGCAATAGCTCTACCCTTTCCATATGCCTTTTCCTTTGGAACAATCATAGATAAGGCATCTACTATATCTCCATTTAAAAGAATATCAAGTTTTACTAATTCTGTTCTTGTATATCCCTTTAATTCATAATCTAAGGAAGCATATCCTCTTGTTCTTGATTTTAAAGTATCAAAAAAGTCATATACTATTTCATTTAAAGGAATATCATAATTTATTGAAACTCTCGTTTCTTCTAAATATTGCATGTCAATAAAGGTTCCTCTTCTTTCTTGACACAATTCCATTACTGCTCCAACATAATCTGATGGCGTAATAATGCTTGCTCTTACAACAGGTTCCTCCATATATTCAATTTCTGTAGCTTCTGGAAGATTTGTTGGATTTGTAAGATCAATAATTTCCCCATTAGTTTTCTTTACTTTATAAATAACTGATGGAGCTGTGGTTATAATATCTAAATTAAATTCTCTTTCAATTCTCTCTTGAATTATTTCCATATGTAATAAACCTAGGAAACCACATCTAAATCCAAAACCTAAAGCAACAGATGTTTCAGGTTCAAAACTTAAGGCTGCATCATTTATTTGCAATTTCTCAAGGGCATCCTTTAGCTCTTGATATTTTGCTCCATCAACTGGATAAATTCCTGAATAAACCATAGGTATAGCAGGCTTATATCCAGGTAGGGGTTCCTTTATAGGATTATCCGCATATGTAATTGTATCTCCAACTCTTGCATCTCTAACATTTTTTATTGAAGCTGCAATATACCCAACATCACCAGCTCTTAATTCACTTATTGGCAATGCTTTAGGAGTAAATACTCCAACCTCTGTTACTTCATAAACTTTGTTAGTAGCCATTAATTTTATCTTTGTTCCAGCTTTAACTACTCCATCAAAGATTCTTACATGAGAAACTACACCTTTATAGCTATCATAATAAGAATCAAATATTAAAGCCTTTAATGGAGCATTTTCATCTCCATTTGGAGCTGGAATTTTTTCTACTATTGCTTCTAATACAGCATCAATATTTAAGCCTGTTTTTGCGGAAATCATTGGAGCATCAGAAGCCTCTATTCCAATAATATCTTCTATTTCAGTTTTTACTTCTTCTGGTCTGGCTGACTGCAAATCTATTTTATTAATTACAGGAACTATTTCTAAATCATTATTCAAAGCTAAATAACAATTTGCTAAAGTTTGGGCTTGAACCCCTTGAGTTGCATCAACAATTAATAGAGCACCTTCACATGCCGCCAAACTTCTTGAAACTTCATATGTAAAGTCTACATGTCCAGGAGTATCTATTAAATTTAGAATATACTCCTCTCCATTTTCTTTTCTATAAATAAGTCTAGCTTCTGTAGACTTAATTGTTATACCTCTTTCTCTTTCAATTTCCATATTATCTAAAGTTTGCTCTTCCATTTCCCTCTGGGTAAGAGTTCCAGTTGCTTCTAATAACCTGTCTGCTAGGGTTGATTTGCCATGATCTATATGGGCAACTATTGAAAAATTTCTAATATATTTTTGTCTGTCACTACTCATATTTAAACTATTAGCTTTTAAACTAGCTAAATAGCCACTTCACCCCCATTATATTAAATCAAGCTAAATTATAACATAACATACCAGATTACTGTCAATATAAATATTATATATAAGATTTTAATATAAATTATCTATTCCATTTCTTTTATAAAATCATCAATAATTCTATCTAACTCATCTTCTTTATTAGATTTATTATTTTCCTTAGGCTTATTTTTATCATTAATTTTAAATCTATCAATTATATTATCAGCAAAGGCTGAAATTTTATGATAAACAGTATAAGCTCCTTCTTGCAACTTAATCAAAAACACATTATCATTATTAACATAAATTTCCTTATCTAATATTTTTACAGTAAATTTAGCATCTTCTTCAGTTGGGGTATAAATTTTTATCTCTGCTCCATCTTTAATAAATTCATTAAAATCATCTCCGAATTCATTACTAATAATCTTATAATTATTTTCTCCTTCTCCTGTTGGTGATAAGGCCTTAGTATTAACGATATTTATTCTTATAAAACCAAATAATACAATAATAAGAAATAAAACTATACCACTTAAGATTTTCTTATTAAACAAAAGGGCACCCCCTAGCTTTTATTATTACTATCTAAAGGATGCTCATTTTTTTAATTTTTATACAATTATTGACCATTAAGATATTCTGCAACTATCCTAGCAATATATTTCGCTGATAATTTAGCCTCTTGAGCCTCATTTACATTTGCCCCAACTTCTATTAAGATAAAATTATCGCTTAAACTATAATTTATAGCAGTAGCTCCTACTGGATAAATAAAATTATTTCTCATTAATCCTGGAAATAATGAATTTGATATATTTAATAATTTATTTGCTAATTCTAAGTTTGCATCATATCTTTCACTATTTTCTGCTAAAACAAACATTAGTTTAGCTAAATTTTGATTATTTAGATTTATTGTTACAGCATTTTTATTTGTAACACTATCCCTATGCAAATCTATTATAAGTTTAAAATCTCCATATTCTTGTAAATAACTAGTTAAAGTTTCATTTGATCTTTTATAACTATCATTATAAGAAATACTATGATTAGTTTTATCATGAATTACTGATATTCCATATCCCTCTTCTAATTCCTTAGCTAGCACTTCTCCAACACCAACAACATTAAAATTGCTATCTGTTGTTAATTCTCCTACTTCTGCATAATTTTCAATTGCATGAGTATGAAAAATCAACACTTCTGGTTTTGAATTATCTAAGGGCTTTTTTAAACTTTCATCATAGGCAGGACTAACTTTATTTAATTCAGCCAATTCTTCTTCACTTATAGTTGCAATACTTTCTTTCTTTAAGGAAAAAGGTTTTATATTAGCTATAGGTGAATTAGTAAAAACTTTTTGTAAACCATTATAAAATATACCTAACTCTTCTCCTATTATTTTATAAGCACTTAAGCCTTTTAAACCTAAACTTTCTAATACAGCATTTTTTAAAGAAATATCATCATTAAAATTATTTTCATCAAAGATTTGTGTTTTTACTACAGGCATACTATAGTTTAGTAAATTGATATGAGCAAATCGGCTTAATTGATCATATTTATTTACAAGTCCTATAAATCTTATTAAGAATATTAATATTCCTAATATAAGAATTATATATCCAATGTCAAAGCTGCTTTTTATATTTAGTTTTTTCCTTTTCTGCTTTTTAAACATTCTTTCTCTTATTGAATACAAATGTAACTCCCCCTTCTCTTTATAATATATATATTAGGAGAGTTACATAATTATTAATAATTTAATATTTTTATTTACCCCATAAATGCATTTATTTCTTCCATATCTAAATTAGGTTGTATAGCCATATTAATTCCATTGGCTATAACTTTTGATAAAGAATCCATTATTACATCTACATCTTTTGGAGTGACCATTAAATCTCCAATAGATGGATCTAATATTTCTCTTATTAAATTATTTTTTTCATTTCTATCTAATGACTTTAACATTTTATAAAAATCTGTTCCTGCTTCTGATTTTTTTATAAGTTCATCTAAAAGCAAATCAAGAGTATCATTAGCAATAGTGGCCGCATGAACAACAGTAGGAACACCGATACTAATTACTTTAACTCCTATAGAATCTTCGTTTATTTTCATTCTATGATTACCAACGCCTGCTCCAGGTGCTATTCCTGTATCGCTTATTTGTATTGTTCTATTTACACGTTCTAATTTTCTTGAGCCTAAAGCATCTATACAAATAACTATTTCAGGTTTTAATTTCTCAACAAGAGATTTTATTATTTCTCCAGTTTCTATTCCTGTAACTCCCAAAACTCCAGGGGCAATACAGGAAACTGGTCTAACTGATTCATCAATTGCATCAGGCATTAGTTCCTTAATATGCCTTGTAACCATAATTTTCTCAGTAACCTTAGGTCCAAGGGAATCTGGAGTTACCCTTCTGTTTCCTAAGCCAACTACTAAAGCAAGTTTATTATAAGGTACATCAATCAGCCCGCTTAATGCTTTATTAATTGCTTGGGAAACCTGATCCATAATTTCTGTATCATAATATGTCATTTCCGGGAAATCTATTGTAATATAATTTCCCTTAGATTTTCCTAATTCCTTACCAGCCTCATCACTTTCAATTGTTACAGTAGTTATTTTTACATCTCCATCCTGCTCTTCTTTTACAATAACACCATCTAATTCCCTTTTATTTTCTTGCGTATACATATCACGAGCTTCTATTGCTAAATCAGTTCTTATGCTAATCATTGAAATACCTCCCAAATCATTATCATTTTTTATTTTTCCACAATATAATAATTTAATACTTGAACTTATAAAGTTTCAATGATATAATCTAGTATGTTAAAAAAGAACTCGTACGCAGATTTCCCCAAAGCTGCAATGAGACCCTATAAAAGCATTAAGGGGGTGAAGTAGAATGGCAAATATTAAATCAGCAAAAAAGAGAATTAAAGTTACTGCAAAGAAAACTGCTCAAAACAGAATGATTAAATCATCTGTTAAAACAGTTATCAAAAAATTTGAAGCTGCAGTTGCTTCAAACAATCTAGAAGAAGCTAAGGCTCTTTTCCCACAAGTTGCTAAGTCTTTAGACATGGCTGCTCAAAAAGGAGTACTACATAAGAATATGGTAGCTAGAAAGAAATCTAGATTAGCTGCAAGATTAAACGCTATGGCGTAATTAAATAAGAAGCCGATCCCAACTGGATCGGCTATTATTTTACCATAAAAATATTAAATAACATTAATTCTAATTCCATAGTTTTATCGTTACTACTGGATTTTAATAAAATTTCAGTTCTTAGACAAATATCTAAAATTTCTTTTAATTGGTTAAGTGTAAATTTACTACTTTGATTAATTAATTTTTCACAAATAAAGGTAGGCAATTTATATTTACTTGTAATATTAGCAATACTGTAACCTTTATTTTTTAAAAGCTTTATTTCATATAATCTTTTAAAGTGATTTTCAATATTAGTTATTATAAGCATATGCTGATCACTTTTAAATAAAAGTTCATCTAACAAGTCTATTGCTCTTTCTGCTTTTCTCATTGAAATCAAATCTATTAAATCAAAAATATCATCTTCGCTGGATTTCAATACTAACTTATCAATATCTTTTTTAGTTATTTCCCTGCCCTCAGTATAAGCTATTATTTTATCTGCTTCTCTATTTATTATATCAAAGTTATTTGTTACCTTTTCAGCAAAATATCTCGCTTCAACCTTTTTTATATCTTTGCCTCTTTTTTTAAATACTTCTTCTACCTTCTTATAATATCTATCTTTTTTTAATCTATCAAAATGCACTACTTTAGAAACTTTATCTAAAGAAATTAATTTTTTATTCTTTTTAGGCGTATCTCTTTTATCATTAAATAAATAATACATAACCACTATAGTATAGGGCGGAATATCCTTTAAGTATTCTGTTATTTCCTTATATAATTTACTTAAGGAACTATCAGTTTTATCCTTTAAAAATTCTGCCCGATATATAACAACTGCTTTTTTTTCTCCCATAAAAGGCATTGTTTCGCAGGCATTTAAAATTTCATCAAAATTTGTATTAAGACCATCTAATCTAATACAATTTAGGTCTTTCATTGATTTATCTACAACTGAGTTAACTACTAAATCTACACCTTCTTTAATTAATTCTTCATCTAACCCACAGAAAATATATGAATTACTTATTTTACCTTTTTTTATTTCTTCTTCTAACGTATCAAAATCTATCAAAGCAATCTACCCTTCCTTAATAAAATGGAATAATTTTATCTTTAATTAAAACTATTTTGCTGAAGCTTCCATTCTTAAAATCTATTATATCATATGTCCCTATAATTTCATCTTTTGATACTTTTAATAAATATTTTTTATTATAGCCTTCTAAGAGTAGATTATTATTATATCTTTTAAGTTTAAATTTGTTTCCTATATTCACACTATTAAAATCATTATATTCTTCCTTTGCCATAGTTATTTTCTCAAACTTTTCTTTCTCAATATTATTTTTAGTATAAAATAACTTTTTAGAAGTCTTATAACTTATAGAAATAACACCTTCTTGATAATATTCTATTTTAGGATAAGGAGTATAAAGGAGATTAAAAATATAAACTAATCCTAATAATAATGGAAAAATTATAATTCTTTTTAAATGTTTCTTATAAAAATAAACAGTTATCATAATTATGCAATAAAACTTTGCAATATTTTCATTCAAATAAATTATATTAGGACTTAACCCCTTTAATATTCCTGTTAAAACATCAATAATTCTAGTTATATAAAAAGAAAGAAATATTAAATAGTTAAACAAAGGTTTTATTTTAATAAATAAAAGCAGTAAGTTTCCAATAACAACTATAATATTCATTAGAGGAAGAACTATTAAATTCCCAAATAAAAATCCTATAGAAAACTCCTTAAAGGAATAAACTAATATCGGAAAAGTAAATATTTGTGAAGAAATACAAATTGATATGCCTTCCCTTATATATTTAGGCATCCTATAAAGTTTTTTATTTATTTTCTTATTAAATAATATTATTCCTAAGGTTGCTAAAAAACTTAATTGAAACCCTATATTAAATATACTATAGGGCTTGAATAATATAATTATTATTCCCCCTAAAGATAGACCAGCTAAAGGATTATAGTTCCTTTTAAAACTCATTGCAAAGCTTGTTGTTAGCATCATTATATAAGATCTAACAGTAGCTAAAGCTGCTCCAGTAAAAATAACATAGAAAACTGATAAAATTGCAGCAGCTTTTTCTCCAAAAAATCTCTTTATAATTGAATATACTATTGCCATATGTAGCCCTGAAACTGATAGGGCATGTAATATCCCAAGTTTTTTCATATCCATTTCATCACTATTATCTAAGTACTCTGTATATCCAAAAGATATTGAAGTAATTATAGCTGCCCTTCTATAACCCAATTTTGATCTTAAATTATAAAATATTTTTTCTCTTAAATTATAAACTTTACTAATCAAATCACTTTTTAAATGCTTATAACTCTCTACTTTATAACTTCCTAATACTCCCCTTTCTCTATTAATATCCTTTTTAAAAGTTCCCTTAACCTTTATTCTATCACCAGACGAAATTTCTTTTATATTTCCAGATAAATATACAGTTCTTCCTTTTATTTTTCCAATTGCTCCATAAAGCTTTGTACTCTCTATCCTTATTTCCTGATCCTTACTAAAATTGATATTATAATAATTATAACTATTTATTATTGGTACAAAGAAAAAAATCATAACTAATAATGAAAATTTTATCCCATTAAAAAGTACTAATAAAATAAAAAAGCAGCTAGCAATAATTGTTGCTAGCCATTTGCTTTCATTAAACAAAACATAAATATAAGTTCCACATATAAAAGATAAAAAAATATATAATAATACATTTATTCTATAATTATAATTCAAATGGCATCACCCATTATAATTATTACCATTTTCTTATAATTATTTCAGAAACTAATAAGATAAATAATAGAACTGACACTATTATTAAATCTATTAATGCATAACTATAATTTTTTATAAAAATTAATATTCCGGCAGTTATTATAAATAGCATTATAAAAATCATTAAAAGTTTTAATCCCTTATAATCTCCTCTTTTTATAAAAGTACAATTTATTATTGTATCAATAAATAACATTAAAGAAATTAAACAATATGCAAGAATATCTACGTTTTTTATTTTTACATAGATCAAAATTAAAGGTAATACTGCAAATAAAACTCCTCTTAATATTATTTTATTATCGTTTGTATTATATTTTCCGTATATCATATTAATTAATATTATAGGGGTTAATAAGAATACATTAAAAAAAGATATAAAATAGTACTCAATCATATAATTATTATTTAAAAGCTGATTGAAGCTAAAAAATAATATCTCTGATAATAAAGTAATTACATATATTGCAATCCCTCTATCCATTCCTTCAAAAACATACTTGCTTTCTCTTAAAATATTCAAAAATGCTTGAATCGAACTGTTATGTGTATATATATCTCCAAGATTTTTTAATATCTCTGATACCTTGCCTTTAAATATTCCTATTTTTGATAAATTAATCAAGGAAACGTCTGGTAAGGTTTCACCTTCAATTGCAAAACTATATCCATCCTCATTATATAAAGATACAAGATTATACTGCTGTTCTTGAGTTAACTGGCAATATATTCTTGTCTTGGAAACTCTTTTTAAAAATTCTTCTTGTTTTAAAAATTCAAGTTCCTGTCCTGAAGTTACTTGTTCTTCAGAAGATATTAAGTTTATTTTTTTCCCTAATACCTGGGCTGCCATTTTATTATCATCTGTAAATATAATTGGTAATACTCCTTTTTGTCTAAGTTCATTAATTTCATCAGGGATAGTATCTATTATAGGATTTTCCATAGCAATAATTCCTGCAAATACAAGATTACTCTCAATATTTTCAGATTCTGAAGGTTCATAATTAAATGATCTATATGCAAAAGCTTCAGTAATAAGTCCTTCTTTTGAAAAATTTAGGGCAACTAGCTTTATTTTAATTATATCTTCTGAAGTTAATTCTTTTTCTACACCATTTAATAAAATGCTTGTACAAGCATTTAATACATCATCAAGTTCACCTCTAACATTTGCCCTGTAGCCATTTCTATTTTTATTTATAGTTGTAGTCATTTTTTTATTTATATCTCTTGCTATTTCAAAAATCCTTTTATTTTTAGCTTCTAAATTATTTTTGTATATAGATCTCGTAACTCCATACCTTAAATAAGCTACTTCAAATATATCTCCTTTTGACCAATTATTATCAATATTATATTTAGCATTATTACAAAGAATTGATATATCTAATATTCTTCTAATATTTATATCGCTAATATCAGCATCCTTTGCTAAATAAATTTGATCATTAGTATAAATCTTATCAACATATAGTTCATTTTTAGTTATAGTACCAATTTTTTTTAAGAATAATATTTTTATTTCTTTTAATAAAACTAATGAAGAAAAATTCATTAACTCTATTCCATAGTCAGTAATTAGTTTATTTTTTATATACTTTTCATAATATATTATAACTAAGGGTATTAATATAGATATCATGGCAAAAAGTGAGTTTGCCATTAAGGGTAATTTGCTAGATAATGATCCAGGAAAAATTGCAACTAAGATTATTTGTAATATTATTAGACATATTTGAACTTTGAATAAAGAATTATAAGTTTTATCTATAATAATATCCTTTTTTCTTTTAAATTTTTTTAATCTGCTTAATACTTTTCCTAATTGAGTATTATTACCAGTTTCTATTACAATTCCACTACCTGATCCTTCTTTTATTACTGAACCTCTAAAAATTATATTATTTATTTCTCCAATAGAATTAGGTTTTTCATCCATTTTAATTGAATATTTATTTTTTAATAAATTGTCACCAGTTATATTTCTCTCATCAACTTTTAAATCTTTACTCTCTATAATTCTAACATCTGCACCAATAAAAGAATTTTTCCTAAAATAAACAATATCACCTTTCACTAAATTTTCTGCTTCTATTAGCCTTTCTACACCATTTCTAAGTACTAAAACTTGGGAAGTATTTAAGCGTTGCAAAAGTTCCATTTCCTTTTTATTCAAAAATTCATTATATAATTTTAATCCTAAATAAAATAATAAAATTATTAATGAAATAATTCCTAATAAATAAAACTTATTTAATAAAAATAAAATTATACATAAAATATGAATATATATATTTTTTTCTTTAAATAAATCAAAGAAAATTTGTAAGTTAGTCTTAGTATAAGGTAAACTAATAAAATTATCTCCAAATTGACTTTTTCTTAAATTAACTTGCTCTTCATTTAATCCGCTATAAATATTACTTTCTAATTTTTCAACTACTTTAGACCAGCTTTCACTATAATATTCTTTCATTCTGCCCCTCCCCCGTAAAATAATTATACATTTTAATTTTACAATTATTATAATTAAATTTCTACAAAAAAGCTGAAACATTGAAAATTAAAAAGATTAATTTATATTTTCAATGTTTCAGTTATTAATTTTATATTTAATATTTTATCAAGATTTTGTCTTTGGATTAAAAAATACTGCAACCAGATAACCAAAAAATACTGATGCAGTTATGCCTGATGCTGTTCCCTCTATTCCACCTGTTAATATTCCTGCTATTCCTTTTTCATCTACTGCTTTCATAACCCCCTTAGCTAGGGAATTTCCAAAGCTAGGTAACGGAACTGAAGCCCCAGCACCACCTATTTCTATTAATTTATCATATATTCCAAATGCACCTAATACAACTCCTATTAATAAAAAGGTAACTAATATATTAGCTGGAGTAAGTTTTGTAGTATCTAAGATAATCTGCCCTATAACACATATTAACCCACCGACTATAAAGGCACTTAAATACTCCATTATTTTTCACCTCCATTACTATTAAATTCAATTGCAACAGCATGAGCAATTCCAGGAATACTTTCTCCTTGTTGGGTAGAAGTTGGACTCATTAGTGCTCCTGTTGAAATTAGAAGTATCTTTTTAATTTCCTTATTCATTAATTTTCCATAAAAATATGAACAAGCTACGCTGGCTGAACATCCGCATCCACTACCGCCTGAATTTGTTCCTTGTTTTTCATCATCAAATATTAAATCTCCACAATCATAATAAATATCTCTAATATTATAACCTTGCTTTTCTAATAGTTGTAAAGTTATTTCTTTCCCTACTTTTCCTAAATCTCCTGTTACAATGGCATCATAATATTTTTCTCCTCTTTCTGTATCTTCTAAATGCTTTACTATTGTATCAACTGCAGCTGGCGCCATTGCAGCTCCCATATTATTTGAATCTTTAATTCCATAATCTTTTACTAAACCTGTAGTTACATATGTTACCTCCGGAAAATTTCCTTCTTTCCCCAAAATCATTGCTCCTGCTCCAGTTACAGTCCATTGCGATGTAGGACGCCTTACAGAACCATATTCTAATGGGAATCTAAATTGTCTTTCTGAAGAACTAAAATGGGATACGGTTGCTGCTATAGTATAATCTGCAAAGCCTCCATCTATCATCATGGCTGCTAGACTTAATGATTCTGTCATAGTAGAGCACGCCCCAAACAATCCAAAAAATGGTATATTAATATTTCTTGCTGCAAAGCAAGTAGAAGTTAATTGATTTAATAAATCTCCTGCAAAAATATAATTTATGTCTTCTTGTTTCAAATTTGCACTTTCTATTGCCTTAATTACTGTTTGATAAAACAATTCACTTTCAGCCTTCTCATAGCTCTCTTTGCCTAAAGTATCATCTTTTACAACCTCGTGGAAATATTGACCTAAAGGTCCTTCCCCTTCCTTAGGCCCTACCATTGAATATGTAGTAATAATTTTAGGAGGATTTTGCATTCTAACAGTTTGCACGCCTAATCTTTTTGTATTACTATTCATTTCTAATCCCCTTTCCTAAAATCTCTGAGATAAATAATATATTATTCCTACTACTACTGAACTTCCTATTCCATAAACTAATACCGGTCCTGCTATAATGAACATCTTAGCTGCAACACCAAATATAAAACCTTCCTTTTTGAATTCCATAGCAGGTGAGACAACTGAATTTGAAAATCCTGTAATTGGTACTAAAGTACCTGCTCCAGCAAAGGATGCAATTTTATCATAAACTCCAATTCCGGTTAAAACAGCTCCTAAAAAAACCATTATTGCTGGCACTAACATCTTTGTCGTTTCTTCATCAAAACCTCCATAATTAATAAGAAGCATATGTATTATCTGTCCTATCAGACATATTAAACCTCCTACCCAAAAAGCATTAATACAATTTTTAATTATTTTGGGCTTTGGTTCTGTTTCTTTTGTAATAGTCTGAAAGTCCTTAATGATTTCATTTTCACTCATATTTTTCTTTTTAGACATTTTTATACTTCCTTTCTAAATATTATGTGTAATTTTATTATTCCAAATCTTTCACTTTATAATACTGATATTTTTTGGCAAATAAATAGTCAATTGAATTTTAGTATAATTCAATTGACTTTCATTTCATTTCCCTATTCATTTTTTTCATAATTTTCTCCTTGCTTCTTTTGTATTTTTAAGTTTATTCTTCTAATTTTTGTTTCATTATTCCAAGGACTTTCTTTTCTATCCTTGAAACCTGTACCTGACTTATTCCTAACATCTTGGCTACTTGAACCTGAGTTTTATCTTTAAAATATCTAAGCATTATTATTTGTCTTGACTTCTCATCTAAACTTCTCAATGCTTCTTTAAGGGCAATTTTATTAATCATTTCACTATCATCTTCAGCTTTTTCACTTAATTTATCAATTAAAAGAACTGGCGCTCCATCGTCTTGATGAATAGTATCATATAAATATTGCATATTGTTTACAGAATCTAATGCAAATAATATTTCGTCTTTATCTATTCCAGAGAATTTTGACAATTCTTCAATTGTAGGCTCCCTATTTAATTTCTTTGTTAATTTTTCTTTATCAAAATGAAGCTTTCTTGCTAAAGTCTTAACATTTCTGCTCACTTTAATTATTCCATCATCTCTGATGAATCTTTTTATTTCACCTACTAT
The DNA here is from genome assembly GCF_018918055.1 of Caproiciproducens sp. MSJ-32. Taxonomy (GTDB): domain Bacteria; phylum Bacillota; class Clostridia; order Clostridiales; family Clostridiaceae; genus Clostridium. The sequence continues at coordinate 26,069 of NZ_JAHLPS010000007.1, forward strand.
CATTGGTACAGCATAAGTTGAAAACTTAACATTGAAACTTCCTTCAAAATTATTTATAGCCTTTACTAGGCCGATAGAACCTATTTGAAAAATATCTTCATAATCATATCCACGATTAAGAAACTTTTTGCTTATTGATGCTACTAAAGGAAGATTCATTTCTATTACTTTATTCATAGCTTCCTGATCGCCAGCTTTTGCTAAGGGTATCAATTTTGAATTATCATCATAATTGTACGCCTCTTTCCTCATAATTCCGTTTTCCATATACTTCACCTAACTTACTGAGTTAAATTTCTTCTTCATAATTACTTTTGTCCCTTTACCTTCTTCGCTTACTACTTCTAAACTATCCATGAATGTTTCCATAACAGTAAAGCCCATGCCAGATCTTTCTAACTCAGGTTTAGAAGTATAAAGTGGTTCCATAGCCTTTTTTACATCTTTTATTCCCACTCCAAAATCTTCTACTATTATGGTAACTTCATTTCCGCTTATAGTAGCCTCTATTCTAATTATGTCCTCTTTTCTATTTTCATAACCATGAATTATAGAATTTGTTACAGCTTCTGATACTGCTGTCTTTACATCTGATAATTCCTCAATTGTAGGGTCTAATTGGGATACAAATGCTGCAATTGCAACCCTTGCAAACCCCTCATTTTGGGATTTACTCATTAATTCTATACAAACTCTATTATCTACCATATTTAAACCCCTCCATTACATACTCTTAATCGCTTCATCTAAGCTTTTATGCATATTAATTATTTTATACATACCTGATAATTCAAAAACTTTGCCAACACTCTTATTTATTTCTGTAACGCATATCTTACCATTTCTATTCTGCATTTTTTTATATCTTCCTATAACTACCCCAATTCCAGAACTATCCATAAAAGTTACTCCCTTAAAATTTAAAATAACTTTCTTTATGTTATCCCTATCTATTCTATCATCTATCTTTACTCGTACCTCTTCAGCACTGTGATGATCAAGTTCCCCCATTAAGGTAACAATCAATTTATCTTCACATTTATCAAACTTAAGATACATATAAGCTGCCCTAAGTTTATACTACCTAGAGCTTACACCTCCCTCATTTTATTACCTTCTTTTTCCATAATTCTAACATATTATTTTATGCTTAGTCAAATAATTTATTCCATTTTTATGTAATTTATGTGATTAATTGTTTAAGTAACTTAAAATACAAACTAAAATTTAATTTGCTATAAAAAAATTGCAAGCTTGTTTAGAGCTTGCAAATAATCTAAATTGCCCATTGTCCTCTCTCAATTACTACTTATAAAGATTGCTCGCGATCTTTCTGTTATATATTTAGCTTGTCTTCTTTTACCCTCTTATATCTGTCAATTTCAAATTTTATCTTTTTATAAAACTCTTCTAAAGTTTCTCCATCATTAAGAATCAGTGTTTCTATAGCATCTTCTAAGGTATTCATTACATAAATATGGAACTCTCCCTTTTCGACTGCATTCTCAATTTCTGGATCTAATATCAAATCATCCTTATTCAAATCTGGTATTAGCACACCTTTGTCCTGTACTGTATCAATATATTTGCACATTCTAAAAAATCCTTCTATTTTTTCATTTACTCCACCAATAGGCTGAACTTCTCCTAACTGATTAACAGAACCTGTAACTGCTATATTCTGTTTTATAGGTCTTTTGCTTAAAGCTGATAATATGCAGATAACTTCTGCAATTGATGCACTATCTCCATCTATTAACCCGTAAGTTTGTTCAAAACTTAAATAAAAATCTACCGGTAATTCCTCATAAGGACTAATTAAATTATTTAATAGGCCCTTTAATATACTAACTGACTTTTCATGAATTTTACCGCTTAATTTATTTTCTTTTTGTATATCTATTATCCTACCATTACCGCTTTGAGCAACACAGGTTATTCTCATTGGTTTTCCAAAAGAGTAATAACCAGTATCTATAACAGCAAGTGCATTAATTACCCCAACTTTTTCTTCCTTTACTGAAATTAATATTTTATTTTCCTTAAACAATTTATCATATTCTTCCTCTATTAACTCCCTTTCATAAACAGTTTCTATTATATCTTTTCTTTCAATCATTGCTGCTTTTCTATTTTTAGCTCTATCATTAGCTAGTAAAATTAATTTCTCTATTTCCCTTTCTTCAATATTTATCTTTCTCCTATTATTGGCTCTTCTAGCTAAATACTTTATAACTTCACTTAATGCCTCTTTTGAAAGAATGTTTAAAGAATTTTCCTTAACTACCTTATTTGCTAAAGTTATTATATATTCCTGTGTTTCTTTATTTAATTCAATTATAGACTTAAATTCAGCTCTCAAAGGAAATAATCTTCTAAAATCTTCATCTAAATTATATAAAATATCATAAGTTTCTTGATCTCCTATCAAAATGACCTTTAGCTTTATAGGAATAGGTTCAGGTTTCAAACTATTAATTGAAATTAGTTCTACATAGGATTTTGAAACATCAAAATTGACTTTACTAGTTAATAATGCTTTTTTAAGCTGAAAGTATGCATTATAATTGTTAACTAAAGAATTCATCCTAATTATTAAACATCCACTATTTGCTCTTAAAATACTTCCTGAATTTATGAGTGAAATATCTGTTGAATATATCCCATTATTATTTTCATACTCAATAAAACCTATAAGATTATTAACACTTGGATCTTCTTCATATATTACAGGTGGATTTAATACTAAACTATTATCAACAAGCAAATGAATATAATTTTTATGAATTATCTTATATAACTCCTCCTCATCTTCATCCACATCAATATTGTAACAATCAATAATTTTCCTTTCTATAACTAAAAAAAGCCTTTCTAAAAACTCATAAGCATTATCATCATCAATAAATTCCAACAATGCTTCATCTTTATATACTTCCATCTGATTTGATATATAATCAGTATATAGTTCCTTTAATTTTTTCATGGATATAGCTTCAATTTCTTTTAATTTTAATAAGATGTGTTCGGCTTTTTTCTTTAATTTATTTGCTTTTACCACTATTTCTTCTTTTCTTGTATTACTTAAATCATCATATTGTTTCTCTGTAATTATTTTGCCATCTACTAGAGGAATAAAGGCAAATCCCCTATTGGTAAATTTCACTTCAAAATTTTCTAATCTTGCACTTTCTATTAATTCGTTAATATAATTACTTCTTTTATTTTGAATTTCATCTATTAAATCTTCTTTTCTATTATCAGATGATGAATTATAGAAATCTTCTACTATTTCTATATAACGATTTTTTATTTCTTCAACAGCTCTTATTAACTTTTTACCATTACCATTCTTAACAAATAGTGCTTCTGGTTTTTTTGAATCCTCATAAATGACATAACAAATATCCTTTGGAGGTTCAAGATATTTGTACTGTTCCTCTATATATTTCTTTAGTTTATTTATCTTCTCTTTTGAGAATGTATCTATTAAATAAAGATTGTAACCTTCCTTATCAATATTAAGAGCTCTGCTTATCTTTGTAAACTCAGCATCAAATAAATTAATATTTTTAGAAGCATCATTTTCAGTATAATCTAAATTAAAATTATATTTCACTTCATTTATCTTCAATTCTTTTTTCATAAATTCCCACTTTATAATTTGCCTTAGCAATTATTAAGAAGCAGTTCCCTCCTTTTTATTGTTTAATATATAAATATTCTGAAGGGGGAATTTAGGGAATATTTTTTCATCAAAAAGAATTATTATTTAATTTTTTACAAAATAAAAAAGTGCAAAGCACCTTATTTATAAAAGAATGTAAAGTAAAGATTTATAGCTTCTTCACTTTACATTTTTCATTAATTCGCTTCACACTTAATTACATTAATTCAATAAACTTATCTACAATTTCTTCTGCTTTTTTTAATTCTTCTTCTGAAGGAACAAAACAGAATGATAGACCTGGATCTACAGTTTTAAATTTTAAGTCTTTTAGCCTTGATGTAAGCATTTTTACGCCTTCCCCTGACCATCCATATGATCCAAAAGCTAATGCTGCTTTTCCTCTATTAGTAACTGGACAGATTAATGATAGCAAATCCCAAGATGGCTTTACTGCATCTTGATTTATTGTTGGTGAACCAATCATAATTCCTTTAGCAGCTTCTATCTTTTTAATACTTTCTCCTAAAGGTACTTCTGTTATTTCTGTTACATCTGCCTTAAATCCTTTTTCTATTAACTTATCTTTTAAAAATTTAGCCATAAATTCTGTGTTTCCATAAGCTGAAATATAGAATATTTCTACTTTTTTATCATCAACTTTTTCTTCAGCAGCCCATTCTTTATATAAGTTAAGAATATCATCAAGATTATTCATATGTACTGGACCATGACTTGGAGCAATTATATCAAAATTTAAACCTGCTATTTTATTTAATGCCATTAATACAAATTTTTTAAATGGTCCCATTATACAATCAAAATAATATTTCATTTCTACAAAATATTCATCATTTAAGCTTCCAGTAATTGATCCTTCAGGACAGTAATGAGAACCAGTAAAATCACAAGTAAATAAAATATTTCTTTCTTCTACATAAGTAAACATTGTATCTGGCCAATGTAAATTTGGTGCTTGTATAAATTTAAGACTTGTTTTTCCTAAACTTATTTCATTTTTTGCCTCTTCACCGTTAAAATCCCCATTTAAAATATTCTTTAAATAATTTAATGCCGCTCTTGTCCCAACAACCTTTGCCTTAGGATATTTTTCAATTAATTTTATTAAGGATCCACTATGATCTAATTCTGTATGTTGAACAATAATGTAATCTACTTCTCTTTCTCCTATAATAGATGTAATATTTTTTAGAAACTCTTCAGAAAAACCAGTTTTTACACTATCTATTACAGCAATTTTTTCATCATCTATTAGATATGAATTATAAGTAGTTCCCTTTTTTGTTTCCATTATTATGTCAAATACTCTTAAGCCAGGATCCTTAACTCCAACCCAATAGACATTCTCTCTAATTCTTTCCACCATATCTCTTCCTCCAATATAGCAATATTTTTTTTGCATACCTACTAATACTTTACCACAAAGCTTTTTTACAGACAATCTTAATTTAAAAATGGATATATTAACTAATATTAATTATTAATTATTAATTATTTAATAAATACATTTTTATTAATTTTTAAATGAATGTACAGGAGCTGGTATTCTTCCCCCTCTTTGAATAAATAATTCAGATGAATTTTCATTAACCTTCATTACCGGAGCTCTTCCAAGCAATCCCCCGAATTCAACCATATCTCCAACTTTACAGCCTGGCGCTGGTATTATTCTTACAGCTGTTGTTTTATTGTTTATCATTCCAATAGCCGCCTCGTCTGCTATCATTGCCGCAATAGTTTCTGCTGATGTATCTCCTGGCACTGCAATCATATCTAATCCAACTGAACAAATAGCAGTCATTGCTTCTAATTTTTCTAAATTTAATGCTCCCTTTAATACTGCATCTATCATACCTGCATCTTCAGATACTGGAATAAAAGCTCCGCTTAATCCTCCAACATGACTGCAAGCCATAATTCCACCTTTTTTAACTGCATCATTTAATAAAGCTAAAGCTGCAGTTGTTCCATGAGTTCCTACTGTTTCTAATCCCATTTCTTCAAGGATATGAGCTACAGAATCCCCAATAGCTGGCGTTGGTGCTAATGATAAATCTACAATCCCAAAAAGAACATTAAGCCTCTTTGATGCCTCCTTAGCAACTAATTGCCCCATTCTAGTAATTTTAAAAGCAGTTTTCTTTATTGTTTCAGCAACTACATCAAAAGGTTCTCCCTTTACCTTTTGTAATGCCCTTTGAACAACTCCAGGTCCACTTACCCCAACATTTATAATCTTATCAGCTTCTCCAACCCCGTGAAAGGCACCTGCCATAAAGGGATTATCTTCTACTGCATTACAAAATACAACTAACTTAGCACAGCCAAAGCCCTTACTTTCCTTTGTTAATTCAGCTGTAGTTTTTATTATTTCTCCCATTTCTTTTACTGCATCCATATTTATCCCTGTTCTTGTAGAACCAATATTTACAGAAGAGCAAACCTTTTTAGTTTTTGAAAGAGCCTCTGGAATTGAATTAATTAATATTTTATCTCCCTTTGTATATCCTTTTTGAACTAAAGCAGAAAATCCACCTATAAAATCTATTCCTAAATGATCTGCTGCCCTATCTAATATTTCAGCAAATTTAACATAATTTTCTTCATTAGTAGCTCCTGCTACAATTGAAATTGGGGTTACTGAAACTCTCTTATTAACTATAGGTATCCCAAATTCATTTTCTATTTCCCTGCCTACTCTTACTAGTTCTTTTGCTGATCTAGTTATTTTATTATATATCTTCTCCCTAGCTTTATCTCCATCTGAATCAATGCAGTCTAATAAAGAAATTCCCATTGTGATAGTTCTTATATCTAAATTCTCTTCTTCTATCATTTTTATTGTTTCTAAAATATTATTAGTATTCATATTAATCCTCCAAACCTTTATTATAAACTATGCATTGAGTTAAATATTTCTTCTCTTTGAATTTTAACATCTACCCCTAATTCTTTTCCCTTTGTAATCAAACCTTCTTTAACTATATCAAAATTACTATCAGAATTTTCAAAATCAAGCATCATTATCATAGTAAAATATTCCTTCATTATAGTTTGATTTACATCTAAAATATTAATATTAAACTTAACTAATTCACTGCTAATTCCAGCAATTATGCCTACCTTATCTCTTCCTATTACTGTTAGTATTGCTTTCATTATTATCTCCTTTCAATTTATAATTTAACAATTTAACCTGCTAAATTTTTACTACTTATTTTATTATTCCTCTATATAATTGTCAAATAAAAGCTTAATTTATTAAAAGAAAAGCCCCTTAAAAATAAAGAAAAATTCGCTTCATAAATTTTATGAAACAAATTTTATATTAATCAAAGAATTCATTTTCCAATTTTTCTAAATCTAATATTTTAATTTCTTTTAAATTAAAATCAATTAACCCACTATTTTTCATATTAATTAATTCTCTTGAAAGAGATGGACGGGTTACTCCCATCTCTTCTGCCAATTCCTTCTTTGATTTTATTTTTAATACTAAAGAATTCTTTGCTTTATAATTGTCTAACAACAGCTTACATATTTTTCTTCTTATTGTATCTAATTCTATCAGCTTTATTTTTTTATTCAGATTTACTAATTTTTGAGACAATAGGCCCAAAAAGTTCTCTGTAAATTTAGTATTTTTCTTCATAATATTTAAAATAGTTTTCTTAGGAAAAAATATTATCTTACAATTTTCAATAGCCATTACAGTAGAAGGATAGATTGCTTCTTTAACAAAAATTACTGCCTCAGCAAAGGCATCACCTTCATTAAGGTTTGCTAAAGTCAATACCTTTCCATTTTCATATACATTTTGTACAACTGCTTTTCCCTCTATTATTATAGATAAACTATTGCACGCTTCACCTTGATTAGCAATAATCTGTCCCTTTTTATAGGATTTTACAAGATATACTTCCTCATCCAAAATTTTTTGTATTTCTTCATCTTTTATATCCTTAAAAAATCTAGCCCTTTGTAATGTTTTTATCATAACTTTTCCTTTCAAAAACTTATTTTAATAGTAAGACTATAAAAATTTTTATAGAATTTATATTACATATTATTTTAATCTTTATTTATATTGTCTTCAAGAGACTTTTATTATTCTTCTTTAAGAAAATATAAAAAGACTACCCATTTGGGCAGTCTTTTCTATATTTTCTATTAACCTAAGAACATCTTTAAGTCATCTTCTACGTTTGTTATTCCGCCGATACCAAAGTTTTCAACAAGTACTTTTGCAACATTTGGTGAAAGGAATGCTGGTAGAGTTGGTCCTAAGTGAATATTCTTAACTCCTAAATATAATAATGATAATAATACTATAACAGCTTTTTGTTCATACCATGCTATATTAAAGGCCAATGGTAATTCATTAATATCTTCTAATCCAAATACTTCTTTAAGTTTTAATGCAATTAATGCTAAAGAGTATGAATCATTACATTGTCCTGCATCTAAAACTCTTGGAATTCCACCAATATCTCCTAACTCTAATTTATTGTACTTGTATTTTGCACAACCTGCAGTTAATATAACTGTATCTTTTGGTAAAGCTTTAGCAAATTCTGTATAGTAATTTCTTGACTTAGCTCTACCATCGCATCCAGCCATTACAAAGAACTTCTTAATAGCTCCTGACTTAACAGCTTCTACTATTTTATCAGCAAGAGCAAATACTTGATTGTGAGCAAATCCACCAATAATTTCTCCTCTTTCTATTTCTGTTGGAGCCTTACATGTTTTAGCAAGTTCAATTATTTCTGAGAAATCTTTCTTTTCTCCATCTACTCCTGGTATATGCTTGCATCCTGGGAAACCAGCAGCACCAGTTGTAAATACTCTATGCTTATAGCTATCCTTTGGTGGTACTATACAGTTTGTTGTCATTAAAATTGGTCCATTGAAGCTTTCAAATTCTTCTTTTTGCTTCCACCATGCATTTCCATAGTTTCCTACAAAATGATCATATTTCTTAAATGCTGGATAATAGTGAGCTGGTAACATTTCTGAGTGAGTATAAACATCTACTCCTGTTCCCTTTGTTTGTTCTAATAATTGCTCTAAATCTTTTAAGTCGTGACCTGAAACTAAGATACCTGGGTTATTTCTAACACCTATATTAACTTTTGTTATTTCTGGATTTCCATAAGTTCCAGTATTAGCTGCATCTAATAGAGCCATTCCCTCTACTCCAACTTTACCAGTTTCTAAAGTTAAAGCAACTAATTCATCTACTGTTAAGCTATCATCTAATAACTTAGCTAATGTTTCTTGCATAAATGCACTTATTTCTTCATTATCATAGCTTAATTCATTAGCATGCTTCATATATGCAGCCAAACCTTTTAATCCATAAGTTATAAGTTCTCTTAGACTTCTTATATCTTCATCTTTAGTTGCTAATACACCAACTTGTGTTGATTTAGCATCATATTCTTCCCTTGTAGAAGCAGTCCATAATGCAGCTTCAGATAAACCTTCTTTATTTGATAATTGATTTAATAATTCTTCTTTTATTTCTAATACTCTTCTTACTCTATCATAGAACACTTCATCATCGAAGTTAGCATTAGTTATAGTTGTAAATAGGTTTATTGTTATATAGTGATTAACTTCAGTTGAAACCTTTTTACCTTCTTTTCTTAATCTAGTTGTTACTTCTGATAATCCCTTTGTTACATATACTAATAAATCTTGCATTCTAGCAAGGTCTGGTGACTTTCCACATACTCCAAACTTTGTACAGCCTGTACATCCTGCTGTTTCTTGACATTGGAAACAAAACATTTTATTTTCCATTAAAATAGCCTCCTTAAATATATTTAAAATAAATAATTTCTTAAATGTTCATTTGACATACTCATTATAACCAGTTTTTTAAGAATAATCGGTAACAGAAGTTACAGAAATAAATATTTTTTATTTTTTTAAATAATTTTCTACCTTATAAAATTTAAAAGAAAATAAGCTGTTTCATAATCTTCTTACAAAACAGCTTATTAAAAAAATTATACTCTCTAATTAAATTGTGCCCTACTTCCCTTATTAGTAGAAGTAATAACTATTTTAGAATCAATTCTATCCTTTAATTCTTGTACGTGAGATATTATTCCTACTACTCTGCCATCATTTTGAAGCTCAACTAAACATTCTATGGCATTATCTAAAGATTCAGAATCTAAAGTTCCAAAACCTTCATCAACAAAAATAGTATCCAACTGTATTCCTCCTGAATAAGCCTGCACAACATCTGCCAAGCCTAAAGCCATTGATAGGGAGGCTTTAAATGCTTCTCCACCTGATAAAGTTTTTACATCCCTAGCTTTCCCTGTATAATTATCAAATACTTCTAAATCTAAACCTTGTCCTTTTCTCTTATCTCCAAGTTCCTCTTTTCTTAAAAGTTCAAATCTGTTACAGCTCATTCTAGAAAGCCTTAAATTAGCTGCTGTGATTATATCCTCAAAATAAGAGGCTAAAACATACCTTTCAAAACTTATTTTTCTATTGTTATCACCATTAATTATCTTTGAAAGCCTTCCTATAGTACTATATTTCTTTTCATCTTTTTCAATCAACTCATTATTTTTTTTAATCTTATCTAACAGCCTTGTATTTTGCTCAATCTTAGAATATAGTTTTTTTTCATTATCCTGTAGCTTTAGCTTTTCATCTTTATAATTTTCAATTTTTAATTCTAATTCCTTAACATCTCTTTTAACAAGACCTTCGCATTCCTTAGTTATCTCAATTAACATTTTCTCTGTATTAGTAAAATTATTATTATAGTTATTAATTTCCTTTTCTAAAGCTTCTATTTCAGATTCTTTAAGCTGGCTATTTTTATAATCACGACCATCTTTAAAACCTAAGGCCAAGGTCTTTTCCTTAAATATTTCAATTGATAGTTCTAATTCTTTTTTTGTTTCTCTTAATCTTATTTCTAAAGATCGCTTATTTCCATTTTCCTTATCTAAATTAGATTTTACTAAATTATATTCTATTTCTGCTTTTTCATAATTTCTTTTTAATTCTTCTAATTTAAAATTAGTTTCTTTTCTTATACTTTCAAGTTCATTAAAAGTTTTAACTTCTCCATTAAATTCTTCTACTATATTTTTTAAGTTGGTCTCTTCTATTTTTAGATTTTCTTTATAAAATAATAATTCTTTATTTTTCTCCTCTAGATTATTTCTTAATTTCTCAATTCTCTCTTCTTTATCTTTCTTTTCCTTAATCTTTTCTTCTTCCGTATCAACAAACTTACTTATTTTTTCTATTTCTTTTTTAATATTTGTCAGTTCTAAATTATTTTCATTAATTAATTCTGATACTCTATTTATTTCAAAATATAAATCTTCAAAATCCTTTTTATTAAATATTTTCACTAATAAAGGAAGAATTATTTCCTCTTTATTTGATTCTAAATTAGCATTTGATTTCGATAAATCCCTATAATATTTTTCCCTATTCTCATACAAGTTGTCTACTTTAGCTTTTGCCTCTTTTACCAATGCCTCATCTATAATTTGACTATTTAATACTGCTGGGCTCGGGTGATGTTTTGAACCGCATACTGGACATGGTTCTCCCTCTTTCAAATTCTTTGCAAGTATTCCTGCTTGATTTCTTCTAAAGGCCTCTTCTAAGCTTTCATAATCATTCTTTGCATTTTTATAAGTCCTATCTGCCTCTTCATAAATATGGGCTAATCTTGAATGTTTATTACTTTCCCTCTTATAATTTTCTAAAGAATCCAATAATTTATTTAGATCTTCTGTTTTCTTATTTAAATTAACAGCCTTTATTTCTAATTCATTCTTTTTACTCTTCAAACTGCTTATATTTTCTAACTCTATTGTTAATTTACTTACTAAATCACTATTATTTCTTATATCCATATTAATACTATTAATATCTTTTTCTAGAGTTATCAGAACAGTCTTTAATTTATTTACTTTCAACTTATTTTCTTCATATTTTAAAGTCTTTTCTTTTAATTTATTTATTTCATTTAATTTAGTTAATAAATTATTTCTTTCTTCTTCTTTACTTTTTTCTTCCTGTAATCTTTTATAGGCTAAGTCATACTCTTTTAGGTACTTTTCTATGTCTTTAATTGACTCTATTAATTTAAAATTAACTTCATCATTTAAAGATTTTTTATATCTATAATCTTTTTCATAAAGTTCTAGTTTTAATGCCTTTTTTGCTTTTTCAAGAATAAGGGCCTTTTCCTTATAATTTTCTTTTAGAGATGCTAATTTTTCAAATTCTAATTTTATTGAATCCTTTTTTTCTAATTTTTTATTATTTTCATTTATTATTACTAATTCTTTAGATAAAATTTCTATTTTCTCTTGAATTTTATCTATTTCAAACTTTAAGGTTAAAAGTTTCTCTTTATCAAATGTTATTTCTTCCTCAAAAGCTTTTATTATTTGCCCTATATTCATGTCCTTTGCAGCTACTAATTCTTTTAAATTTATATTTTCATCATTAATTATAAAAGCTTTAATATTATTTTCCCTATCCCTTTGAATAAGCTCAATATTTCTTTTTAATTCATTTACTTCATTTTTTATATTCTGTTGAATATCTGAAAATATTTTTGTTCCAAATATCTTTCTAAATATCTCTTCTTTCTTATCACTATCAGAATTTAATAATTTCTTAAATTCTCCTTGAGGAATCATAACTAATTGCTTAAATTGTTCAGAATTAATTCCTAAAATCTCTTCAATCCCTCTAGTAACTTCCTTATATCCTGTTATAATTTTGTCTTTATACTTTAACTCTGCAGAAGCCTTGCTTTCCGTAAATCCCTCTCCTCTTTGTTTTTTTCTATAATATTGGGGAGATCTTTTTACATAATAATCTTTATTTCTCATTGAAAACCATAGCTCAACTTCTGTCTTAGTTTCTGGTGAAGCAAAATCACTTCTTAAATTTTTACCATCCCTTTCGCTTCCGCTTGCTTCCCCAAAAAGAGCAAAATTAATAGCATCGAAAATTGTTGTCTTTCCAGCTCCTGTATTTCCCGTTATTACAAATATATTTTTATCTTTCAGATTTTCTTCAAAATTTAATTCTTGTCTTTCCGCATAAGGTCCAAAAGCTGATATTACTAACTTTTTAATCTTCATATTAATCTTCTTCCTCCTTAGCCTTATCCATTACATTTGTAATAATCTCTAGTTCTTCACTGCTGCATTCTTCACCAACTATATCTCTATAAAAATCCTTAAACAAAGTTATAGTGGATTTTTCCTTTATATCAGCTATTTTCCTTTCTGACCCCTGCTTATTAAGTTTCTCTTCCCTTATTAACTCCATTACATTTGGATAAACAGTTCTAAGCTTTGCCATTGGATCTAAAATTTCACCTTTATCCTTTAATATTATCTTTATATAATCTTCCTTGCTTAAATTATCATTTATAGAATTATTTATTATATCATCAAGATAACCTTCTATTATTCTAAAATCTCTTTTAGGTATCAATTTATAAAAACTTACATCAATATTTCCCTCTGAATCTAAATTAACTATATTTATTCCCTTTTTTTGATTTACTTCTGAAAAAGAATATTTCATTAAAGAGCCTGAATATCTTATATTTTCGTTTCCTACTTTTTGTGGACCGTGCAAATGACCAAGAGCTGTATAATTAAACTTTTCAAAGAGCTTTACATCAATAAAATCAGTTCCCCCTATAGAAATAGGCTTTTCTGAATCCGATTCAATTAACTCCTCAAAATTACCATCTCTTATTTTGGTTACATATCCATGGGCAATAGCAACATTTCTCTCTTTTTCTTCTATATCTTTATTTATTTCATCTATAATTTTTTTCATTGCATCATTTGGTGTTCTTATATTTTCATCTTCATATAAGTCCCTTACAATAGGAAGATCTGCAAAAGGAATTGGATAAAAATTCACCTTTCCAAATTCATCTTCTAAAACAATTTTTTCGATATTTCTTTTTAAATTTCCTATAATATATAATCCGCTTCGTCTTAATAGTGAACTTCCAAAATCTAACCTTTCATTACTATCATGATTACCTGCTATAGCTATTACAGGTGTTTTTAGATCTATCACTATTTTTTCAAAAGTTTTATTTAGTAACTCAACCGCTTGTACAGGTGGTATTGATCTATCATATAAATCGCCTGCTATTACTAATACATCTGGCTTTTCTTCATCTATTGCTTTAAATAATTCTTCTAAAATATATTCTTGATCTTCTGTCATATAAAAGCCATTTACAAGCTTTCCTATATGCCAGTCCCCCATATGAAATATTTTCATTTAATCCCCCCATTTTTTCAGATTTCAATTTTTAGTTTAAGAAGATTTTCAGATTACTGAAAATCTACATTCTATTTATTTTATATTATACATTATTTTAATATCTATTTATTGAATATTATCTAAAAACAATAACTCAAAAATTTAAAATAAAAAAGACTGCTATATCTATTAACAGTCCTTTCCTATTACTATTTATTCTTATGCTGCTCTTTTTTCATTCAAAAGAGAAATAGTATCTTTTCCTTGAGCCTTATTTAATGACTTTGCTACTAAATATGCTAGAAAAGCATCAATAAAATGATGAACCATTGTTCCTACTATAGTAATTAAAACAATCGTATAAGAATCAATTCCAAAAGGTATTATAGCTAGTCCTTCTAAAACACCATGAATAGGTGCAGTTACAGCTATAGCTCCTTTATAATTTTCATTCTTTCTAAATATTTTTCCTCCAATATAGCCAACAATAATGTGAGTCGCTGCTCTAAGGGCAACTACAGGTGCTGATGTTATAAAAAATCCTATTGTTGAACCTAGACCAACTATTGCAGCTACTTTGGGCGAAATTAACATTGCAATAAATAAAGGAACATGAGATGCTAAAGTAGCTGTAAAAGGTCCAACTATTATTTTTAAAAATCCAAAAGAAATAGGAATAATAAGTGATAATGCCACCAATAGTGCAGCTAGTACCATTTGTTTAATTTTAGTGCTATGCATTTTACCCCTCCTAAAGTGTATATACATTAGTATAATATTATATTTACACCTTGTAAATACTTTTAATAAAATAATTATTTTTATTATTATTCATAGATATTTCCTAAATTAATATAATTTATAATGAGTTAATATTTAAGCGAGGTAATTTATGTTTGAAAATAATACAATAATTCCTTTAACTCTTTCATTATTAGCAGGACTATCAACAATCTTAGGCGCTTTTGTAGTCTTCTTTGCTAATTTTAATAAGAATAAATTAATTACATTTTCCCTAGCTTTCTCAGCCGGAGTAATGATGACAGTTTCCTTTATCGACCTATTTATGTCTTCTATGGATAATCTCTGCAAAAATTATGGAAACCTTATTGGAATATTCTATTCTATAACTTTTTTAATTTCTGGCGCTTTAATTACAGCATTAATAGATAAACTTCTTGATAAAAATAGTATAGTAAAAAATCAAAGAAATTCTTCAAAAAATTTATTTAGAGTTGGTTTAATCTCAATGCTTGGACTTATGATTCATAACTTCCCTGAAGGAGTAGCAACCTTTATTTCCGGTTATGAAAATCTTTCTTTAGGAATATCTGTAGCATTAGCAATTTCCCTACATAATATTCCTGAAGGTATTTCTATATCTTTACCAATTTATTATTCAACTAAGAGCAAGTATAAAGCCTTTAAATACTGTTTTTTATCTGGAATTGCTGAACCCCTTGGAGCTCTTGCAGCCTTCTTATTTTTAAAACCTTACATAAATGAAACTATTTTATCATTAACCTTCTTATTGGTAGCAGGAATAATGTTATACATTTCTTTTATGGAACTTATTCCTACTGCAAAATCCTATGGATACAATAAACTTTACGCAATTTCCTTATTTCTTGGAATATGTATTATACCAATAAGTCATGTTTTTGTGGCCTAGTCTCCAAAAAGAATTATCAATAAACAATTTAGCTAATTTTTTAATTCAAAATAAAAACGCCTAAAAAATAGGCGTTTTTATATTTTCTTTTCATTTATTATTAACTATCAGACATACTATCTTTAGTCTTTATATTTTAAAGTTAAACTTATTATTTTCTTAACTAATAAAGCTGCAATTGGATATGGTATGTTATATAATTTTAATATTTTTATTACAGCTTCATCTGTCTCTTCGATTTTCTTAAATATTTTTTCTACATCAGATTTCTTTCCCCTTATATCTTTAAAATCTTCAATAAATAAATCAAATTCCCTTAATACCTTCATATGTCTTGGTTCATTTTGAGGAATTTGACAACTAAGATAAGATTCGTCTGCATAAATTTCTATTGGATATTCAGTATCCACTTCTGGAATATAATCAATATCAGCATAAAAATTTTCATCTTCTTTGACATTATTTATTGGGGTTGCAAAATCATATAAAAAATTATTTGTAATTCCATTTAAACCTGTATCAGTTAAATTTTGTATCGTTTGCCCCATTGCATTGCTACATAATAAATTTGAACTTGTATCCATAGGTATAAATTTTAGGTCATCATTTTCAGCTGTATGTTTAACTTCTGAATTCTCCATTTATTTCCTCCAAAAAAATAATCTAATATATGTATATGTCCCATATTATATATGTTTCCTTAAATATTGGAACTTTCTAAAATAGGTTAATAGCACCAACCTATTGTCAAATGAATAAAATATAGAATATACGGGAGGTAATGCTATGTATGATTCTAATGATAATCCTTTAAGAAGTTTATTTATTGGACTAGATAAGAAAGTTCCAATTTTAAATAATAAAGAAATAATTCCTATTAATTTTGATAATGCTGCCACAACTCCAGTTTTTAAAAGTGTCCTTAAAGAAATAACTGAAGCTTGTGAATTATATGGAGCCATTGGAAGGGGTACTGGCCAAAAATCAGAATATTGCACAAATAGATATCATAAATGTAGGGATTATATTTTAGATTTTTTTAATGCTCCGAAAGATAAGTATACAGTTATTTTTGTAGGAAACACTACTGAGGGCCTAAATAGACTTTCAAATATTTTAATTGAAAATAAAAGTGATATCATTATAACAACAAGAATGGAACATCATTCAAATGATCTTCCTTGGAGAGGAAAATGTATTGTCAAATATGTGGAAGTAGATAATAATGGCAGACTAAAACTCGATGAACTAGAATACTTATTAGAAAAATATAAAGGCCAAGTAAAAATTGTTACTTTAACTGCTGCTTCGAATGTTACTGGCTATATTAATAACTTATCTTTTATCGCTAAACTAGTTCACAGTTACAATGCAAAATTAATTGTAGATGGAGCCCAAATTGTTGCTCATAAAAAATTAAATATATATCCTGGAAATAAGCAGGAGGCAATAGATTTTCTAGTATTTTCTGCTCATAAAATTTATGCTCCTTTTGGTAGTGGTGCAATTATAGGCCTTAGAGAAAGCTTTGAAAGATTAAATAATGACTATAAAGGCGGAGGAACAGTAGAAGGAGTTTTTGATGATTTTGAAATTTATCTACCTCCTCCTGAAAAAAATGAAGCTGGCAGTCCAAACTTTTTTGGTGCAATAGCTTTAGTTCAAGCAATGAAGGAGATAGAAAAAATAGGATTTAAGACTATAGAAGAAAATGAAAAAAAGTTATTAAAAATGACTGTAGATGGATTAAAATCCATAAAAAAAGTAATAACTTATGGTGATAATGATAATATATCTGATAGACTTGGCATTGTAATATTTAATATAGAAGGCCTTTATGATATAGATACTGCTAAATATTTATCAACTTTACGAGCTATAGCTGTTAGGCAAGGGGCCTTTTGCGCTCACCCTTATGTAAATAGATTATTACATTACCATAATGAAAAAAATAATAATTTATATAGGAATAACTATTGTAAATTAACAGGAATGGTAAGAGCAAGCTTTGGATTATATAATTCCATAAATGAAGTTGAAACATTCTTAAACACTGTTGAACTAATTACTAAAATTATATAAAAATAAAGGGCTTTTAATAGAGCCCTTTATTTTTTATTCTTTCATTTTTTTGCAATTAAAAATTTAGTTGGTATTCCTTGCTCTGTAAACATTCTTTCATGCTCAGTTTCAACATTTCCCACAAAGTCACTGTTATGTAAATCATAAGTTATATATTCTATGCTAAATTTTGCTTCTTTAAAATACTCTAAAGATTCTTCAAACAACTCATCATCATCTGTTTTGAAATAAATTTCTCCACCATCAATTAAAAACTCTCTATAATTATTTAATTGTCTTGTATGAGTTAATCTTCTTTTCTTATGTCTCTCTTTTGGCCATGGATTACAAAAATTAATATATATTCTATGTACTATATCTTCCCTGCTAAAAACATCTGAAATTAAAGCTATTTCTTGGGCCATAAGCTTCAAATTATCAACTTCTCTGCCTTTTTCTTCATATGCCCTTTCAATATTTCTTTTAGCCAAGACTAAAACTTCATCTTTTATATCTATTGCTATATAGTTTATATTTGGATTTTCTGCACCATGAACAGCAATAAAAGTTCCTTTTCCACAGCCTAATTCTAAATAAATTGGATTTTCTTTATTTTTAAATTGTACTGCCCATTTACCTTTATAATCCTTTGGATTTTTTATAAAGAAATCACATTTTTCAAGTTCAGGCCTAGCCCATGGTTTCTTTCTTATTCTCATATTATTCACTCCATCCATTAAGATTCATAACAATTATACCTTAACAATAACTAGTTCTCAATGGATAGTTTATTATTGAAAATAAAAAAGAAGCTATAACACCTCTTACTTGTGTTATGCTTCTTTCCTAGTTTAGGATTTTCAACCCAACTGAAATTATCCTTAACTATAATTTTTACTTTTGGATAATAATTACTATAGCTTATTTATCTCCAAAGTATCTATTTAATAATCCTAAGAATGCCTTTCCATGTCTAGCTTCATCTTTGCACATTTCATGTACTGTATCATGGATTGCATCTAAGTTTAATTGCTTAGCTAATGTTGCTAAATCTTT
>NZ_JAHLPS010000011.1 GCF_018918055.1 Caproiciproducens sp. MSJ-32
AAATATAAATATCAAGCAATAGTAACAAATATAGATTATTTAACACCTGAAGAAATATTTCAAGATTATAATCAACGATGTGATGTTGAAAATAACATAGATGAAATAAAAGAAGGCTATGCCTTTAGCGAAAATAGTTTAGTAAATCATAAATGCAATGAATTGTATCTTTTAATAAAAATGATAGCATACAATATTCATAACTGGTTTAAACAGGCAATTATGCCTAAGGAAATACAACATCATGAAATTAGTACATTAAGGAGAATATTTTATAGAGTTTGTGGTAATGTTTGTGGTAGCAAATATTATAGATATTTAAGTTTTTCAAACAACTGCTTATTAGAAAAAATCATTACTTATATTCAAAAGCAAATACATGTTTTTAGTAGAAAGATGATAGCAGTATACACTTAATAGTAAAATAAAAAAATAAATTACCTTAAAAATCCAAATGTTATTTGGGTTTATTAAGTATACTCAAAAAAAGACCTAACGGTATAAAATATCATAATAAATGTAAATTTATTCATAAAGAAAACAAAAATGGCAAGTAGAAACTTTTTTAAAATTTACTTGCCGAATTCAAGTTAATAATATTTGTAATAAATATAATAGCAAAATTAATAACAAAAAAATTTAGTAAAGCAAATTACTAATTTTAGTTATATGAGGTGTGAAAATGAGTAATAATACTAAAATAAAGGTAAGAAATTTAAATTTATATTATGGAGAAAAACAAGCGTTAAAGAATATTAATTTAGATTTAGAAGCGAATAAGGTAACTGCTTTTATAGGGCCTTCTGGTTGTGGAAAATCTACATTTCTTCGTAGCTTAAATAGAATGAATGATTTAATTGAAGGGGTAAGAATAGAAGGAGATATCTTAGTAGATGGCGAAGATATATATAAGAGTAAAGATGTTATTGCTCTAAGAACAAAAGTAGGAATGGTATTCCAAAAGCCGAATCCTTTTCCTATGTCAATATATGATAATATAGCATATGGTCCAAGATTACATGGAGTTAAAGATAAGAAGGTATTGGATGGAATAGTAGAAAGAAGTTTAAAAGGTGCAGCTCTTTGGGATGAAGTAAAAGATAGGCTAAAGACAAGTGCATTAGGATTATCTGGAGGTCAGCAGCAAAGATTATGTATTGCTAGAACAATTGCAGTATCACCAGAAATAATATTAATGGATGAACCTACTTCTGCTTTGGATCCAATTTCAACTAGTAAAATGGAAGATTTAATGGAAGAATTAAAAAAGAATTATACTGTTGTAATAGTAACTCATAATATGCAACAAGCAGGAAGAATAGCTGATAAAACAGCCTTCTTTTTAAATGGAGAAATAGTTGAATATGGTGATACTGAAGATATTTTCTATAAGCCAAAGGATAAAAGAACTGAAGACTATATAACTGGCAGATTTGGTTAGAGACTATTAATAAGAGGAGTTGAAGAGCATGAGAGATGTAATGAGAAATAAAATAAAATCCCTCAATTCAGAGCTGATGGAAATGGCTGCTTTAGTTGAAAAGCAAATATATGATAGTATTACGGCTCTAAAAAATCAAGATAATGATTTAGCTCAGGAAGTTATTAATAATGATGATAAGGTAGATAATTTTCAAAAAGAAATAGAGGAAAAATGTATAAAAATAATTGCAACAGAGCAGCCAGTTGCAAAAGACCTACGTAGTTTATATACAACTTCTAAAATAGTAACAGATTTAGAAAGAATGGCCGATTATGCAGTAGATATTTCAAAAGCAGTTTCTAGAGTTGTAGGAGTGAATTTTTCTGAAGAAATATCACCAGTTTGGGAAATGGTAGATATACTTACAAAAATGATAAGAGGTGCTATAGAAGCATATATAAATGGCGATGTTGATTATGCATATGAAATATGCGATATGGATGATAAAGTAGATGCTTTATATCAGGGAATTTTCTCACTTGTTTTGAAGAAAATGGTGTCAAATGAAGTAATGATAAATCAAGGAACTCAAATTCTTTTTGTATCAAAGTATTTAGAAAGAATAGGAGACCATGTAACTAATATTTGCGAATGGATAATATTCCACAAAAAAGGTAAATATGTTGATTTAAATGAGTAATTACAAAACATCCCTAATTTTTAGGGATGTTTTATGTTGACTAAATTTAATTAATAATGGTAATATTACTAAAGATATCTATTATATATTTTAGTCCTCAAACTTTTCATAATTAATAATATGATTACAGAAAAAAAGAAATAAATTTGGGGTAAACAATATAATAATAAATAATGGTTCTTAATTAATAAACTCAAAGGTTAGGAGGAAAATTAATGGCTAAACCAATAGTTGCGATAGTTGGAAGACCAAATGTAGGAAAATCTACATTGTTTAATAGATTAGCAGGACAAAGAATTTCAATAGTTCAAGATACACCTGGTGTAACAAGAGATAGAGTTTACGCTAAGGCTGATTGGTTAAATTATAATTTTACTATTATTGATACAGGTGGTATTGAACCAGAAAGAGATGATATTATTGCAAAACAAATGAGAAGACAAGCAAACATAGCAATAGAAACTGCAGATGTTATTATATTTGTTGTAGATGGAAAAGAAGGGCTTACAGCTGCTGATGAAGAAGTTGCAAATATGCTTAGAAAAAGCAAAAAAGATGTAGTTCTAGTAGTTAATAAGGTTGATTCTATGAAAGAAGTCGAAAATGCCTGGGAATTTTATAATTTAGGAATAGGTGATCCTATTGCTATATCTGCCTCTCAAGGATTAAATATCGGCGATATGCTAGATAGGGTAGTAGAATATTTTGATAAGTTTAATGAGGAAGAAGAGGAAGATGAGTATATAAGAATTGCTATGATAGGCAAACCTAACGTAGGAAAATCCTCTCTTATTAATAGACTTCTTGGAGAAGAGAGACTTATAGTTTCAGATGTTCCTGGAACTACAAGGGATTCAATAGATAGCGTTTTAGAAACTGAGGAAGGTAAATTTATATTAGTTGATACTGCAGGTATTAGAAGAAAGAGCAAAGTTAAAGAAGAGGTTGAGAGATATTCTGTTATTAGGACCTATGCTGCTATTGAAAGAGCTGATGTTTGTATTCTTATGATAGATGCAACTGAAGGGATAACAGAGCAAGATGAAAAAATAGTAGGTTATGCCCATGAAATGAATAAAGCCATAATGGTAATAGTAAATAAGTGGGACTTAATTGAAAAAGATGATAAAACAATGCAAAAATACTTAGAAGATTTACAAACAAATCTTAAGTTTTTAAAATATGCAAAATACCTATTTATATCTGCTAAAACTGGTCAGAGAACTCATAAAGTTTTAGAGATGGCCAAAGAATGCTATGATAATTATAGTAAGAGAATTCCAACTGGAATTTTAAATGATGTTGTTAGTAAAGCGGTATTAATGAATGAACCTCCATTAGTAGGGGTTAAAAGGATGAAGATATATTATGCAACACAAGTTGCTACTAAACCACCTAAATTTGTTTTATTTGTTAATGATGCAAGTGCAAGACATTTTTCCTATGAAAGATATTTAGAAAACCAGTTACGTGAAAGCTTTGATTTCAGTGGTACTGGAATACAAATAGAATATAGAGAAAGGAAAGAGTAGTTTTGAAGAAGGTTGCTTTTTTAGGTGGAGGAAGTTTTGGTACATCCTTAGCAATATTATTAGCTAATAACGGCAATAAAGTATCTATTTACGATAGAGATATTAACGTTGTAAAAGATATTAATGAAAATAGAAGAAATGATAAATATATTAAAAATCTATTAATTCCTCATGATGTAACTGCTTATAATAATATAGATTTAGCAATAAAAGATGCAGAATTTATTGTTTTATCTGTTCCTTCTCATGTTATTAGAGATATAAGCAGGCAGCTAAAGAATAAGATTAGTAAAGAAGTTATTATAATAAGTATTGCAAAAGGGATAGAAGAAGGAACTAATTTGAGACTATCAGAGGTAATTAAAGAAGAATTACCACAAAATGATATAGTTATTTTATCAGGACCAAGTCATGCTGAAGAAGTTTCTCTTAATATACCTACTACTGTTGTAGTATCTTCAGAAAATATGGATAAAGCAAAAATAGTTCAGGATCTGTTTATGAATCCAGCCTTTAGAGTTTATACAAATGAAGATCTGGTTGGAGTTGAAATTGGAGGAGCTGTAAAAAATATAATTGCTTTAGCGGCTGGAGTATGTGATGGACTAGGATATGGAGATAATACAAAAGCAGCTTTAATGACAAGAGGTATGGCAGAGATTGTTAGAATAGGCTTAAGATTAGGAGGAAAAGCAGAGACCTTTCTTGGTTTAACAGGAATGGGAGATTTAATTGTTACATGTACTAGTATTTATTCCAGAAACAGGCGTGCTGGCTATTTAATTGGAACTGGAAAGACTACTGATGAAGCTATAAAAGAAGTTGGAATGGTAGTTGAAGGGATTAAAGCATGCAGAGCCTTTTATGAATTAAAAGAAAAATTAGATGTAGAAATGCCAATAACAGATATTCTTTATAAGATATTATTTAAAGATGTAGATGTAAAAGAAGCTGTAAGTCATTTAATGGAAAGAGAAAAAAAGAGCGAAATATATTAATTTATTAGGAACCAACTGTTTATAATTCACAGTTAAGAAGATTTTAAGATAAACCAAAATCTTCTTACTGTGAATTTTTATTTTTCATGTATTTTTTTGTATTTATATTAATAATATTTTATATAAATTAAAATATAAAAATTTAACAATACTGTATACTTTTAAAAAAAAACGAATATATATATATTGTTAAAAATAAATGGGAGGGGACACCGTGGACAGCTTTAACATATACAAGAATATAGCAGAGAGGACACAAGGGGACATATATATAGGTGTTGTTGGTCCTGTAAGAACAGGTAAATCAACATTTATAAAAAAGTTTATGGACCTAATGGTAATACCAAAGATTGAAAATGCATATAAGAAAGAAAGAGCAAAGGATGAATTACCTCAAAGTGGGTCAGGAAAAAGTATCCATACAACAGAACCTAAATTTATTCCAAACGAGGCGGTAGAAATTACCCTTGAAGAGGATATTAAATTTAAAGTTAGAATGGTAGATTGTGTAGGATATATTGTAAAAGGAGCAATGGGTTATATGGATGGAGAAGAACCAAAAATGGTAAATACTCCATGGTATGAATATGAAATACCTTTTGAAGATGCAGCTGAAATTGGAACAAGAAAAGTTATTACAGACCATTCTACAATAGGGTTAGTTATAACTACTGATGGTAGTATAACTGGAATAGAGAGAGATGATTACTTAGAGCCAGAAGAAAGGGTAATTGAAGAGCTAAAATCTATAAACAAACCATTTATAGTTGTACTTAATACAAAATATCCGAACTCATCAGAAGTTAAAAAAATACAAAAAGAATTAGAAGAAAAATATAATGTAACTGTTCATGTTATGGATGTGGCAAATATGGATGAAGAGGATATAGAAGAAGTATTACAACATATACTTAAAGAATTCCCTGTTAAGGAAATAAACATAGAAATGCCAAGCTGGGTTGAACAATTAGAACCAGAGCATTGGTTAAAGAAAGATTTCTTTAAGCTTATAAAGGGAATGGCTGAAAACATAAGCAAGGTTAGGGATATTAAGTCCACAATCAATTTATTAAATCAAGAAGAAAATTTAGCACCAACAGAAATGAATTCGGTAGACTTAGGTATGGGTAAGGCAACTATATTTATGAAGCCTAAGGAAGGAATATTCTATAACATATTAAGTGAAATTTGTGACTTAGATGTTAAATCGGAAAGTGATTTATTATCTTTAATTAAAGAGCTTAATTTTGCAAAGAAAGAATATGATAAGGTAAAGGATGCTTTAATAGATGTTCGTGAAACTGGTTATGGTTTAGTTGCACCTCAACTTTCTGAAATGAAATTCGAAGAACCTGAGTTGGTAAAACATGGCTCTAAGTTTGGAGTGAAATTAAAAGCTTCAGCACCATCTTTACATTTTATTAAGGCTAATATAAAGACTGAAATAAGTCCAATAATGGGTTCAGAAAAAGAAAGTGAAGAGTTAATTAAATCCCTAATGGAACAGTTTGAAGAAGATCCTTCAGCTTTGTGGCAAAGCAATATGTTTGGTAAACCATTAGAAGTATTAATCAAAGAAGGATTACAAAATAAACTATATAAAATGCCAGAAGATGTACAAGTTAAAATTCAAAAGACACTTCAAAAGATTATTAATGAGGGCAGTGGTGGATTAATCTGCATAATTTTATAAAAAAGAATAATATAAACATTGATAATACTTTTTCCTTGGAGGCTGTGACAGCCTCCTTTTTTATTGTATATTTAAAGTAAAATTATAAAAAGTTTTGAATAATATATATTATAATAAAATATAAATTGCACTTCTAATACCATAAAGAATAGAGGGATATTGTGGAAGAAAAAATTTATACCTATAAAAGAGTAGGCTATTTCAAAGAAAAAACGGCAATGATTATAGGGGTAAAATTTTCTGGTACCATTTATGCATCTAATAAAGTAATAAAGCATATAAAGAAAAGGCATGGAAGGCATTTAAATAAAAAAATAATAAATAATCTTATTGAATATATGAGAAAAATTATTGATGCACCTAATTATATAGGAGTTTATAAGTCGACTGATAAGGTTATAAAAATAGAATTAATAAAAAAATTTAATGAGTATATATTAATGGGGATAGAAATAGATGATGGTAAAGACTATATTAATGTTTCAACCATGTATCCAATAACAGAAAGAAAAATATATTCAAAATTATATAAGGGAAAAATAAAAAAATGTGGATAAAATAAATATAGAATATAAATAAATATAGTTATATAATAAATTATTGTAATGAAATAATAATCTTTAAAATTTTATACTATTTAGGAGAAAATTATGAAAAAGGTAGCTTTGGTTTTTAATGGTGGTACAATATCAATGAAAATAGATGAAAAAATAAATGCTGCGGTACCTGGTTTAAGTGGAGAAGAAATTCTTTCAATGGTAACTGGAGCAGATGAATTTGCAGATATAGAAAGCTATAGTTTCTCAGAAAAACCTTCACCTCATATTTCAATAGAGGACATGTTTAGGCTAAGTAATTTTATTAATGAGCTAGTTAATAGAGAAGATATAGATGGAGTTGTATTAACTCATGGCACAGATACTTTAGAAGAAACTGCTTATTTTTTAGATCTTACAATTAACACTGAAAAAGTTATTGTGGTAACTGGTGCAATGAGAAGCAGTTCAGAACTTGGTTATGATGGTCCTTTTAATTTAGCAACATCAATTTGTACAGCTATATCTGAAGAAGCAAAAGGAAGAGGGGTATTAGTTTGCTTTAATGGAGAATTACATTGTGCATCAGAGGTCACTAAAGCTAATTCCATGGCACTAAATGCTTTTAGAACGCCTAATTTTGGCCCTATTGGTATAGTAGATAACAATCAAGTAATATTTCATAGAAAAACTCGAAAGCACAAAACTTATAAATTAGATAAAATAATTGGTGATGTTGCATTAATTAAATGTGTTTCTGGAATGAATTCGGATTTTGTTGAATTTGCAATAGATAAAGGTTATAAGGGAATAGTAATAGAAGCGTTAGGAAGAGGAAATGTGCCTCCTCTGATGCTGCCAGGAATAAAAAAAGCCTTAAAGAAGGAGATACCAGTAATTGTTGTTTCAAGATGTTTTGAGGGACGAGTTCGAGAGGCTTATGGTTATGAAGGCGGTGGAAAAATGCTAAAGGATTTAGGTGTATTTTTTGAAGAAGATATGCCAGGTCAAAAAGCAAGAATTAAATTATTAGTTGTACTGTCAAGTAAAGAAAATCTTAATTTAAATGAAGCTTTTAATGAAGTATAAGAAGTTGTTTTAAAAGGAAGAGTGTGAGAACTCTTCTTTTTTTATAATTTACAGTTCACAATTTATAAGTAAATAAAATGAGAAAAAATAAAATATGAATAAATTGTTAACAAACAGTTGACTTATAATCTCTAAAATTTTAATATTAAAAAAAGTAGTTAATTAATTTTTGGAGGCAGATATGGTAAAAAGTATGACTAGTTTCGGCAGAGCTAGTAATGATGAGGGAAGTAAATATTTATTTTCTATTGAAATGAAAAGTGTTAATAGTAGATATTTAGATATTAATATTAAATTACCTAAAAATTTAATTCCATTAGAAGAGCAAATTAGAAAATTAATAAATGAAAAATTAAATAGGGGAAAAGTAGATGTTTATATTAATCAGAAATCCTATTCTAGTGGAGAAGGACTAGCAAGATTAAATCTAAATCTTGCAGAAAGCTATTACAAGTGTTTATTAGAAATAGAAGAAAAATTCAATGTAAAAAATGATATTACTGTCTCTCATATTGCTAGATTTACCGATGTAATAGAAATTGTTGAAGAAGAAGATAATATTGAGAAAAAATTTGAATTTTTAAAGCCTTTAATTGAAGAAGCTTTAGAAAAAATGGAAAAGATGAGAGTAGCAGAAGGAGAAAAATTAAAAGAAGATATATTAGTCAAATTAAGCGATATAGAAATTTTTGTAAATAATATTGAAGAATTAGCTTCTTCAATAGAAATTACATATAAATCAAAATTAGAAGCTAGAATTAAAGAACTTTTAGATAAGCTTGATATTGATGAAGCAAGAATTGCGCAAGAAGCTGCTATAATTGCAGATAAGGCTGCAGTAGATGAAGAAATTATTAGATTAAAGAGCCATATAGATCAAGTTAGAAAGACCTTTAAAGAAACAGAGCCAATAGGTAGAAAATTAGACTTTATAATTCAAGAAATGAACAGAGAAGCTAATACAATTGCTTCAAAGTCAACTGATATAAATATGACAAATTATGTCATTAATATAAAAAATTTAATAGAAAAAATTAGAGAACAAGTACAAAATATTGAATAATTAGGAGGAAAGAAATGAGTATAAAATTAATTAATATTGGATTTGGCAATATAGTTTCTGCTAATAGGCTTGTAGCAATAGTTAGTCCTGAATCTGCTCCAATAAAAAGAATAATACAAGAAGCAAGGGACAGAGGTATGCTTATAGATGCAACCTATGGAAGAAGAACAAGAGCTGTAATAATTACAGACAGCGATCACATAATTTTATCAGCAGTTCAACCAGAAACTGTAGCTCATAGATTAGTTGATAAAGATGAAGTAGTAGATGAGGTTGTTGAATAATGAAGAAGAATAAGGGAGTTCTAATAGTTATATCTGGACCTTCTGGCGCAGGAAAAGGAACTATATGTAAAAAACTTATTGAAAAAAATAAAAATATATATTTATCAGTTTCTGCTACTACTAGAAATCCAAGAGAAGGAGAAATTGATGGAGTTAACTATTATTTTTTAACAAAAGAAGAATTTGAAAGAAAAGTTAAGGAAAATGGTTTTATAGAATATGCTGAAGTTCATGGTAACTTCTATGGAACACCAAGAGTTAATGTAAATAAAATGTTAGAAGAAGGAAAAGATGTTATTTTAGAAATTGACATACAAGGAGCCTTACAAGTTAAAGAAAATTTTAAAGAAGGCGTATTTATTTTTATTCTTCCTCCATCAATGGAAGAATTAAAAAGGAGAATTATTAAAAGAGGCAGTGAAACAGAGGAATCTCTAATGACAAGATTTAAAAATGCATATAAAGAGATAAACTATGTTTCTAAATATAATTATGCTGTAGTTAACGATACTTTAGAGCTTGCTGTTTCTAAGGTGGAGGCTATTATAGCAGCAGAAAAATGCAGAGTTGATAGAATAAAAGATAATACAATTTTAGAATCTAAGGAGGGCTTAATTCATGAACAACTCTATGATTAATCCATCAATAATGGATTTATTAAAAAAAGTAGATGATAGATATTCACTAGTAATAATTACTTCTAAAAGAGCAAGACAAATAATAGATGGCAGCAAGCCTTATATTGATACAAAACTAAAGAAAGCTTTAACAATTTCAATTAATGAAGTTAATGAAGGTAAAATTGATTACTATATTCTAAATAATAAAGATAAAAAAGAGGTAATAGAATCAAATGAACAATAAAAAATGTGTATGCGTAGGAGTAACTGGAGGAATAGCTGCTTATAAGGCTTTAGAAGTAGTAAGTAAGTTAAAAAAGCATGATTTAGATGTTAATGTTATTATGACGAATTCAGCTACAAAATTTGTTACACCTTTATCTTTTCAATCTCTTAGTCAAAATATGGTTGTAACAGATATGTTTGCAGAGCCGAAGGCTTTTGAAATACAGCATATTTCATTGGCAAAAAAGGCAGATATTTTCTTAGTGGTTCCTGCTACTGCAAACATTATAGGAAAGGTAGCAAATGGAATAGCTGATGATATGTTATCAACAACAATAATGGCTACCAAGGCAAAAGTTATTTTTGCACCTGCAATGAATACGAATATGTATCAAAATAAAATAGTTCAGGAAAATATAAAAAAATTAAAAGCTTATGGTTATTACTTTGTTCAGCCTGATTCAGGAAGATTGGCTTGTGGAGATGTTGGAGAAGGAAAGCTGGCTGATGTTGATATTATTGTAAGTAAGGTATTAGAGGTAATAGATAAACTTGAAATTAATAAAGATTTAGCTGGGAAAAAAGTTTTAATTAGTGCTGGACCAACAATAGCTCCTATTGATCCAGTAAGATATATAACAAATAGATCTTCAGGGAAAATGGGATATGCTATTGCTGAGGAAGCTGCGGCAAGAGGAGCAGATGTAATTTTAGTTTCAGGTCCTACAAATTTAGAGAAACCTGATGGAGTAAAAGTTATTGATGTGCTCACTAACGAAGAAATGAAAAATGCAATATTAGATAATTTTACTAATAGTGATATAGTGATTAAAGCAGCTGCAGTTACTGATTACAAGATAAAAAATTATAGTAATGAAAAAATTAAAAAAACTGAAGGAGATTTAAATTTGTCCTTTGTTAGGGATAACGATATTTTAAAAATCCTAGGCGAAAAGAAGGCTAATCAAATATTAGTAGGATTTGCTGCTGAAAGTAGTAATGTAGTAGAAAATGCAAAAAGAAAAATCAAAGGTAAAAATTTAGATTATATAGTAGCAAATGATATTACAAGTGCTGATACTGGATTTGGAAGTGATAATAATAAAGTTATTATTATTTCTAAAGATGGAGAAGAAATATATTTAGATAAGATGAGTAAAAGAGAAGTGGCATCAAGAATCTTCGATATTATATTAAGAAAGCGCTAAGGCGCTTTCTTCTTCTATAAGAGAAATAACCTAGTAAAAGGGTGATATAATTGAAATTGTATGCAGAAGTTATAATAAATAGTGATGCTTTAGAAATAGATAAACCCTTTACCTATGAAATTCCAGAGAATTATATTAAGCTTGTAAAGATTGGGCAATGGGTGAAGGTTCCCTTTGGATATAGAAATTCAATGGATGCTTTTATAATAAAGTTAATAGAACAAGAAGAAATAAAGGAATTTGAAATAAAGGAAATAAATAAAATTGAAAATATAGAGCCATTATTAACAGAAGATGATTTAAAAATAGTAAATTTCTTAAAAGATAATTACTTATGTAAATATATAGATGCTATAAGATTATTTATTCCTCAAGGGATATTAAAAGGAATAAAAAATAAACAGAAGATGGTTATTTCTATAAATAGAGAGAAATATAATGCTGATATTTATGAAAAGTATAAAGATATACTCTCAATTATAGAAAAAAATGATGGGAAATTTACTAAAAGCGAATTATCAAAAAATTTTTCCTTATCTTTATATAAAATTAATAAATTAATAAAAGAGGAATATTTAAAAGTCGAAGAAGAAACAATTTATAGATATAATATAAAGGAATACAAAACATATGGTGAAAAAACTTTAAATTCCGAACAGATAAATGCTGTAAATGTTATTAATAAATCAAATCGTAAAGTCTTTTTGTTAAAGGGAGTTACAGGTTCAGGAAAAACTGAAGTTTATATGAATGCAGTAAGTGATGTTTTAAAGGAAGGAAAGTCAGCTGTAATATTAGTACCAGAAATATCTTTAACACCACAAATGATTGAGAGATTTAAAGGAAGATTTGGAAGGGAAGTTGCTGTATTTCATAGTAAGCTTTCAGATGGGGAGAGATATGATGAATGGTATAGAGTAAAGGAGGGAAAGGCAAGGCTTATAATTGGAGCAAGAAGTGCCTTGTTTTTACCTGCAAAAGATTTAGGAATAATAATTTTAGATGAGGAACATGAAAATACTTATAAATCAGAACAAAACCCTAAATATCATACAAGGGAAGTAGCAGAATTTATTTCTAAAATAAAGGGATGTAAAGTTATTTTAGGTTCGGCAACCCCCTCAATAGAGACCTACTATAGAGCTCTTTCTGGTGAGATAGAATTAATAGAATTAAAAAATAGAGTTTATAATAAAGCAATGCCTAAAATGGAAATAATAGATATGAGAGAAGAATTAAAGAGCGGAAACATATCTATGTTTAGTAGAAAATTGATGAAGGAGATAAGGGATACATTAAGTAAAAAAGAGCAGGTAATTTTATTTTTAAATAGAAGAGGCTTTTCAACCTTTGTATCCTGCAGAAGTTGTGGTTATGTTTTTAAATGTCCTCATTGTGATATATCTTTAACATATCATAAAAATGGTTTATTAAATTGTCATTACTGTGGTTATTCTACAAGGCAGGAAAAACTTTGTCCAAAATGTAAGAGTAAATATGTCAAGTATTTTGGAGCAGGTACAGAAAGAGTAGAAGAAGAAATAAAAAAATATTTCTCTAGTGTTAAAGTATTAAGAATGGATATTGATACAACAAGAAATAAAAATTCTTATGAATATATTTATGATGCCTTTAAAAAGGGAGAGGCTGATATACTAATTGGAACTCAAATGATATCTAAAGGATTGGATTTTCAAAATGTAACATTAGTTGGAGTTTTAGCTGCAGATATGTCTTTAAATATACCAGACTATAGATCTTCCGAAAAAACTTATCAGTTAATAACTCAAGTATCAGGAAGGGCAGGAAGAGGGGATAAGGAAGGAAAAGTTATTGTACAGACCTATAATCCAGAGCACTATAGCATAGAATATGCTAAAAAATATGACTATGAGGGATTTTACAAAGAGGAATTTACCATGAGAGGTTTGATGAATTATCCCCCTTTTGCTAAAATATTATTAGTTAACGTTTCATCAAAAAATGAAAGATTATTAATAGATTTTATGAGGAAATTAGAGGCGGAGTTTCCTAAGATTATAGGGAATTATTTAAATATTGAAATGCTTGGACCAGTGCCATGTATAATATCAAAAATTAAAGAAAATTATAGATGGCAAATATTGTTAAAAGGAGATTTGTCTTTAGAATTTTGTAATAAAATAAAAGATAGAGTTTATCAATTGAATAAGAATGTATATAATGATATTAAAATTAGTTTGGATATAAATCCAAATAGTTTAAGCTAGGAGGTAAAAGATGGCTATTAGAAATATTAGAATAAATGGAGACGAAGTGTTAAGAAAAAAATGTAAACCTGTAAAGGAAATTACAAATAGAACATTAAAATTAATTCAAGATATGGCTGATACAATGTATGAAGCTGATGGAGTTGGTTTAGCAGCACCGCAAGTTGGTATCCTACAAAGGATATTTGTTATAGATGTATATGATGATAATGGATTAAGGGTGTTTATAAATCCAGAGATATTAGAAGTTTCAGGTTCTCAAGTAGGGCCAGAGGGATGTCTTAGTATCCCAAATGAAGAAGCAGAAATTGAAAGACCAAACTATGTTAAAGTAAAAGCTTTAAATGAAAAAGGAGAAGAGTTTGTCTTAGAAGCTACAGAATTATTAGCAAGGGCAATTCTTCATGAAAATGACCATTTAGATGGAAAGCTATATATTGATTATTTAAAATAGTAAGGGATGAAGTATTATGAAGATAGTATTTATGGGAACTCCTGATTTTGCAGTACCAACTTTAAAAAAATTAATATCTAACTATGGCGTTGAAAGTGTATTTACTCAACCTGATAAACCTAAGGGAAGAGGAAAAAAGATGTCCTTTTCCCCTGTTAAGGAAGTTGCATTAGAAAACAATATTAAAATTTTTCAGCCTGTTAAATTAAAGCAAGATTTAGAAGCAATTGAATATTTAAAAAGTTTAAAGCCAGATTTTATTATAGTAGTTGCCTATGGGCAAATATTAACAAAAGAAGTATTAGATATACCTAAATATGGTTGTATAAATTTACATGCTTCATTGCTTCCAAAGTATAGAGGAGCAGCTCCAATTAATTGGGCAATAATTAATGGAGAAAAAGTATCAGGGAATACAACAATGTTAATGGATGTAGGATTAGATACTGGAGATATGCTTTTAAAGGATGAAGTAGAAATAACAGAAAATATGACTGCAGGGGAGCTTCATGATATTTTGAGTGATAGAGGAGCGGATCTTGTAGTTAAAACAATAGAAGGATTATTAAATAATAGCATAAAAGCTATTAAACAGCCTGAGGAAACAAATTTTTATGCGAAAATGTTAAATAAAGAAATAGGAAAAATTGAATGGAATAATTCTGCTAAAGATATTCATAATTTAATTAGAGGACTTAATCCATGGCCAATTGCTCATACAACCTATAAAGAGCAAAACATGAAGATTTTTGCAAGTGTTTTACTAAATGAGCATTCTAGTAAAGAACCTGGTACAATAATAGATGTTTCTAAAGCTGGTATTAAAGTAGCTACATCAGAGGGAATATTATTAATAAAGAAAATACAATTTCCAAATGGAAAACCATTGACAGTTGAACAATATATTAATGGTAATAAAATAGAAGTAAATGAAAAACTTGTTTAGTTTAAATTTAGGGCATAAATAGCTGTTATTTATATGATAGCTATGCCTAATTTCTGAATAAAGAGGTATAAATAATGAACAGTAGAAGAATTGCAAGACAAATTGTGCAAAGAGTTTTAGAAGAAGGAGCATATTCAAATTTAATCCTATCTAATGAACTTAATAGCAATGAAATAAATGATAAAGATAAAGGGCTTATTACAGAAATAGTTTATGGTACTTTAAGAAGAAAGGGTACTTTAGACGTAATTATAAGTAATTTTGTTAAGGATATAAAATTGCTTAATACTACTACATTAAATATATTAAGAATTGCAATATATCAATTGTACTTTTTAGATAAAATACCTGAATATGCTGTTTGTAATGAAGCTGTAGAGGATGCTAAAACTGTATCAGAAGAAGATTCAAAACTTGTAAATGCCATATTAAGAAATTATATAAAAGATGATAAGGAAATAGTAGTTCCGGGTAATAGAATTAATGAATTAGCTTATAAGTTTTCATTTCAGCCTTGGATGATAAGACTTTTTATAAAGCAGTATGGTGAAGATAGAACAAAGAGAATAATGGCTGGATTAAATGAAACTCCAAAAGTTACTGTAAGAGTTAATGAATTAAAAGCTGATTACGAAGAAGTTTATGAAAAGCTTGAAGAACTAGGATATAACATAGAGGATGGATATGCTTGTCCAGAAGCTATTTCCATAAAAGGTGGAAAGGGCATTGAAAATAATGAATTATTTCAACAGGGGTATATTACTGTTCAAGATGAAAGTGCAATGCTAGTAGCCCCTTTGCTTGATTTAAATGAAGGAGATACAGTATTAGATTTATGTGCAGCACCAGGTGGAAAAACTACTCATATTGGAGAATTATTAAATAATACAGGTAGAGTGTTGGCCTTTGATCTACATGAAAATAAATTATCTCTTATAAGGGAAAATGCAGAAAGATTAGGCTTAAATAATATTGAATGTCATCAAATGGATGCTGCAAAATTAAATACAAATTATATTAGTTTCGCTGATAAGGTGTTAATTGACGTACCTTGTTCAGGTCTCGGAATTATAAGAAAGAAACCAGAAATTAAGTGGAATAAAACTAGACAGCAATTAAAAGATTTAGTCCAAATACAAAGAGATATAATGGAAAATGCATGGCAATATTTGAAGCCAGAAGGAATTCTTTTATATTCTACATGTACCTTAAATAAGGAAGAAAATGAAGAGAATATTGAATGGTTTTTATCTAAACATAAGGATGCTGAAATAGAAAAGTTATTTGTTGGTAAAAATAATAACTTTATATATAGCAAGGAAGGATGTTTAACAATATTACCGAATGAGTCGATGGATGGTTTCTTTATAGCAAAATTAAAGAAGAAAAAATAGGTGAAACAAATGGAAAATATTTTGAATTATAGCTTAGAAGAACTTTCAAATTGGATGAAAGAAAATAAGGAAAGTACATTTAGGGCAAAGCAGGTATTTTCCTGGATATACAAGGGCATTTATAAATTTGAAGATATGAAGAATTTACCAAAGGCTACTATAGAGAAGCTTAATAATAGTTTCTCTATAGAAATGCCTAAAATTGTTCATAAATATGAATCTAAATTAGATAAAACCACTAAATTTTTATTTGCTTTTAGTGATGGTAATGTTATCGAAAGTGTAGTAATGAAATATAAACATGGAAATTCTATTTGTATATCTACTCAAATAGGATGCAGAATGGGATGCAAATTTTGTGCGTCAACTTTAGAAGGAAGAATAAGAAATTTAACAGCAGGAGAGATGCTTTCGGAAGTTATTCTAGCACAAGAAACTATAGGAGAAAGAATATCAAATATAGTTTTAATGGGAAGTGGAGAACCTCTTGATAATTTTGATAATGTTACAAAATTCATAGAATTAGTAAATTCTGATTATGGCTTGAATATTGGACAAAGGCATATAACCTTATCAACCTGTGGATTGGTTCCTAAAATATATGAGCTGGCTGATAAAGGATATAGTATTACCCTTGCTATTTCATTACATGCATCAAATGATGAAAGAAGAAAAGAAATAATGCCAATTGCAAGAAAATATTCAATAGCTGAAATATTAAAAGCCTGTGACTATTATGTAGAAAAAACTAAAAGACGTATAACCTTTGAGTATTCTCTAGTTTCAGGAATAAATGACAGTGTAGAAGATGCTATTGAATTGTCACAATTATTAAAAGGAAGGTTATGTCATGTGAATCTTATTCCCGTGAATGAAATTAAAGAAAATACATTAAAAAGACCTTCAAAGAAAACTATAGAAGAATTTGAGAGAACCCTTAATAAATATAAAATAGAAGTAACAGTAAGAAGAGAAATGGGTAGTGACATTGATGCTGCTTGCGGTCAGTTAAGGAGAAAATACTTAAAAGGTGAAAATTAAGGGAGTGGGATATATGGTTGGTGTAAAAACGGATTTAGGTAACATAAGAAGCTTAAATGAAGATTATTTTGAATTTTATGAAAGTGATAATTATAAAATTTATGTTGTTGCTGATGGAATGGGTGGACACAATGCTGGTGAAGTTGCCAGTAAAACAGCTGCCAGGGCTTTAGTTGAATATATAAAAAATAATTATCAAGATGAAGAAAATAAAGAACTTTTAAAGGCTGCAATAGAATATGCTAATAAACAAGTTTATGAATTAGCAAATGAGGATGAAACTTACAATGGCATGGGAACTACAATTGTCGCATGTTATATTACAAGGGATTTTATTCAGATTGCTAATGTTGGAGACAGTGCTTGTTTTGGAGTAAAGGATAAGGAAATTATTAAAATAACAAAGGATCATTCATTAGTACAGGAACTTCTTGATGCAGGAAGTATTTCGAAGGAAGAGGCAGAAAATCATCCCAATAAAAATATAATAACAAGAGCTATTGGAACATATAAAAATGTAGAAATAGACATTTTTGATATTGATAAATCGCAATATAACCTATTTATATTATGTACTGATGGATTAACTAATGAAGTTTCTTTGGAAGAAATATCTAATGAAATAGTGCAGGATAGAGACTTACAAAATATATGTGAAAATCTTGTAGGCTTAGCAAAGAAAAATGGTGGAAGAGATAATATAACTGTAATGTTAGTTGGAGGAGAGGTGTAATATGATAGGAGTAATTCTTGGCGGAAGATATGAAATCCTTGAAAAAATTGGAGAAGGAGGTATGTCAGAAGTATATAAGGCTAAGTGTAATAAATTAAATAGACATGTAGCAATAAAGGTTCTTAAGAAGCAATTTGCAAATAATGAGGAAATTTCACAGAAGTTTAAGAAAGAAGCTACTGCTATTGCAAATTTATCAGATACTAATATAGTGAACATTTTGGATGTTGGAACACAAGATGATATAGATTATTTAGTAATGGAATATGTTAATGGAAAAACTTTGAAAGATCTTATTAAATTTAAAGGTAAACTTTCATATACAACAGCTATAAATATTGCTTTGCAAATTGCTAAGGCTTTAGATTGTGCCCATAGAAATAATATAATTCATAGGGATATAAAACCACAAAATATCTTGGTTACAGAATCAGGGGAAATAAAGGTTACTGATTTTGGAATAGCGAAATCTGTAGATTCACAAACAATAACTAATACTACTAGTGTCATTGGTTCCGCACATTATCTTTCACCAGAGCAAGCCAGAGGAACATATATAGATTTTAGAACCGATATTTACTCTCTTGGAGTAGTTTTATATGAAATGGTAACTGGAGTTTTACCTTTTCAAGGAGATTCACCTGTTACAGTAGCTTTAAAACATATCCAAGAAGAACCTATACCTCCAAAGAATTTAAATTCATCAATTCCGTCAAGTTTAAATAATTTAATTTTAAAGGCTATTCAAAAAGAGCCAATTAGAAGATATGAGAATGTAAGGGAATTAATTCAAGATTTAAATAAAATAAAAGAAAATCCAGATGTATTAATTGGTGATAACAAAGAAGAAAATAATGAAAGAACAATAGTTATGTCACCAATATTAGGAAAGAATCAAAGTAAAGCAAAAGAAGATAGTATAATTGAAGATAATATAAATGAAGACAATGATTATTATGATGATGAAGATTATGATGATGAATATGAAGATGAATATGAATATGAAGATGAAGATTTAGAAGAAAAGCCAAAAAAGAAGAAAAATATTAAGAAGAAAGTTTTTATAACAATAGGTTCTTTAATAACAGTATTTCTTCTATTATTTATAGGATATTATTTAGCTGTTGGAGGAGGGAATTCTGAAATAGAGGTACCTAATCTTGTTGGATTAAAGGCAGAAGAGGCTGCCAAAGAGTTAGAAAAGCTTGGCTTAAGATTAGAAATAATAAAAACAGAAATAAGTGATGAGGAAGAAAATACAATATTGAGCATAGATCCTAAAGAAGGTACTAAAGTTAAAAAGAATACAAGTATAAAAGCGGTAGTTTCTGGTGGAGAAGAAACATATAATATGCCAGACTTTAGGAATTATGAAGTAACTAATATTAAGCAAATTTTAGAGAGCCAAGGATTTACTAATTATACTATTACAGAGGAATTTAGTGATGATGTTGAATATGGTTATTTAATAAGTCAAAATCCAGCAGCCAAAACTAAGATTAAGAAAGATACTGCAATTCAAATAGTTGTTAGCAAGG
This sequence comes from Caproiciproducens sp. MSJ-32, assembly GCF_018918055.1. Taxonomy (GTDB): domain Bacteria; phylum Bacillota; class Clostridia; order Clostridiales; family Clostridiaceae; genus Clostridium. The sequence goes on from NZ_JAHLPS010000011.1 coordinate 19,727, forward strand.
GACCGGAAATTAAATTAGTTGAGGTACCAAATGTTGTAGGAAAAACTGAAAATGATGGTAAAGGTCAGTTACAAGCTTTAAAATTAGTTGTAACAGTAGAGACAAAAACAACTCATAATAAATCAGAAGACGGTATAATTTTGTCTCAGTCAATTTCAGGTAATAAAGTTGAAGAAGGAACTCCAATTACTATAATTGTTGGTAAATTTGAAGAGAGAATAATTGATGTTAGAAAAGAAATAGGTTTAAGCGAAGGACAGACTCTTTCAGTTGCAAAGGCAAGACTTGAAGTTGCAGGTTTAGGAATAGACATTAAAGGCCCAAAAGATGATGATGCAATAGTAGTATCTTTCACAGAAACAGTTAAAGAAGGTGGAACTGTAACACTTAATACGCAAAAAGAAACAAATCAACAAGAAGAAAATAAACCACAACAATAAAAAAATCAGCCAATGGCTGATTTTTTTATAAAAATTATTTGCAATTTTTTATATAATTTGGTTATTATAAATAGAAAAGAAAAATATAATCTTGGAGGTAATATGGAAGGAAAAATAGTAAAAGGAATTGGTGGATTTTACTATGTAAAAACTAATGAAGGTATAATTGAATGTAAAGCGAGAGGAATATTTAGACATAAAGATTTAAAGCCTGTAGTTGGAGATGATGTTACAATAGAAATTTCTAATGGCAAGGGAGTAATAAATGACATAAAAGAAAGGAAATCTTATCTTGAAAGACCAACAGTTTCTAATGTTACTCAGGCTTTTGTTGTTTTTGCAATAAAAAATCCAGATCTAAATTATGATTTGTTAAATAGATTTTTAATCATTTGTGAATACAATAATATTAAAGCAGTAGTATGTTTAAATAAAATAGATTTAGCTAGTGAAGAGGAAAAGAAAGAAGTTGAAAGTAAGATAAAGGCTATCGGTTATGATGTACTTTTTATTAATGCTAAAAAAGGAGAAGGAATAGAACTACTTAAAAAGCGATTAAAGAACAATGTAACAGTCTTATGTGGTCCTTCTGGAGCAGGTAAATCAACTTTAATAAATACACTATTAAACAGGACACATATGAAGACTGGTGAAGTTTCTGAAAAAATTGGAAGAGGTAAGCATACAACTAGACATAGTGAGTTAATTGAAATTGAGGAAGGATTTTTAGTAGATAGTCCTGGCTTTTCAAATATAACTATTGATTTTATTGAGGAAGAGGAATTAAAATATTGTTTTCCTGAATTTAAAGAATATAATAATGAATGTAAGTATAGGGGATGTCTCCATTATAAAGAACCTGGCTGTGAGTTAAAAAAGGCCTTAGAGGATGAAAAAATTAATGAATATAGGTATAATTTTTATATAAGAGTTTTAGAAGAAATAAAAGATAGGAGGAAGAACAAATGGTAAAAATTTCACCATCAATATTATCAGCAGACTTTTCAAAATTAGGTGATGATGTAATACGATTAGACAAGGCAGGGGCAGATTTTATTCATATTGATGTTATGGATGGAAACTTTGTGCCCAATATTAGCCTTGGACTACCTGTAATAAAGTCAATAAGAAATAAAACAACTAAGGTTTTTGATGTGCATTTAATGATAGAAAATCCTTCAAGATATTTAGATGATTTTATAGATGCAGGTGCAGATATAATAACTATACATTATGAAGCAGAAAAACATATTGATAGAGCAATTGATTATATAAAATCAAAAGGAAAGATGGCAGGAGTTTCTATTAATCCGGGAACACCAACTTTTGTGTTAAAAGATATATTAAGTAAATTAGACTTAGTATTAATAATGTCAGTAAATCCAGGTTTTGGAGGACAAAAGTTTATTCCATATACAATAAATAAAATAAAAGAAGTTAAAGAAATGAGTAGTAAGGCAAATCCTAATTTATTAATTGAAGTTGATGGTGGGGTAGATAAAAATAATTCAAGAGATATTATTAATGCTGGAGCTAATGTTTTAGTTGCTGGTTCAGCTATTTTTAAAGATGGTAAAATTGAAGAAAATATAAAAGCTATAAGAGGAGAATAAAATGAAAGCTTTAATAGTAAGCGGAGGTAATCCCCCAAGTTATGAGCTTTTAAAAGATAAATTAGAGAATTCTGATTTAATAATTGGTGTAGATAGAGGCTGTGATGTATTATATAAATACAAAATAAGGCCGGATTATATACTGGGGGATTTTGATTCTGCAAATCTTTCAAGTCTAAATTATTTTGATAAACTAGGGGTAGACAAAATAAAATTAAAAAGAGAGAAAGATGATACAGATAGTAAGGTGGCTTTAGATTTTGCAATTAGTAAGGGAGCTAAGTACATAACTTTTTTAGGTGCTATAGGAACAAGATTGGATCATACCTTAAGTAATTTAGGGTTAATGTTTCAAGGATTAGAAAAGGGAATATTAGTAATTATTGAAGATGAGTATAATAAGGTGTTTTTAACAAAGGAAAATATTAAGATAAAAGGTGAAAAAGGGCAAATAGTTTCCTTTAAGGCTTATTCAGGATTAGTAAAAAATCTAACAATTAAAGGAGCTAAATATGAACTTAATAATTATAATTTGAATATAGAAGATGGAATTACAACTTCAAATGAATTTCTGGATAAAAATATTGAATTAATTTTTGATAGTGGAATTTTAATGATATTATATTCAAAAGATTAAATAAAAAGGCACTTATTTCTTTTATTCGCATAAAATGTATATAAAGAGATAAGTGTTTTTTTAGGAGGTAAAAATGAAAATAGTTGCAATAAAACTGCCTAAATTCATATCAAACTTTATAAAATTTTTTAGAAGGAAAAAGTAATCTTACATATGAAAAATAGGACATAAAAATTTATGCAAAATAAAAAATGCAATTGCTATCAATTGCATTTTTTATTTGAACTATATTGCTCTTTGAACCTTTCCAGATCTAAGGCATCTTGTACATACATGAACTGTTTTTGGTGTTCCATTAACTAAAGCTTTTACTCTCTTTATGTTAGGAGCCCAAGTTCTCTTTGATTGACGATGTGAATGGGAGTATTGAGATCCTGAAATAACTCCTTTATCACAAACTTCGCATCTTCTTGCCACTTGAAAACACCTCCTTATTTTCGAAGATAAATACTCTTCAATAGGACAGATTAAATTTTAACATAACTACCATATTAAAAGCAATAGAAAAGAAGAAAAAAGATAAAACTTTTAGATTATAGAAAATTTTATATACTAATAAATATTATCATATAATACTTATGTATAATATTACTTGAATAATGGAAATAAGTAATATAAAATATAGTGTAAGGAAATGTAAAGGAGGATTCTGTATGGTAGGATATTCAAATGAAATTGGAAATATACAATACTCTGAAGAGGTTCTTGCTAAGATAGTTGGATTATCAACTATGGAATGCTATGGAGTAGTTGGTATGGTTTCTAAGAATGCGACAGAAGGTTTATGGGAATTGATGAGAATTGAAAATTTAAGTAAGGGCGTAAAATTGAAGGTTAATGATAATAAATTAGTAATAGAATTATTTGTTATGGTGGAATACGGAACAAAAATTTCTGTTATAGCAAGTAATATTATACAAAAGGTACGTTATAGTGTGGAAAACTTTACTGGATTAAAGGTTTCATCTGTTACAGTAAATGTTCAAGCAGTTAGAGTCTAGGAGGTTAAAAGATGAAATATCATAAAATAAATGGCCATGATTTTTATAATATGGTTGTTCATGCTAGTAATAAATTATTAGAGGAAAGTGAATATGTGAATTCCTTAAATGTTTTCCCTGTTCCAGATGGAGATACAGGCACTAATATGTCTGCAACTTTTAAGGCTGCGGTAAAAGAAATAGAGGGATTAAATTCTAAATCTATTGGTGAAACTTCTAAGAAACTTGCTAAAGGTGCTTTAATGGGAGCAAGAGGTAATTCAGGAGTAATCCTTTCACAAATTCTAAGAGGTATTTCAAAAGGTCTTGCAGATAAAGATGAAGTAGATTCGGTAGGATTTGCAATAGCTTTAAAAGAAGGTAGCAATTCAGCTTATAAAGCAGTTATGAGACCAACTGAAGGTACAATTTTATCAGTTGTTAGAGCTGCTGCTGATGGAGCAATTGATAGTGATGAAAAAGATATTGTAGATTTAATGAAGCTTGTTGTAGATGAAGCTAAGAAAATGTTAGACAAAACTCCTGAGTTATTACCAGCTCTTAAGAAGGCAAATGTAGTTGACTCTGGTGGAATGGGCTTATATATAATATTTAATGCTATGTATGAGGCGTTGAGAGATGACATAAAAGCTGAAATTAAAGATGTTAAACCTGCAAGTGCTAAAGCTGCTGGAGCATCGGGAACAGAAGATATAGATATTAAATTTGGATACTGTACAGAATTCATCATTATGGGAAATGCAGAAAAGGCTAACCAATTTAGAGATGAAATAACTCCGCTAGGAGATTCACAAATAGTTGTTGGATATGAGGATGTAATAAAAGTTCATATTCATACAAATGATCCAGGTTTAGTTTTATCAAAAGCTGTAAAGCTTGGCGAGCTGTCAAAAATTAAAATTGATAATATGAGAGAAGAACATAGAGAAGTGCTTTTGACTAAGGAAGAATATAAAAAGGCTAATGTAGAACAAGATGATATTTTTACTGAAGAAGTAGTTTTAGATGTAGAAAAGAAAAAATATGCCTTTGTATCAGTAGCAATGGGAGATGGTATCAGTAATATATTCAAGGACTTAGGTGTAGATCATGTAATTGAAGGTGGTCAAACAATGAATCCTTCTACTCAAGACATATTAGATGCTGTTTCCAAATTAAATGCTGAACATATTTTTGTACTTCCAAATAATAAGAATATAATAATGTCTGCAAATCAAGCTGCAGAAATTTCAGATAAAGATATTAGGGTAATTCCAACAACAACAATACCTCAGGGAATAACATGTTTAACAATGTTTAATCCTGAAGCAGAGCTAGAAGAGAATGTAGAAAATTTAAAAGAAGCTATAGAAATGGTTAAAACAGGATCTATTACTTATGCTGTAAGAGATACTGAAGTAGATGGAATTAAAATAGAAGAAGGAAATATTTTAGGTCTTATAGAAGGTAAAATAAAGAAGGTAGGAACTTCTTACTGTGATGTTGCTGAGGAAGTGCTTTCAGAAATGATTGATGAAGACAGTGAGCTTATCACTATATTCTATGGGGCAGATGTTTCAGAAAAGGAAGCAGAAGATTTCACTAAGAAAATAGAAGATAAATATGAAGATTTAGATGTACAATGTTACAGAGGAGCACAACCTCTTTATTATTTCTTAATATCAGTAGAATAATAATAACAAGCACAAGTTACTAATTTATTTACATAAGTTATAGCTTGTGCTTTTATTAATAAATTATTAAGTCACTTAAATTTGAGGTGAATAAATGAATATATCAATGGAAATTTCTACTTTAAAGGGAGTAGGGCCAAAGCTTTGTGAAAAGCTTAATAAATGTGGAATATTTACAATTTATGATTTGCTTTTATATTTTCCGAGGGATTATGAATATATAATATCAAATTGTGAATTTGAAGAAATTGACGAAAATAAAAAATATATATTGTCCTGTAGAGTAATTGGATTTGATAGAGATATAAGAACAAAAAGCGGTAAAGTTATTTCTACAATAAAGTTTGCCTATAAAAAACATATTGTCTTAGCGAAATGGTTTAATCAAAAATACATAAAAAACCAATATAAACTTAACGAGACTTATGATCTAGTAGGAAAGTATAAAAAAAATGGAAATAACTTAGAAGTAGTAAATCCTATAATTGGATGTAAAGATGCTATTGAAAGTGAAATCATTCCTAAATATTCTTTAAAGGGAGATATGTCAGAAAAAATAATTCCAAAATTAGTAAATCAAGTATTAGATAATACTATCATATCTGATAATATTCCAAAAAAAATATTGTTAAAATACAATTTAATGGATTTAGACACTGCAATAAGAGAAATACACTTTCCAAAAGGCAGAGGCGATTTGTTTAGAGCGATAGAAAGACTTAAGTTTCAAGAATTATTTACTTATTCTATGAAATTGTTATTATTAAAAAATAAAATTAAGCAAAGAAATGGCATATCTTTTAGTTGGCATAAAGAACTAACTGACTTAAAGGAAGCCTTACCTTATAGTTTAACAAATGCTCAGACCAGAGTTGTTAGAGAAATTTTAATAGACCAAAAAAGTCCATATCCTATGAATAGACTGCTACAGGGAGATGTGGGAAGCGGAAAAACAATTGTTGCATTAATAGCAATGTTTAATGTAGTTAAAAACGGCTATCAAGCTACTTTAATGGTACCTACAGAAATATTGGCTAATCAGCATTATGAAGAAGCTTTAAAATTATTAAGGCCTTTTAATATTGATATTGAACTTTTAACAGGAAGTACGAGTAAAAAAGAGAAGAGAAGGATAAAAGAAAGACTGCAAAATGGGGATAATATTATAGTAATAGGAACTCATGCCTTAATTCAAGAAGATGTAGAATTTAAAAATTTAGGATTAGCTATAACAGATGAGCAGCATAGGTTTGGAGTTGAACAAAGAAATAAGCTTATAACTAAAGGAAAAAGGCCTGATGTTTTAGTTATGAGTGCTACACCTATTCCTAGAACCTTGGCCTTATGCATGTATTCAGATTTGGACGTATCAATAATTGATGAGTTACCACCAGGAAGAAAGGCGATAAAAACAAAATTCTATAGTGAAGAAGATAGAATGTTAGCCTATAGTTTTGCAAGGGAAGAAATAAAAAAGGGAAGACAGGTTTACATAGTTTGTCCTTTGATTGAAGAAGATGAAAAATTAACTTTAAATTCTGTCGAAAAACTTTTTGAGGAATTAAAAAGTGGTATATTTAAAGATATTCCTATTCAAATTTTACATGGCAAAATGAGAGCAAAGGAAAAGGATGAAATAATAAATTCTTTTAAGTTAAATGAAACTAAGGTATTAATATCAACAACGGTAATTGAAGTAGGTGTAAATGTGCCAAATGCTTCTCTTATGATAATAGAAAATTCAGAAAGATTTGGTTTAGCTCAATTGCACCAATTAAGAGGAAGAGTTGGAAGGGGAAGTTATGATTCCTATTGCATATTAATTGGAAAAGCTAAAAATGATAAGACTAAGAAAAGAATGAAGATCATGACTGAATCAACTGACGGTTTTTATATTTCTGAGCAGGACTTAAAAATAAGAGGTGCTGGGGAAATGTTTGGTTTAAGGCAAAGCGGTGATTTAGGATTGATTCTTGCAGATATCTATGAGGATATAGATATCTTAAAATGTGCTAGATTTGAGGCGAATAATTTAATAAAATCAGAAGAAAGAGAAGATGTAAACTTATGCAAGAATATATCGAAATCAATTGAAAGATATAGTCGATATATTTGTTTTAATTAAAAAATTGTATATAATTGTTTATTGTGGTAAAATCAAAATGCAATACTAGGAGGAAAGCAAATGAGAATAATAGCAGGTAAAGCAAGAGGAAAAAAATTACTTTCTCCTGAAACTTTAGAAACTAGACCAACTTTAGATAGGGTTAAGGAAGCTATGTTTAGCATGATTCAAGGCTATATACCGGATGCATTAGTAGTTGATGTTTTTGCAGGAACTGGCAGCCTTGGATTAGAAGCTGCAAGCAGAGGGGCTAAGGAAGTGTATTTGGTTGATAAGAGCAGCACAACTTTTCCTATCCTTAAAAAAAATATAGAAAGCTTAAAGTTTCAAGACTTTTGTACAGCCTTAAATATGGATGCCTATGAAGCCCTTAGGAAATTAAATAAGTTAGGTAAGGTATTTAATATCATATTTATTGATCCTCCTTATTGTAAAGATATGATTCCTGAGGCAATGAAAATAATAGAAGAAAACAATATGTTAGATGAAAATGGAATAATAGTTACTAAAATAGATTCTATAGAAGAAATATTCGAAGGATACAATAAAATAAGACTATTAAAAAGTAGAAAATATGGAAATACAACAGTGTGTTTGTATAAATATGAAGGGTAATCAAGGAGAAAGAAATGAACATAGCAGTTTATCCGGGAAGTTTTGATCCAATAACAAATGGACATTTAGATATAATAACTAGAGCAGCTAAAATTTATGATAAACTTATAGTAGCAGTTTTAGTAAATGTAGATAAGAAATGTTTATTTACTATTGAAGAAAGAGTTAATTTAATAAAAAAAGTTACTAAGGATTTAAAAAATGTAGAAGTCTTAGGATTTGATGGTCTTTTAGTAGATTTTGCAAAGATGCATAATTCAAAGGTGATACTAAAGGGGTTACGAACAGTAGCAGATTTTGAGTATGAATTCCAAATGTCCCTTATGAATTCTAAACTTAACCCAGATATAGAAACTGTTTTTATGATGACTTCGTCTGCATATTCTTATGTTAGTTCATCAGCAGTAAAGCAGGTAGCTAAATTTGGTGGAAGTATTGAAGGACTTGTTCCTGAAGAATTAATTGATGAAATTAAAAATAAATTTTAAAAGGAGAATAAATCGAGGGGGAAAATATGGAGAAAGTAGAGGATAATATAATAGAATTATTAGAATATTTGGGAGAATTAATAGAAAGTTCACCAAAGGTACCTATTACAGGTAAAGCTATAGTAGATAAAAAAGAATTTTTAGAAGTAATTGATCAAATAATTAATACTTTACCGGATCAATTAAAAAAAGCAGAATGGGTAATGAATGAAAAAGATAGAATATTGCAAGATGCTCAGAAAGAATATGACAATATAAGAAGAGAAACATTAGAAATGATGAAGAGGAATGTTGAAAATCATGATATTGTTAAAGAAGCCAAAGCTAGAGCAAATGAAATAATTGCCTTAGCTCAAAGAGATGCTAAGGCAATCAGATTAGGTTCTAGAGAATATTCAACAGAAATACTATCACAAATAGATAGAGAAATAGAAGAACAAAGGGCTATTTTAATTAAAAATATGCAGGAAGCTTTTGAAATTGCAGCAAAAGAAATTGATAAAAATTTAAGTGCTACTGGTTCAAGAATTAAAGAAAATATAGCCGAGTTAAGAGAAATGTAATCTTTTATGTTTTTTATATAGTATTTGATATATTAAACTAAAAATAAGTAAAGCTAATAAAATGCCATTTAGTTTATAAATTTTCACTAGTATTTGCCCTCTTGAATAATATATTGAAGAAGTATTAATAGAGTTTAAAAAAATTGAGGCAAAGATAAAAGTAATAAAAAAGCTTAATATTCCTTGTAAAAATTTATAGAATACATATTTTTTAATATTAGGCTTGCAATGACTTGTTAGTGAAGACACTTGTCCAATTACTGATAAACCTGAAAAAGATAATATGGCACTTATCATGCTTAGCTTTAATATAATGGAAATTTCAGAATCAGCAATTAATTTAGCTCCGTTAGTAAACTCCATGGTTCCTAAAAATAAATTATAGAGAAACTGTGATGGTAAATTAAATAAATTTTCAATCCTACTAAAAGCAATACTTACTATGGTATTGCTTTTTATAATATTAATAATCACAGAAAAAATAATTACAAAGGCACCTACGTTTATAGTAGTAGCTACTGAGTTTTCAACTGCATTTTTTAAATTTGTTCCAAAGCTATTATTCGCAAAAATATTTTTGATTTTACGATTTTTTATATGGGTTGATTTTCTTCTTGTCAGTAAACCGATTAATATTACAGACAAATAGTTTGCAATTAGTAATAGGTATCCAAATTTAATATTATTTAAAATAGCAATTGAGATAGAGCCTAAGATGAAAATAGGTCCGGCATTGGAGGCTATATTTAATAATCTTTCATATTCTTTTTTATCTATGTAGTTAAGTTCATAAATTTCAGAGGCATACTTTGCGCCTAAAGGATATCCACAAATAAAGCTTGCAGCTAAGGGGAAGGAGCAATTATTTGAAAGTTTTAGTGGTCTGCATATTAGTGGACCTAGCAGTTTTGAGTAAAGTTCTATTCCATCATAATATATTAATAAATTGCATATTACAGAGAAAGGGAATATTGTTGGAACTATTGCAGTTATAACTAGTTTTACTCCATCAACTGCTGATTTTATATTTGAAGCTAAATTCATAACAAATAATATTATAAAAAAAGTAATAAAAATAGATATTATATAATTCTTCTTTACATTTAATAATTTTAGTAATAAAAAAATGAGACAAAAAATAAAAAGACAGAGAATATAAATACTAAACATAAAACAACCTCCTATATAGTATTTATATGCACATGTCTTTTTTATATTAATCTTTTATAATCGGAGAATTTAAAAAATCACTCAACGGATTTAAAGAGTTGTTTAAAATAGAGTATGCCTTTGTTGCATTAATATCTAAATTTAAAAGAGGATTGATATTTTTTTTAGAAATCTTTGTTATAATTGGTATTTGAGAATTCTTTTTCATTTCTTTAAGAATTTTTTTCCCTTTTCCATTAAAGGCAAGAACTCGGGCATAAAGATTTTTTTCGTCTAATAGTTCTTTATAATTGTAAGAATCAAAAGAAAGAAAAATTTGAGTTAACAACCTTGAAATTTTAGTATAAGTATATCTTTTGCTTTTTATTTTTAATATAAAATCCTCAAAAGAAATACTTGAATATATTTCTTTTAATATTTTATTATCTAATCCTTCTTTTATTTCTTGTAGATTATTAAAGTTTATATTATTACTTAATATCCTATATTTTATGTATTTATACATGTCTTTTTCAAATACAAAGTTATAATTACTATTTTTTAAATCTTTCAAATAATTTATAGTTGCAGCAGGAAGATAATTATTTAACTCATCCAGATTTTTATTATTTTTAAGAAATTCTCTGATGCTTGTTGCAGAAGAAAAATTAGAACTTAACTCTTTGTCATTGTAGTTAGAACCTTGTCTTTTTAAGGTTAAAGGAGTAATATTACTATTTAATCTAATCAATGCCTTAATATATTCTATTCCTAAAATATTATTAGAGCTTTTTAATATATCTTTCAAATTATCCTCTTTTAAAAATTTATTGATAGATAGTTCTCTTGCTTTTGCATAAGTTAGACCTGAATCTAAGTTATTCTTTATTTCAAGCTTAAATTCTTCACTTTCATTTGTTAAAAAATTAGCAATTAATTTCAACTTTTCTATATCTCCACATTCACTACCAAAGAAAATATTATTAACTACGCCAATAGAGTGAAGTATTGATACTGAACCCTTTGCAAAAAATTCTGCGGAAGATACGGAATAATAACATGGCAATTCGAGGACTAAATCAACTCCGTTTAAGATTGCAATTTCAGCCCTCTTATATTTATCTATAATTGCTGGACCACCCCTTTGAACGAAGTTGCCGCTCATAACACAAACGATAGCATCTGAATTTGTAGTTTTTATTGCACTTTTTAAGTGATATAAATGACCTTTATGAAAAGGATTATATTCAGTAATAATTCCAGTAATATTCATAAATTACCTCCTTTAGGGAATTATTAATATTATAGCATAAAATCTATTTAATATGAAAAAATATACAAAAGAATAGTATAAATTTTAACGTTGTCTGAAAATTAGAAATATAAAGAAATATAGAAATAGAGAACTTTAGGTTGAAAAGTATAGCAAGATAGGAGTATATTAGTATATGGAGTAAAGTTCGTATCTTTTTGAAAGGAGTTTTTATTATGGAACTTATGAATAAATTATGGGAGTCAGCAAAAGCTGACAAAAAAAGAATAGTTCTTCCAGAAGGCGATGAGGAAAGAACATTAAAAGCAGCGGAAAAAATTAACAATCTGAGTTTAGCTTATCCAGTTTTAGTTGGAAATATTGATGAGATAAAGAGAAAAGCTGAAAATTTAGGAGTGAATATAGAAGGAATTGAAATTATTGATCCTAATACTTCAGAAAAACTAGAAGAATATGTTAATAAGTTCTATGAGTTAAGAAAAAATAAGGGAATGACTCTAGAAAAAGCAAATCAAATAGTAAGAGACCCATTATATTTTGGAACAATGATGGTTAAATTAGATGATGCAGATGGAATGGTTTCAGGAGCGGTTCATACTACTGGTGATTTATTAAGACCAGGCTTACAAATAGTTAAAACAGCACCAGGAGTTTCAGTAGTTTCAAGTTTCTTCATTATGATGGTGCCTAATGCAAAATATGGAGAAGAAGGTATGTTATTATTCTCAGACTGTGCTGTAAATCCAAATCCAACAGCAGAACAATTAGCTGCTATTGCAATAGCAACAGCAGATACAGCAAAAAATCTATGCGGAATAGAACCAAGAGTAGCAATGTTGTCTTACTCAACAATGGGAAGTGCTAATGGAGAATTAGTAGAAAAAGTAAGAAAGGCAACAGAAATTGCTAAGGAATTAAGACCAGACTTACTAATTGATGGTGAATTACAATTAGATGCAGCTATTGTTGAAAGTGTAGCGGCACAAAAAGCACCAAACAGTAAAGTTGCTGGTAAAGCTAATGTTTTAATTTTCCCTGATTTACAAAGTGGAAATATAGGATATAAATTAGTTCAAAGATTTGCAAATGCAGAAGCTATTGGACCTATGTGTCAAGGTTTTGCTAAGCCGATAAATGATTTATCAAGAGGATGCAGTGTTGACGATATAGTTAATGTAGTTGCATTGACAGCTGTTCAAGCACAATCAATAAAATAATAAGCTTTGGAGGATTATAAATGAAGGTATTAGTTATTAATTGTGGAAGTTCATCACTTAAGTATCAATTAATCGATATGAATACTGAAGAAGCAATTGCTCAAGGATTAGTAGAAAGAATTGGAATTGAAGGTTCAGTATTAACTCAAAAGGTTGAAGGCAGAGAAAAATACATAATAAAACAACCTATGAAGGATCATAAAGCAGCTATTCAATTAGTATTAGGAGCTTTAATAGATAAAGAAAATGGTGTAATATCATCAATGGACGAAATATCAGCAGTTGGACATAGAGTAGTTCATGGTGGAGAAAAATTCAAATCATCTGTTGTAATAAACGAAGAAGTTAAAAACTATATAAGAGAATGCTTTAGATTAGCACCATTACACAATCCAGCAAATATGATTGGTATTGAAGCTTGTGAAGAGCTAATGCCAAATACTCCAATGGTAGCAGTATTCGATAATGCATTTCATTCAACAATGCCAGAAAAAGCATATTTATATGCATTGCCATATGAATTATATACTAAGCATGGAATAAGAAAATATGGTTTCCATGGAACTTCTCATAAATATGTTTCTCAAAAAGCAGCTGAATTAATGGGAAAAGACATTAAAGATTTAAAAATAATTACTTGTCATTTAGGAAATGGTTCAAGCATAACAGCTGTAAAGGGTGGAGTTTCTGTAGAGACATCAATGGGCTTCACACCTCTTGAAGGGTTAGCTATGGGAACAAGATCTGGTAATATAGATCCAGCTATAATACCATTTTTAATGAAAGAAGAAGGATTATCAATTGAAGAAATTGATAACTTATTAAATAAGAAGTCAGGAGTTTTAGGTATATCAGGAATCAGCTCAGACTTTAGGGATATAGAAGATGCTGCCTTTAAAGAAGGAGTTCATAGAGCACAACTTGCTTTAGATATATTTGAATATAAAGTAAAACAAACTATTGGTGCATATGCAGCTATTATGGGCGGTGTTGATGCAATTGTATTTACTGCTGGTGTAGGTGAAAATGGTCCAGAAACAAGAGAAGGAATTTTAAAGGGATTAGAATTTTTAGGTGTTGAAATAGATACAGAAAAAAATAAGGTAAGAGGAAAAGTTAGGGAAATATCAAAAGAAGGTTCAAAGGTAAAAGCTTTTGTTATTCCAACTAATGAAGAATTAGTTATAGCAAGAGATACTGTTGAATTAATAAGCAAGTAGAAGTAATTATAAAGTGCATTTTTATTAGTTTAAGCAATTTATAACAAATTGCTTGACTTTTAATCATGCGCTTTATATAATAAATTGTGTTTATTCAGCAAATTTTTATCTAAGGAGTGAAAAAAGCTCTGCTTTAAATTATGTTTTAATTTTTTATAAAGTTAAATCATAATAAACAAAATTTAGAGCTAATACATATGATTATAGAATTTTCAGATTTAGTCTCAGCTAAAAGCAGAAAAAAAGAAATTAACCTAGCATATGAATTATCATCATTTGTTTTTGATGGAGAAGAAATTAAGTTTGTTGATCCTGTAAATGTAGTTGGAGAAATTACTTCTGTTAGTGATGTTTTAACTCTTAAAGCTTCCATAAAAACAAAATTACAATTAAATTGTTCAAGATGCCTAGAGGCCTTTATCTATCCAATAGATATTGATATAGAAGAAAGGTTTACAAATAATGAGGAACTTCAAAAAGAAGACGAAATTATTTTTGTAGACAGCAATACATTAGATATTGCAGAAGTAGTTGAAAATATAATTGTTTCAACCTTACCTATTAAGAGACTTTGTACAGACAATTGTAAAGGACTTTGCCAAAAATGTGGTAAAAATCTTAACGAAGATTCTTGTCAATGTGAGTCAAATGATGTAGACTTAAGAATGGCAAAGTTACAAGAGTTGTTTGCTAATAAGGAGGTGTAGTAATGGGAAATCCTGCTAGAAAAACATATAGAGCAAAGAGAAATTCAAGAAGAGCTCAAACTTTCAAAGCGAGCTTACCTGGTATAGTTGAATGCCCACAATGTCATGAAATGAAATTAGCTCACAGAGTTTGCAAAAATTGTGGCTTCTATAATGGTAAAGAAGTAGTTGCTTCATCAGAAGAATAAAGAAAGTCATTAGACTTTCTTTTCTTTATATATAAGCAAAGGGGCGAATTTATATGAAAATAGCTATTGACGGCATGGGCGGAGATAATGCACCTCAAGCTGTGGTAGAGGGTGTTATAAGCGCTTTAAAAGAATACAAAGGAATAGAATACTATATAACAGGTCCTAAAGAAAAAATAGAAGAAGAACTAAATAAATATGAATACGATAAAAATTTAGTAAAAATTATAGACGCAAGAGAAGTAGTTTCTACTAATGAGCATCCTGTAATGGCATTAAAGAAAAAGAAAGATTCGAGCATATACAAAGCATTGAAATTAGTAAAAGATAAGGAATGTGATGCTATAATTTCTGCTGGAAGTACAGGAGCATTTTTAGCAGGCTGCACATTGGTTGTAGGAAGAATTAAAGGTATTGAGCGACCTGCTTTAGCACCTATTATGCCTGGAAAAAATGGGCATTTTATGATAATAGATGCTGGAGCTAATGTTGATTGCAAACCAAACTATCTGCTTCAATTTGCTAAGATGGGAAAGGTTTACTTTAAAGAAGTAATGAAAAAAGATAACCCATCTATTGGTCTTGTAAACATTGGAGAAGAAGAAGAAAAGGGAAATGAATTAACAAAAAACGTATATAAATTACTCAAGGAAGAAAAAAATCTTAATTTTGTGGGAAACATAGAACCTAGAGAAACTTCTAAAGGTGATGTTGACGTTTTAGTTTGTGATGGTTTTGTAGGCAATACTTTATTAAAAATGTACGAAGGTGTTGCTATGAATCTGCTAAAAATCATTAAAGAAGAAATTATGTCTTCAGGATTAAGTGGTAAACTTGGAGCTATATTATTAAAGCCTGTTTTTACTAGTATAAAAAAGAAATTTGATTATACTGAAGTAGGCGGGGCGCCTTTCCTAGGTGTTGATGGAATATGTATTAAAGCTCATGGAAGCTCTGATGGAAAAGCATTTAAAAATGCTATTAATCAAACAAAGAAATTTTACGATAACAATGTGTTAGAAAAGATTAAAATAGAGCTTCAAAATAATATGTAATAAATACAAATATTCATATTGACTAGATAAATATTATATAATATTATCTAAATGAAGTGTCTAGGAGGTGAATAATATGTTTGAGAAGGTTAGAGAAATAATAGCAGATAAATTAAGTATTAATGAAGATGATATAACTATGGAATCTTCTTTTGTTGATGATTTAAACGCTGATTCATTAGATCTTGTTGAGCTTATGATGGCTTTAGAAGACGAATTAAATACTGAAATCCCTGACGAAGATGCTGAAGGCTTTAAAACAGTTGGAGATGTAGTAGAATATTTAAGAAATCATGTTGAAGAATAGTGAAATCCCGCAAATATGCGGGATTTTTATTAAGAATATCAAAACTAGTTTATTCTTGAATTTGTTCAGATTATTAAAGCAAGTTGAAGAATAAACTTCAAGGAGTGTAACTGATGGGAAAATTTAATATTAAAGAAGTTGAGGAGGTTGTAGGGGTTACTTTTAATGAAAAGAATTTACTAAAAGCAGCCTTAACACATAGTTCTTATGCTAATCAGCATAAGGATCAAGAATATAATGAGAGATTAGAATTTTTGGGAGATGCAGTTTTACAATTATGTATTACAGAATATTTATTTTTAAATTATAAAGATAAAAGTGAAGGAGAATTAACTAAAATAAGAAGTCTTATAGTTTGTGAAAATTCTCTTTATGAAATTGGCAAAAAGCTGGATTTAGGATATTTTATAAGAATAAGCAGAGGAGAAGAACTTACTGGCGGCAGGGAAAGAGCTTCAATTACTGCAGATGCTGTTGAAGCATTGATTGCAGCAATATATTTAGATAAAGGGATAGAATATACTAAGGATTATATTATTGGACATTTTAAAGAAATAATTGAGAAGGCGATAAAAAATGATATTATATTAGATTATAAAACAAAGCTTCAAGAAGAACTTCAAAAATCGGGAGAAGTTTCAATAGTATATGAATTATTAAAATATGAAGGGCCTCCTCATAGGAGAAAATTTTATACTTCAGTTATTATTGAAAATAAAGAACTAGGAAGAGGAGAAGGATATAGCAAAAAAGAAGCAGAGCAGAATGCAGCAAAGGAAGCCTTAAGAATTTTGGAGGGAAGAAATGAGTAAAAAACATTATATTATTCCAATATTTATTTCTCATGTTGGCTGCCCTCATCAATGTGTTTTTTGCAATCAAGATAAAATTGCAAGAACTTTGCAAAAGGAAGTTACGGCAGAGGAAGTTGAAGAAACAATAAGAGAGTATTTAGATACTATTGATAAAAATAATGCAATAGTGGAAGTTTCATTTTTTGGAGGAACCTTTACTGCAATACCTGTAAATAAGCAAAAAGAACTCTTGAGGGTAGCAAAGGTTTATAAAGAAAAGGGCTTAATTGATAAGATTAGAATGTCTACTAGACCAGATGCTATTAATAGCTATATTTTAAATTACTTAAAGGAATATAAGGTTGATATAATAGAGTTAGGTGTACAATCTTTGGATAATGAAATTCTAAGGCTTTCTGGAAGGGGACATAGTGCTGAAGATGTAGAAAAATCATCAAAATTAATTAAGGAATATGGTTTTATCTTAGGGCATCAAATTATGCCAGGTTTGCCAGGAGATAATTTTGAAAGAGATATAGAAACGGCAAAAAAATCAATTGAAATGAAGCCTGATATTTGTAGAATATATCCTTCTCTTGTAATAAAGGATACGCCTATGGAAGAAATGTATTATAGAGGAATTTATAAACCATATACATTAGAGGAAGCGGTTGAAATTTCTAAAAAAATCTATCAACTTTATAAAGAGGCAAAGGTAAATATTATAAGAATTGGCCTTCAAGCAACGGATACTATAACCCTTGGTAAAGATGTAATAAGCGGCCCTTTTCATCCTTCCTTTAGAGAATTAGTAGAAGGCAGTTTAATGTGTGATAAAATAAAAAATTCTATTAAATCTGAAGAAGATATTATTATTGAGTTAAATTCTAGAGATTTAAGTAAACTTTATGCTAATAAAAAGTTTTATTTTAATAAGCTTAAAGAAAATCATAAAGGAAAAATCAGTGTTAGAACTAATGATAAGATAGCAAGAGATAATATAAATATAATTGTCCTAAAAAGATTAGAAAAGATAACAATTTAGTATTATTTTTTAGTGCAAATAAAATTGTTGTTTTATATAAGAAGATTGATTAAAAGTCTTTTAAGCCCAGTCCTTTTATTCTCAATTGTGAGCTGTGATTTGCAAAAAAGAAGATTGCTATCAATCTTCTTTTTTGCTAATTGATATTTTTTTTTCTTTAATATAAACTAAATAAGAGTAGGAGTGATGTTTATGAAGAAGAAAACAAGACAAAAAATGATTAATATTATAACTATAATTTTAATAATAATGGTTACCGCTAGTTTGCTGGTATCATTGATATAGGCGGGGAGTGTATCTATGTTTTTAAAATCCATAGAAATAAGGGGTTTTAAATCCTTTGCAGATAAAACTATATTAAATTTTAAAGAAGGGGTAACTGCTGTAGTTGGACCAAATGGAAGTGGGAAAAGTAATATTTCTGATGCTGTAAGATGGGTTCTTGGAGAACAAAGTGCTAAAACTCTAAGAGGCGGAAAGATGGAAGATATTATTTTTGCAGGGACCCAATATAGAAAGCCTGTTGGATTAGCTCAAGTTTCATTAACCTTAGATAATTCTGACAACTCTTTAGATACAGAATATTCTGAGATTACTGTTACAAGAAGAATTTTTAGATCAGGAGAAACAGAATATTTATTAAATAATCAAAAGTGCAGATTAAAAGATATTCAGAATCTATTTATGGATACCGGTATTGGTAAGGAAGGTTACTCTCTTATTGGACAAGGTAAAATTGAAGCTATATTAAGTGGAAAGGCTGAAGATAGAAGAGCTCTTTTAGAAGAAGCTGCTGGAATTGTTAAATATAAAACAAGAAAGGAAGAAGCTGAACGTAGATTAGAGAATACAGAAAATAATTTGATTAGAATAAGAGATATAATACATACATATGAAGAAAGAATAGAGCCTTTAAGGGAAGAAAGGGAGAAGGCTTTAAGGTATAAAGCTTTAGCTGATGAGTTAAAGATGAAAGAAGTATCTCTTTTGGTAGAAAATATTAAAAGGGTAGAAAAGGATTTAGAAGAAGTCAAAAGAGATATAGATAAAAGAATTACAGAAATTAATGAAAAAAGAGAAGAATTAGAAATTGAGAAAAAAGATTATATAAATTTTGAAAAAGAAATAGAAACTTTAGAAAATAAAAATCAAAGTGAAAAAGAAGAATATTATGCCAAGAAAGATAAGCTAAATGAAAATCATAGAAATATTGAAATATTTAAGGAAAGAATATCTAATCTAGAAGGAGTAATTAATAAAAGTTTATTGGAAATCAATGAGATAAATAATTATTTAGCTTCTTTAGAAACTGAAAGGAATATTTTACTTGAAAATCTTCAAGAAAAGATAAAAGAGCAATTAAAAAAAGATAATGAGATTAATATTATGGAAAATAATATTAAATCAATATCAAAACTTATTGAAGATTTTGAAAAAGAAATATCTGCTATTAAAGATGAAGAATTTGATTTTTTAAGCAAAATTTCTGAAACTAAGAATAAAATTGCCTTATTAAGTAAAGAAATTTCAAATAAAGAACAAATATCTTTAAATTCTGAAAACTCTATTCAAATAATAAAAGATAATATAAAGATTAATTTAGCTACTATTGAAGGATTAAAAAGAAAAATTACTGAATGTAAAGAAGAAAAGCGAATCCTTGAAGAAAAAATATCAATAGATAAAAAGAAGTTAAGTTCTTTGATTAAAGATAGAACAAAAATTGAAAGTAAGATTAGAGAAATATCAAAAAATATAAATATGTTTGAGGGAAAACTCGGAACCTTAAAGGATTTAGAAAAAAATTATGAAGGCTACAATCTTTCTGTAAAGAGGCTTATGGAAAGAATACAAGAAGGAAAAATAAAGGATGCTAAAGATACAAAGGTTTTAGGAGAGATCTTTCAGGTTGATAAAAAATATGAAACTGCAATTGAAATTGCTTTAGGAGGAACTATTTCTAATATCATTACAAAAGATGAAGAAGTAGCAAAAAAATTAATTAATTATTTAAAGATGAATTCTTTAGGAAGAGCAACCTTTCTGCCTTTAAATATTATTAGAGGCAATAAGCTGAATATTTCGAAGGAAATCGAAAGGACAGAAGGTTTTTTAGGATTAGCCTCTGATCTTTTAATTTATAATCCAATATATAAAGAAATTATTGAATATGCCTTAGGAAAAACTATAGTCGCATCAGATATGGATGCTGCTTTTAAAATATCAAAAATTTATAGTCATAAAGTAAAAGTTGTTACTCTAGATGGAGAGGTAATTAATCCAGGGGGAGCTTTAACTGGTGGAAGTATTTATAATAAAAATAAAGCGAGTATTTTAGGAAGAAAAAGAGAACTTCAAGAACTAGAAGAAAGTATTGAGATTAATAAAAGGGAATATGCTAATGAATTAGAAAACTTAGATAAATTAAAGTTAGAAATAAAGGAATTAGATGAAAAAATTCTAAATTATAATGATGAACTTCACATTAAAAATATTGATATTGCTAAATTTGAAAGTGAAGAATTAGTTTTAGATAAAGAAAAGCATAAGCTTAAGAGTTCATTAGAAGTTGCTGAAAATGAAATTAATATTAATAAAGATAATTTAGAAAAGTTAAGAATAGAACTTGAGAAAAATAAAGGAATATTGATTGAGCTTGAAAAGAATAGTCTTGAAAGCAAGAACAGGGCTTTAGATTTAGAAAAAACAATTAGTGAGAAAAGAAAGATTTATGAAGAAAAGAAAGAAGATCTTGTAAAAATAAAAATTAATAAGGCATCTTTAGATGAAAGTATTTATGGTACACAAAGTGAAATAAAACGTAAAGAAAAAGAAATAATAGAAAGAAAAGAAAAAATAAATAAATTAAATAGAGAGATAAAGGAACAAAAAGAAGTTATAGAAAAACTTCATAAAGAGATAGAAGAAAAATTAAAATTAATAGAAATTATTAATAATAGATTAAAGGAATTAGAGGAAGTATTTAAAAGGGATGAAATTAATAGAATAAGTTTAAAGGATAAGTCAAAAATAAAAAGTGAAATTATTAATAAGTTAGTAGAAGAAATTCAACATAAAGAAAGTGAATTAAATAAAAGGGAAATTATATCTGCAAAGTTTGAAAATGAAAGGGAAAATTGCTATAAAAAACTTAATGAAGAACAAAATCTGACATTAGCAGAAGCTAGTGAAATTGCAGTTGAAATTAATAATATAGGAGAAGTTAAGGATAGTATTAGAAGTCTTAAAAATAAAATAGCAAGTATAGGTGTAGTTAACTTAAAAGCTATATCAGAATATGAAGAAGTTTGTGAAAAATATGAATTTATGTCAAAACAAGAAGAGGATTTAAATAAATCCAAAGAAGAGTTAATTACAGTAATTAATGAAATGACAGAAAAAATGAAGGAACTATTTGTTGAAAACTTTAAAATTATAAATAAAAACTTTAATGAAACCTTTAGGGAATTATTTAAAGGAGGAAATGCTGAGCTTATATTAGGGGAAGGGGACGAGCTTTCTGCTAGTATAGACATAAATGTTCAGCCTCCAGGCAAAAAACTTCAAAATATTAACTTGATGTCAGGAGGAGAAAAGGTTCTATCAGCTATAGCACTTTTATTTTCTATTCTTAAAATGAAGCCAACGCCTTTTTGTATATTAGATGAAATTGAGGCAGCCCTTGATGATGCCAATGTTATAAGATATGCCGAATTTCTAAAGAAATTCTCAGAAAAGATTCAATTTATTGTGATAACTCATAGAAAGGGAACCATGGAAGCAAGTGATATTTTATATGGTGTTACCATGGAGGAAAAAGGAGTATCTAAAGTTGTATCGGTAGACTTAAATAGTAGAAATTAGGAGGATAAATATGTTTGGAAAATTTTTTGAAAATTTAAAAACTGGATTAACAAAGACTAAGAATGCTTTAACAGATAAGATAAATGAAACTCTTAAGCTTGCAATTACAATAGATGATGATTTATATGAAGAACTAGAAGAAATTTTAGTTATGGCAGATATAGGTATGGATACAACTATTGATATAATTGAGAGATTAAAAAATAAAATAAGAAAAGAAAAAATAAATGATCCTAATAAAGTTTATGATGCCTTAAAAGAAGTGATTAAAGAAATGCTTCTAGAGGGAACAGAAAATATAAATAATGAAGATTACGATAAAAAAGTTATGTTGATTATAGGAGTAAATGGTGCTGGTAAAACAACTTCTATTGGTAAATTGGCTGCAAAAAATAAAAAGGATGGCAAGAGGGTCCTACTTGCTGCAGCCGATACCTTTAGAGCTGCTGCTATTGATCAACTAGAAGTATGGAGCAAAAGAGCGGGAGTAGATATTGTAAAACATTCTGAAGGATCAGATCCTGCAGCCGTAGTTTTTGATGCTATTTCTGCTTCAAAGGCAAGAAATATTGATTTATTAATTTGTGATACAGCTGGAAGGCTTCATAATAAGAAAAATTTAATGGATGAACTTGCAAAGATAGGCAGAATTTTAGACAGAGAATATAAAGAAGCTAAAAAGGAAACTTTATTAGTTTTAGACGGAACTACTGGCCAAAATGCTGTAAATCAAGCAAAACAATTTATGGAAGCTTGCCTAATCGATGGGATAATATTAACAAAACTTGATGGAACAGCAAAAGGCGGAGTTGTTATTTCAATTAAAAATACTTTAAATATTCCAGTAAGATATATTGGAGTAGGAGAAGGTATTGATGATCTTCAGGAATTTAATGCAGAAGAATTTGTTGAAGCATTATTTTAAAAAGATAAATAAAAAATATTATGGTGTTAAGTAAAAATACTTGACACCTCAGGATAGTTTTGTTAAAATCTTTTCTGTGGTAAGGTGAGAACAATGGAAGATAGAGTTGAAATTTCATTACTAATAGATCTATATGGTTCATTACTAACAGAAAAGCAACTTAAAATTATGGAGCTTTATTATAATGAGGATTTTTCCTTGGCTGAAATTGCTGAATTAAATAACACAAGCCGTCAAGCTATCCATGATTTAATAAAAAGATGTTATAAACAACTACTATCCTATGAAAGTAAACTTAATTTACTTGAAAAAAGTATAAAGAAAGAAAAAATAATTAATAATCTTTTAGAAAGATTACAAGAAAAATATTTCATTAGTTCTGAAGATTATGAAATATTTCGATCAATTCTAAAAGATTTGTAAATCATAGGAGGTTAATAAATGGCTTTTGAGGGTTTATCAGAAAAACTTCAGGAAGCTTTCAAAAAGCTTAGAGGTAAAGGAAAGCTTACTGAAAAAGATATAAAAGAAGTCATGAGAGAAGTAAAGCTTGCGTTGCTTGAAGCTGATGTAAACTTTAAAGTTGTTAAAAAGTTAATTTCAAATATCAGTGAAAAGTGTGTTGGTAGTGAAGTTCTTGAAAGCTTGACACCAGCTCAACAAGTTATTAAAATTGTTAACGACGAACTTACAGCTCTTATGGGAAGCAGCGAAAGCGGAATTAATTTTAACTCAGTAGGTCCAACAGTAATTATGATGGTTGGGCTTCAAGGGGCAGGTAAAACTACAATGAGTGGTAAACTTGCGCTAAAACTAAGAAAACAAAATAAGAAACCTTTATTGGTAGCTTGTGACGTTTATAGACCAGCAGCTATTAAGCAATTAGAAGTTGTTGGTAAACAAATTGATATTCCAGTTTTCCAAATGGGTGATAAGGTAAACCCTGTAGATATAGCCAAAGCAGGTATAGCTCATGGAAGACAAAATGGCAACAATGTAATAATAATTGATACAGCTGGTAGACTTCATATAGATGATAATCTAATGGAAGAGCTTAAAAATATTAAAGCTGAAGTAAAACCTAATGAAATATTACTTGTAGTTGATTCAATGACAGGTCAAGATGCAGTAAATGTTGCAGAAAGTTTCAATGAAGCATTAGATATTTCAGGAGTTATACTTACAAAACTTGATGGAGATACAAGAGGTGGAGCAGCTTTATCAATTAGACATATTATAGAAAAGCCAATAAAATTTATAGGTGTTGGCGAAAAGATGAGCGATATTGAAGTCTTCTATCCAGATAGAATGGCTTCAAGAATTCTAGGAATGGGAGATGTTCTTTCATTAATAGAAAAAGCTCAAGAAGCTATTGATGAAAAAGAAGCAAGAGAACTAAGTGTCAAAATGCTAGAAAATGATTTTACTTATGATGATTATTTAGTGGCAATGGATCAAATGAAAAAACTTGGTTCTTTGAGTAAAATAATTGACATGATACCGGGGATTCCTAAGGAAATAAAAAATATAGATTTTGATGCTAGTGAAAAACAATTAGCAAAGATAAGAGCTATTATTTATTCTATGACACCTAAAGAGAGAAGAAATCCAAAGCTCATAGCTGGATCTTCTTCAAGGAAAAAGAGAATAGCAAAGGGATCTGGTACAACATTACAGGATGTTAACAAACTTATTAAAGGTTTTGACATGATGAGAAAACAAATGAAGCAAATGAAATCTCTTCAGAAAAAATCTAAAAAAGGTTTTTTTGGTAAAATGCCTTTTTTAAGTTAATATATTAGTAAGTTTAATGATTGTGTAAAGTAAATATGAAAAAATAGCGTAGCTACATGTATAATTACACAATATTGTTCAGTTTTTCTTTAAAATTTAAAAAAATTGATTTAGAAAGCTTGTTTTAAACAAAAAATGG
>NZ_JAHLPS010000036.1 GCF_018918055.1 Caproiciproducens sp. MSJ-32
CCATTTTTTGTTTAAAACAAGCTTTCTAAATCAATTTTTTTAAATTTTAAAGAAAAACTGAACAATATTGTGTAATTATACATGTAGCTACGCTATTTTTTCATATTTACTTTACACAATCAATTTTTATACAATAATAGAGTATTTTCTACAGCATGATTTTGTTACATTATTATCTGCTTAAAAAAAAGCAAAAGATAGTTAAATATCTTCTGCATATTCTAATATATTTTCTCTATCAGCTTCTTCTTTATAAATGTTATCAACCTCTATTACATTAATGTTTATTTCTTTATATCCATAAGTTATATCTTTATCTTCGATTACTTTTCCTAAACCTGCAATTCCTTCTCTTTCAATAATATTTGAATTAGCTGTATCTTCAAAGTTATAATTTTCTTTAATATAATTATATATTTTTTCTGTTTCATTCCATCTATTTGGACAATTTAATACAACAATAATTATATTTCTATCATTGTGCCTAATGGAAGATACTAAACACTTTCCTGCCCCTCCTGTATAGCCTGTTTTTACACCGTTTGCTGTAGGTATTCTATATAAAATCTTGTTAATATTTTGATAATCTCTTGTAAAATTATATTTTTCTTTACTTATTGATTTTTCACCAACTATTTCTCTGAAAACCTCATATTCCATTCCCTTAGCTGTTAATAATGCTAAATCATAGGCTGAGGAATAATGTTTTGGACTATCTAATCCATGAGGAGATTCAAAATGGGAATCTAAAACTCCAAGGCTTTTTGCATAATCATTCATAATATTTGAAAAAGCTTCTACAGAACCAGCAATCCCTTCTGCAATTGCAATTGCCGCATCGTTTCCTGACCTAAACATAAGACCAAACAGTAATTCTCTTATAGTTATTTCTTCTCCCGCTTTATAACCAACTACAGAGCCTCTAATTGATGCTGCATTTTTACTAATCACTACTTTTTCATCTAAGTTTCCATAATTTATTGCTACAATTGCTGTTAAAATCTTTGTTGTACTTGCCATTGGAACAATTTCATAACCATTTTGATTCCATAGTACTTCTTTTGTTTTTGAATCAAAAGCTATTGCATTTCTAGCAGAAACCCTTAAAGGCTTTGCTCTATTTAAAATATCATTACTATAAGCATTTTCTTTTGCTAAAGGTTTAATTGTATATATATTAAAGAGTAATGGCAATAATATGAATATTAAAAGAAAAATAACTTTTTTTAATTTTTTCATTATAATATCACCTTCTACATTAATTTCTATGACTAGTTTATTCATAATGTAATTTTTTAAACATTTTTATTATTAACTCAAACTTTTTAATAATATTCATAAATTTATGAAAGGAAGTCTTATGAAAATTGTCTATATTTTTATACTTATAATTATATTTTTATTTTTACCAATTCCTTTAAAAATATATATAGCTTTTGAAAATAATGAATTAATTATTAAATTATATAATAAAAAAATATACCCTTTACCTAGCAATGCCAAGAAAAAACCTTTAGTTCAAAGCAAGAAAAAAAGAAATAGAATTATTAAATTTTATAAAAATAAAAAATTATCTCCTAAAAAATTTTTGAGAGAAATGAAAAATAGCAGGTTTAAACCTTCTATAAATTTTGAAGGTTCTTTATCCTTTGGCTTAGAAGATGCAGCTCTTTGTGCAATTTTATATGGTATTTTTTGCAATATTCCATATATTTTAAAAATTATTTTAAGTAAGTTTCTTAATTTAAAATTATTTAATATATCAATTGAACCTAAATTTAACACAAAAACCTTGTTTTTTAATATAAGAAGTATATTTTATCTAAGTTTAGCAAATATTATATATATATTATTTTTAATGCTAAAAAGTTTTGAAATTATAGAGGGAACTCTTAAAAAGGAGGAAAAAATACATGGGTAATGAACAACATCCAATTGAGAATTTAATGAGAAGTACAATGGAAAACTTAAAAGAAATGATTGATGTTAATACCGTAATAGGCGACAGCATAGAAACAAGTGATGGAACATGCATAGTTCCAATATCAAAAGTATCCTTTGGCTTTGCATCTGGTGGTTCTGAATTTGGCCCCCCAATAAAAAATGAACCAACAAGAGATATTAAACATCCCTTCGGAGGGGGTTCCGGTGTAGGAGTAACTGTTAAGCCAGTAGCTTTCTTAATTGTTAGAAAGGATACTGTTAGACTTCTTAATGTTGATCATGAACATCCTTACGATAAAGTCTTAGATTCAATACCTCAAATTTTAGATAATATAAAGGGAATGTTTAACTTAGACAAGAAAAAGCAAGAAAAAGATCCTGAAGAAAATACTTCATCCAATAATATAACAAACATTGATGAAAGCGATTCTTCTTCCAATAATTTATATTAATCATAAGGAAAATTATTTAATAAATAATAAGAAGGCTAGTCTTTTAGCCTTCTTCTATTTCCTTAACAATTTCACTATTACTTAATTCTTCTTCAAAACTTTCTAAGTCTGGAAGATCTTTTAATTCCTTTAAGCCAAATTGTCTTAAAAATTCTTCTGTTGTTCCATATAATATCGGTCTTCCTGGTACATCTAATCTTCCAACTTCTTTTATCAAGTCTTTTTCTATTAATCTCTGTATTGCACTTTCAGATTTAACTCCTCGAATTTCATCTATATCAATTCTTGTTATTGGCTGCTTATAAGCTATTATTGCTAAACTTTCTAATGATGCTTGAGATAGGGATTGTCTTTTATTTTTCTTTAATAGATTTTGAATATAATCACTATTTTTTTCCTTTGTAACAAGTTGAAATTCACCATTTATTTGTATTATTTTTATTCCTCTATTTTCATCTTCTTCATAGTCATGAATCATTTCTTCTAAAACTTCCTTTAAATACTTATTAGGCATTTCTAGAGCGTTGCTTAAATCCTTTAATGATAATGGTTCTCCGCTAACAAATAGCAGAGATTCTATAACAGACTTTGCTATAGGTTTTAATGAAAGCTCTTCGAACTCAAATTGTTTTCCTTCTATATTATTCAACTTCCCTTCTCCCTTCAATTAAAATATCTCCAAAAATCCTATCTTGATAAGCTTTTACTCTTCTCATTTTTATTAGCTCTAATAAAGCTAAAAAGGTTACTACTGTTTCAATTTTACAACTAGATAATTCCACTAAACTTTTAAATCTAACTATCTTTTCCTTCAAAACTTTACTAATTAAATCTTCCATTTTATCTTCAATTTTAAACTTGTCCAAATATATTCTTTCTTCAATTTCTTCTATGCTGTTATTATTATTTTGCTTATTTAAGAAATTTTCTAGCAGCGTATTATATATGTTGTATAAATCAAATAATGTAAGATTTTTAAATAAATCTTCTTCCTTTTTTTCGAATTTATTTTCTTTTATTAACTCTGGTTTTTTAGTATATACTTCCCCAGT
The DNA here is from genome assembly GCF_018918055.1 of Caproiciproducens sp. MSJ-32. GTDB lineage: Bacteria > Bacillota > Clostridia > Clostridiales > Clostridiaceae > Clostridium. The sequence goes on from NZ_JAHLPS010000036.1 coordinate 3,449, forward strand.
ATTAAGATATTTGTCTTTTAAAAATAAAGCAGCATTTTTAAATTTCTTATATTCTATTAATTTTTCAACTAGATTCTTTTCTAAATCTTCTTCAGCCTTATCCTCTTCCTTAAACACTGGTAGTAGTTTTCTAGATTTTATTTCAATTAAGCTGGCTGCTACAACGATAAATTCTGAAGTAATTTCTAAATCCATTGTTTTCATTTCATCTAAATATTGAATATATTGATTTGTAATCTTATTTATTTCAATATTATAAATATCCATTTCATGTTTTTTAATTAGATGTAATAACAAATCAAAAGGTCCCTCAAAATTTGCTATTTTTATTTTTGGCATTTCCAATGTAATCATCATCCTTTAACATTTTCTATGAATATATTATCAATTTTTTTATTAAAGGACAATAGTTTTAAAAAGAGGCTGCATTAAACAGCCTCCAATTAAATACCCTTTCTAAACATATTCTTCATATTAAATTTAAAGTTTTCTAGGAATCCGCCAACCTTAATATCTCTATCTGAATAAAGTTCAACTTCTCCAATTTTATCTTCTCCTAGATATACTTCACATTTACCTATGATTTCTCCAGCTTTATATTCTTTCTTAGGTTCATTTAAGATTATCTTTTGTTCAATCTCTTTATCTGTACCCTTAGGTACTATAGCTATAAGGTCATCCTTAGCTTTTGCAACTATAAACTTATCTGTCTGCTTATTTAGATATACTGTATCTACATCTTGATCTTTAGTAAACAGCTTTTTACCTTCAAATTTAGAGAAGCCATAGTTCATTAACATACTTGCATCTCTGTTTCTAACTTTATATGTTGGAGCCCCCATAATTACTGCTAACATTCTTACTCCATTTCTTGTTGCTGTAGCTGAAATACAATATTTAGCTTCCTGAGTATAACCAGTTTTTAATCCGTCACAACCTTCAAAAAATCTAACTAATTTATTATGATTGACTAGTTCTATAGGTGTCCTTCTTCCTTCTGATATTGTTTCCATATATGTACCAGTGTACTTTAATACTGCAGGATGCTTTAATAGTTCAGTTGACATTATTGCAATATCTCTAGCTGTAGAAAGATGCCCTTCTGCAGGAAGACCATTACAATTTTTAAAAGTAGTATTTTTCATTCCTAACTCTTGAGCTCTTTTATTCATCATTTCTACAAAAGCTTCTTCTGTACCGGCTAAATATTCTGCTAAAGCTACTGATGCATCATTACCAGATGCAATGGCAACACCCTTTAATAATTCTTCAACTGTTCTAATTTCACCTGTATCCAAAAGCATAGTACTGCCCCCCATTTTTTTTGCATTTTCACTACAGGTTACTTTATCTTGTAAAGATATTTTTCCGCTATCTATGGCTTCCATAGTTAAAAGCATAGTCATAATCTTCGTAACTGAAGCCGGTGCAAATTTTTCATCTATATTTTTTTCATAAATTATTTTTCCTGTTACTGGCTCCATCAACAAAGCTGATTTTGCATCAACATTTATTCCTCCCTCTGTTGATGCTTTCTCATTTGTTAGCATATAAGAATAATCAACAATATCTTCGTAAAAATCATTGCTAGGATCAGTTATTGCTTTTGCAGGGATTGTATTTACAATATTAATAGCTAAAACCATTATTATAATTTTCTTTATTAGATTTTTATTCATTTTTTACTTCCTCCTTTCAAGCTTATTATTACCAAAAAAAATAAAAATATGATATAGTATTTTCATACTACATCATATTTTTATCCTATTAACTAATATTAAACATTACTTAACTATATCATAAATTAATGGAGTTTCCTTTTCTAAACTATCTGAAATTATTATATTATTTAATAATTCATTTTTAGCTTCTTCTATATTATTCTCATCATTACTATGAATATATGCTAATACATCACCTTTTTTAACTTTGTCTCCTCTTTTCTTATTGAATACAATTCCAACTGCCAAATCAATATTGCTTTCTTTTGTTTCTCTTCCTGCACCAATCTTCATAGCAATAATTCCAACCTGCTCAGCATGAATTTTGGAAATTACTCCATCTTTTAAAGCTCTTACCTCAACTATATGTTTAGCCTTAGGAAATTTATCTAAGTCATCAATATAGGATGCATCTCCTCCCTGTGCCATAACAAATTCCTTTAATTTTGCAAGACCTTTTCCATTCTTTATGTTTTCTTCTAGTAAAGCTTTTCCTTCTTCAAAGCTGCTTACTTTGTTAGCGCAAACTAACATATTACTTCCTAATGTTAAAGTTAATTCTAATAAATCCTTAGGTCCATTTCCTTTTAAAAGTTCTATCGCCTCTTTAACTTCTAGAGCATTTCCAACAGCATAACCTAAAGGTTGATCCATATCAGAAATTACTGCTATTGTCTTTCTTCCAAGGGAATTTCCTATATCAACCATTTCCCTAGCCAATTCTTTTGCTGCTTCAGGAGTTTTCATAAAAGCTCCTTCTCCAACTTTTACGTCTAATACTATGGCATCAGCCCCAGAGGCAATTTTCTTACTCATAATACTAGATGCTATTAATGAAACATTTTCCACTGTAGCAGTAACATCCCTTAGAGCATATAATTTTTTATCGGCAGGTACTAAATTAGCACTTTGACCTACTATACAAACTCCAACTTCATTTGAATTCTTAATAAACTCTTCTTCTGTTAGTTCTACTGAAAATCCCTTAAAGGATTCTAATTTATCAATTGTTCCACCAGTGTGACCAAGACCTCTTCCAGACATCTTAGCAACTGGAACTCCCAAAGACGCAACTAAAGGTGTTAAACAGATACTTGTCTTATCACCAACTCCACCAGTTGAATGTTTGTCTACTTTAATTCCCTTTATAGATGATAAATCTATTTTATCTCCTGAATTTACCATTGCCATAGTAAGATTCTTTGTTTCTTCCTTTGACATTTTATTAAAAAAGATAGCCATTAACAATGCAGATGCTTGATAATCTGGAATTTCTCCATTAGTATACCCATTTACAAAATACTCAATTTCCTCCTTAGTTAATTCAATACCCTTTCTTTTTTTTAATATGATGTCATACATTCTCATAAATTTTTCCTCCTAATTTATTTTTCACTAGTTTTTATATATAAATTTTATTTTTTGTAATCTAATTTAGCATCTTATTTGGTATTTCTTTTTCTTAATTTTAGATTTAAATTTTATTATATCAGCTTATTTTAGTTACAAATATTATTATGCTCTAGGATGGGAGTTTTTATATACTATGTTTATTTTATCATTATTTATTATTTCATAATAAGTATCCATATAGGTTAATACCTGATTACCAAGTAACTTTTGTACAGCTCTAACATTAGCACCATTTTGCAATAAATGTACTGCAAAAGAGTGTCTGAAGGTATTTAAATTTACTTCCTTTTTTATTCCCGCTTTATGGGCATATTCTTTTACAATTCTCCAAACTCCTTGTCTTGTTAAGCGATTACCATTTAAATTAACAAAGAGATTGTCCACACCTGCCGAAGCAATTTGTTCCCTAATTTTTAAATATTCCTCTAAAGCTCTTACTGCACTTCTTCCTATAGGGATTAACCTTTCATAGTTTTTATTATCATAGCATTTTACAAAACTCAATTCCAAATTTACATGATCAACTTTTATTCCTATAATTTCTGAAACCTTCATTCCAGTAGCATACATAAGTTCAAGTAAAGCATTATCACGTATTCCTTTATTTGAATCTTTATCGATTACTTTTATAATTTTATCTACTTCTTCTACAGTTAAAATAACTGGTAGCTTTTTTGATGTTGATGTATTTTTATAATATATCTTAGGTATTTCATCTACTACTTCTTGATCTTTTAAATAATTATAAAAGCTTCTCAAGCTTATTACTATTCTGTTTATTGATCTTTCTGATTTTCCTTGTCCTAATAAATATTGAATATATGATGAGATTGATACATTATCGGTTTCATTTATATTTAAATTCTTACTACTTAAATATTTAACATATAAGTTCACATCAGTTACATAAGCATATACTGTATTCTCACTTTTATGACTTTTAAGTAAAGCTTCCTTGTAATCATTCACAATTTCTTTCATAATTCTCCCCTATCCTAACATATTATTTATTCGACAAAAAACTTATCAATCCTTCTTTATCTTCATTAGATTAGGTTAATTTATAAACTTTTGTTAAGATAAATTTTATCAAGCCTGGACTCATGTAACACTCAATTAATACTCCTATTGAAAAGAGAATTAAAAAAAATCCATATTTCATCGTTAAAGACTCTAGTCTTATTTTAGTTCCTTGTCCACTAAAAAATTTTAACTTAAACTTTAAAGAAGATAATTCCAAAGAAATTATACTTATTCCAATGAAAAATGGGATATAAAAAATATTTTGTGGAACAGTTGAAACTAAAGCTATCCATAATCCTTTTCCATCAAAGGTCGTTAATAGAAAGCTAAAGGTATATCCTAGAGTAAAACCTTTGATTAAATCAATAATTAAAATAATTGGTGCACCAAACTTAGTAAATCCTAAGGCTATAATAAGTAAAATAATTATAATGTTATTTTTAATAATACTTATTAAAAGTTCCTTATTTTCTACCTGCTGAAAATTTAAGCTTTTAATAAATTCAGTAAAATATTTAGATAAACTATCTGCATCTACTCCATCCATATATTTTATGGTATATGAGCCCAGTAATATGCCTACAAAGAAGAATGAAACAACTAGTAAATAGAAAATTTTATTATCCCTGAAGTTTGAATTAATTTTTCTTATGATGTCCATATTATTCCTCCTTAAAACAGCTATAAAACATAATATGATTAAACTTTACTTATTATTCATAATTGAATATATGTAAAACTTTTTATTTATAACATAAAAACTGTTCCATAATTAATACTATGAAACAGTTTCTTTGTTTATTAACTAATTTATAAATTTTTTAATTATAATTTTTAATTGAATACTATTATTTTTCCTACACCTTTACTTTAATAAACTGATAAATTACTTATTAGAATAAATTGCAATAAAATATAAAAACACTTTCATTTACTCATTGCAAATGAAAGTGTTATAATAATTTATTCACTTTAATTTTCAAAAATTTAAGGAATACTTTAAGATACCTTATTTCTTAATCTTAATTTATCAGCAATTATAGCTATAAATTCAGAATTTGTAGGCTTACCTTTTTCATTATGGATTGTATATCCAAATAACTTATTAATTGCATCAACTTGTCCTCTGCCCCATGCAACTTCAATAGCATGCCTTATGGCCCTTTCTACCCTAGAAGCAGTTGTATTATATTTTTTAGCAATTGATGGATAAAGTTCCTTTGTTACTGCTGATAAAAGCTCCATATCATTTACTACCATAGTTATTGCTTCTCTCAAATACATATATCCCTTAATATGTGCAGGAACTCCTATTTCATGGATTATACTAGTTATTTCAGATTCAAGATCCATTTCACCTTTGCTTTGTGTTTTTACTGTATTATCAATAACTGTTGTAGGCTTTTTAACTATTTCATCTGTACTTCCATTAAACATTTCCCTTATTCTCTTTGTGAATATATCCATATCAAATGGTTTTACTACATAATAATCAGCCCCTAATGTAATAGCCTTTTGTGTAATTTTATCTTGTCCAACAGCAGATAATACAATTATTCTTGGAATTTTATCAAGATTCATTGAATTTAATCTTTCTAAGACTCCAAGTCCATCTAAATGTGGCATTATAATATCTAAAATAACTAAATCAGGCTTTCTCTCTTGAATTAACTCTAATGCCTCTCTTCCATCTTTAGCTACTCCTGTAACTACAATATCTTTTTGGTTCAATAAATAGTCATTTAAAATACTGCAAAATTCTTTATTGTCGTCAGCTATTAAAACTGAAATTTTTGAGTCTTTCATACTTCTCTCCCCCATATTTCCAAAATAATTCCTAAGATTATGTTATTTGATATTTATTTATTTTTTAAAATTCATCTATTAATATTATTAATATAGATAAATCTTTAAAAAACAATGTTTTCATTAACAATTTACCATAATTATAGCATAAATAATTTTATATTAACAGCTCCTTTTTACAATTTTTTCTAAATTTTTTTGTATAATTTGTAAGATATTTTTTTATTTAATTAAATTAATAAATTAAGAGCCTATTGGCTCCTAATTTATTATTCCTGCATCTTTTAACATCCATTCTATATATATTCCATATCCTACATCTGGCTTATTAATAAGGACATGAGTTACTGCTCCAATTATCTTATTATCTTGTATAATAGGACTTCCACTCATCCCTTGAACTATTCCTCCTGTTTTTTCAAGAAGCTCTTCATCTGTTACTTTTATTAACATGCTTTTTGGACCTGGCTCATCCTGTGGTAATAATTTAATAATTTCTATATCATAATATTTTGGTCCATTTTCATCTATCGTAGTAATAATTTGAGCTTTTCCTTCTTTTATTTCATTTCTGAAGGCAACTTTCATTGGTTTATTGGTAATTTTACTTGTAATATTTTTATTAGCAACTCCAAAAATCCCTGATTCAGTATTTTTCTTAATAATTGCAATTCCTTCTTTTTCATTTAAAAATAATCCCTTTAATTCACCAGGCATTCCCTTTTCACCTTTTTTAACACTTATAACTGAGGAGTCTAGAAGATTACCATCTTTTATTATAAATGGTTCATTTGTATCTCCATCTGTTATTGGGTGACCTAAAGCTCCAAATATTTTACTTTCTTTGTGATAAAAAGTTAATGTTCCAATACCAGCTGTTGAATCTCTTACCCATAATCCAAGTCTATATCCATCTTCTTCCTTTTCTAAATTTATTTCCTTACTCTCTGAAACATCATTTCTTATATATTGCAATATAATCTTTGAATCCTTAAGTTCATTTATTTTTCTTAATAAATCCTTCGAATTTTCTATCTCTTCTCCATTAATTTTAGTTATAACATCTCCAAGCTGAATACCTGATCTTTTAGCTGGACTTTCTACTTGACCTCTTTCACAATTAACATCAGAGTATCCAACTACTAAAACCCCTTTAGTTGATAATTTTATTCCTACTGTATTTCCACCTGGATAAAGTTCTATATCTCCTATCTTAGATAATTTTACTGATTTTAATGGTATTAAACCTAATAACTTTATTTCAATCTTATCTTTATCTACTTCATAATTTTTAATTAGAAAATTCGAAGATATATTATTCATATTTGAAGCTTCAACAGAATTAGATACATAAATTGTCTCTGGTATTTTACTTAAACTCAGGAAGGTAATTATACTTAGGATCAATATTAGAGCGCTAGCTATATATGTAATTTTTACCTTAGATTTTCTCATTCTATCTCCTCCTCGTTATAATTAACTTTCCCTGAATATTTAAGATTATGCTGTAAGTCTTTGCTAGTAATTTTTTATGATTATAAAAAAATAAAATCATAGCGTTTTGCTATGATTTTATTTTTTGCAAAATTATATATTTTTATGTATTTAATTTATATGGCTTTCAAGATTTCTTCCTTTTTTAATGTTGCAAGTTTTACCATTTCTGAAGCACTTTCTATAGTTAGGTTACTTATTTCGTCTCCACTAGTCATCTTGGCGATTTCATTTATTTTCTCTTCTTTAGTTAATATCTTTATTTGAGTAAATGTCTTATTATTTTCAATCTTTTTTGAAACAAAGTAATGAGAATCAGACAAAGCTGCAATCTGTGGAAGATGCGTAATGCATAATACTTGATGCTTTGTTGCAACTTGATACATTTTTTCACCAACTCTTTTTGCAATGGAACCGCTAATACCAGTATCAATTTCATCAAATATTAATGTTGGAATTTTATCTTTGTCAATAAATACACATTTTAAAGCCAACATTATTCTTGATAATTCTCCTCCTGATACGACCTTTTCTAACGATTTAAGTGGCTCTCCAGGATTTGTTGATATCATAAAAGAAACTTCATCAAAACCTCTTTCATTAAAATCTTCCTTTTGTTCTATTAAAATCTTTATATCAGTCTTATCCATTCCTATATAAGATAATTCATATTTTATTTTTTCTTCCAAAAGCAAAGCATTTTCCACTCTTACATCATGTATTTTTGAAGCTAATTCTTTCATTTTTTCTTCTATTTTATTTTTTTGAATTTCTAACTTTTTAATTACTTCTTCCGAATTAATAAGCTCATCATATTGAAGCTTTAATTTGTTTAAATACTTTAATATATCTTCAATAGATTCTCCATATTTTTTCTTATATAAACTGATTTCATATATTCTAGAATTTACTTTTTCTAATTCAAATTCATCATAATATATTTCTGATGAAATATCCCTTATATCTCTCGAAATCTCTTCTAATAGATATAAAATTTCCTCAAGTCGATCTTTTTTTTCCTTTATCTTTTCTAAATGTTTCTCAACAGAAGAAAGCTCATATATTACTTTGGAAATTCCTTCAATTACAGACATTCCTTCATTATAATTATCTAAAATAGAATAGGATTTATTTAATGCTAAAGAGATTTTTTCAGCATTATTTAAAATATTAAATTCTTCATTTAACTGTTCTTCTTCACCAAGTTTCAGATTTGCCTTTTCAATATCTTCAATTTGAAATTTTAAATAATCTATTAATTTTTCCCTATCTGTATTACCATTAAGGGATTTAATTTTATTAACTATTTCATTGTGTTCATTTCTTAATAGTTCAAAATCATTTAAATATTTATTAACATTGTCTCCTATAAAATCATCTAAATAATATATATGAGAAGATCTATCTAATAAATTTTGATTTTGATGCTGTCCATGAATATCTAAAAGCTTTTCTCTTAGCTTTCTTATAAAAGATAATACAACAGACTTTCCATTAACCTTTACAATACTTTTACCATTAAGAGTTGTCTCTCTAGATATTATTAATAAATCATCTTCTTCGCTTTCTAATTCTTTCAATAAATTTGATATTTCTTGATTTTCTATTGTAAAAATTGCTTCAACATAAGTTTTATTTTCACCATATCTTATTAAATCCTTTGAAAATTTTCCTCCTAATACATAATCAATAGTGTCTATTAATATTGATTTTCCTGCACCAGTTTCTCCTGATAAGATGTTAAAGCCTTTCCCAAATTCTACTGATAACTCTTGAATCAATGCAAAGTTCTTTATATTCAATTGCAATAACATATTATATCACCTTTACAAAATCATTTTTCTAACATCTTCTACTAATTCAACAGCCTTCTCAATTGTTCTTACTAATATAAAAATTGTATTATCTCCAGCTATTGTACCAGCAACTTCCTTATCAAACAGCTTATCAATAGCTTCTGCAACAGCCATTGCTGATCCTGTAAGGGTCTTTACTACAACAATTTTATCTACATTCTCAACAGAAACTGCAGCATTAATTAAAATACTTTCTAATTTATCATTTATATCTTTTTCTTCTTTTGTAGGTTCAACATATTTATATCGTCCATTAATGCCTTGTACTTTTAATAATTTTAAAATCTTTATGTCTCTTGAAACTGTAGCTTGAGTAACATCAAAGCCAGCTTTTTTTAGTTCTTCAGCTAATTCTTCCTGAGTTTCTATGTCCTTTCTATTTATTATTTCTAATATTTTTTCATGTCTTTTTGATTTCATTTAATCACCTTCGTACTCTCTACAATTATTTAAAATCTTTGATCTTAGTATTTTATAATAATCGTAATCATCAAACAATATAATATTTGCATATTCATCAGCTTTTTTAACTCTTACAAGAATATTATCAGTTAATTTTATTGCTTTTTGACCATCAAAATTTACAAAGGCCTCTCCCTTGCCATTTTCTGCTTTTATCTCTATCACACTATGACTATTTAAGACAATAGGATGAATGCCTTGTGTATGAGGACAAATCGGAGTTAATATTATTACATCTAAATCAGGATAAATAAATGGTCCACCTGCTGCAAAGGAATATGCTGTAGAACCAGTTGGGGTAGATATTATAAGACCATCCCCCTTAAAATTACAGTATCTTTTTCCATCGATAAATATTTCAAAATTTATCATTCTTGATAAAGTTTCTCTCAAAATAACAATATCATTTAAAGCTAAGGATTTATCCTTTTCATTTTCAAGAGGAAAATCACAAGTTAAAAGCATCCTTTCCTCAGAAATATAATCGCCATTTTTAATTTTTTCAAAAGCTTTACCAATTTCTGATATTTCTATACTCGTAAGAAAGCCTAAATTTCCTATGTTTATTCCTAATATAGGAACCTTAATCTTGCCATTTATTCCCCTTGCAACACTTAATATGGTACCATCTCCACCCAATACTATTATTAAATCCAAAGGGCTTGCAAAACTGTAATCATCTATTTCATAGCTATTTAATAAAATAATTTCTGCCTCATTAAAATATTCCTTGATCTTTTCTAGTACTTTCCCTATAAATTTATTATCTTTATCTTTGGAAGGATTTCTAGCAATAGCAATTCTCTTCATAACCTCATTCCCTTGCATTTATTATATTCTTATATATCTTTATAAGACTTCAGTTAAACCTGAAGCCTTATAATTAAATTATAGTATTTTATGAGATTCATTTATGACCTTTTCGATATCCTCAAACTTAAAATTACTTTCCTTATTTATATCCTTTGAAAAGTAAACTAAATACTCAATATTTCCTTCAGGCCCCTTTATTGGTGAATAAGATAAATTTATTATCTTTAAATTGTTCTCTAGTAAAAATTCTACTATATTTTGAACTACTTCTCTATGTATATTAATGTCTCTTACAACACCCTTTTTGCCTACTTTTCCCCTGCCTGCTTCAAATTGGGGCTTTATTAAAGCAACCACTTCACCATTGTCCTTCAATAAATTTAATGTTGCAGGCATTATAGTTCTTAAAGATATAAAGGATACATCAATTGATGCAAAATCTGAAGGTTCTTTTGTGTCTTCCAAAGTTACATATCTTATATTAGTTCGCTCCATACAAACTACTCTTTCATCTGTTCTTAACTTCCATGCAAATTGTCCATATCCAACATCTATAGCAAATACTTTTTTAGCTCCATTTTGAAGCATGCAATCTGTAAAACCTCCAGTAGAAGCACCGATATCGAGACACACCTTATCTTTTAAATTGATGCCAAACTCATTAATTGCTTTTTCAAGCTTTAATCCACCTCTACTTACATAGGCAATGGGATTACCTTTAAAAACTATATCTGCTTCAGCATCTATTTTGGTTCCCACCTTATCTACCCTTATACCATCAACAAATACTTTTCCTTCCATTATTGCCGCTTTAGCTCTTTCCCTTGATTGAAATATTCCTTTTTCAACTAGTAATACATCTAATCTCTCTTTTCTCACAGATTTTTTATCTCCTTTATTTAAATTCTAATATTTGCTTAGCAATACCTTCTGGATCTAATTGATTTTCTTTATATAGGATATCTAAACTTCCCTGAGGTACAAAATTATTAAAGCCTAATAATTTGATTTTCTTATTAAATCCCATTTCATTTAATTTCGTTAATACATAACTTCCAAAACCACCATTTTTAATATTATCCTCCACAGTTATTATATCATAACCATCTTTAACCAATTTTTTTAACATTCCCTCGTCTAATGGTTTTGCAAAAGTCGCTGAAATTATTTTAGGATTGATATTATGCATTTTTAATATTTCTTTTGCTAAAACTACATGCTGTACCATTTTTCCTACAGCTATTATTGCTAATTTTTCACCATCATCAATTTCTTCCCACTGTCCAAATTTAACTTTTTCAATTGGCTTTATAGGAACAGGAAGATCTCCACCTTTAGGATATCTAATTGCTACAGGCCCATTAAAATCTAAGGACCATTTAAGCATAAGCTTTAATTCATCAAGATGTTTTGGTGCCAATATTGTCATATTGGGCATAATTGATAGATAGGATAAATCAAAAATTCCTTGATGAGTTTCTCCATCTTCTCCAACTATACCTGCCCTATCAATAGCAAAAATTACAGGCAAGTTTTGAATACATACATCATGCACCAATTGATCGAAGCCTCTTTGAAGAAAAGTTGAATATACCGCAAAAACTGGTTTCATTCCTGCACTAGCTAATCCAGCTGCTAATGTAGTTGCATGTGCTTCTGCAATCCCCACATCAAAGAATCTTTTTGGAAACTCTTTCGCAAAATCTGTAAGACCAGTTCCATCAGGCATAGCTGCAGTTATTGCAACAATTTTATCATCTTCTCTTGATAATTCTGAAATAACTTCTCCAAATACTTTAGAGTAATTTCTTTTACTTTTGCTTAAAGCCTCTCCACTTTCTAAATCAAAAGGACTAACCCCATGATATTTATTAGGATTTCTTTCTGCTAATTCATATCCCTTTCCTTTAGATGTTACTACATGGATTATTACTGGTTCATCAATTTCTTTTGCTTTATTAAATACTTTTGACATCATATTAATATCATGCCCATCTATGGGACCAATATATTTTAATCCCATATCTTCAAATAACATCGAAGGAACAAGGAACTGTTTTATACTTCCTTTAAATTTAGAAATATAATTTGCTATTTTTTCTCCTGTTTTATTGGATTTTAAAGTAGCATTTACAGTTGATTTAAATTTATTATATTTAGGTTCTACTCTTAAAGCATTTAAATGATTTGATAAGCCTCCTACATTATGAGCAATTGACATTTGATTATCATTTAATACTACAATTAGCTTTGTTTTATTAAAACCAACATCATTTAAGGCTTCTAATGCCATACCTCCAGTTAAGGCACCATCCCCAATTATTGCAATGATATTATTTTTTTCTTTTTTTATATCCCTTGCTCTTGCCATTCCAAGAGCTGCAGAAATTGAGGTGCTGCTATGACCTGTATCAAAGGTATCATATTTGCTTTCACTTCGCTTAGGAAAGCCGCTTAGACCATTATATTGTCTTAATTTATCAAATTTATCTTTTCTTCCAGTCAATATCTTATGAACATAGCATTGATGACCAACATCCCATACTATTTTATCTTTCTCTAAATCAAAACTATTAAATAAACTTATAGTTAACTCTACTACTCCAAGATTTGAGGCTAAATGCCCTCCAGTTTTAGAAACAGATTCTATTAAAAACTCTCTAATTTCTTCTGCTAAAACTTCTAATTCAACATTGTTTAGTTTTTTTACTTCTTCCGGAGTAATTATTTTATCAAGTATTTTTCCCATATTTTAACCTTTCTTTCTTTAAGACTCTCTATTTAATAAATCTAATGTTATATCCTTTAAATATTTAGTATCTTTTGAAAGGCATTCAAGCAATTTTATACATTCATTTGTTAATCTTTCACATTCTCTTTCACAATGTTCTAAACCAAATAAACTAATAAAGTTTGATTTGTGATTATTTTGATCACTTCCTGTATTTTTACCAAGTTTATTTACATCACCGGTTAGATCTAATATATCATCTTTAATTTGAAAAGCTAATCCTAATTTCTTTCCAAATTCATTAAGTATTTCAATATCTTCCTTTGGAGCATTAGCAATTATTGCTGCAGCTACTACAGAAACCCTTATTAATTCTCCAGTCTTCTTATTATGCATATATAAAAGTTCTTCTTTTGAGATTTTCTTACTTTCATTTATTATGTCAACAACTTGGCCCCCAATCATTCCCTCTGGACCAGACGCTTTTAGAATTTCATTTGAAGCAACTAAGGCGCTTCTATCATGTTCGAGGGAAAAACGTATTAATAAATTTGCTGCTTCATTTAATAATGTATCTCCAGCTAAAACAGCAATATTTTCACCAAACTTCTTATGATTTGTTGGCATGCCCCTTCTTAAATCATCATTATCCATGCAAGGTAAATCATCATGAATCAAAGAATATGTGTGAATCATTTCAATTGCTAAAGCCATATCAATAACTTCACTTATATCATTTTTATATAAGTTATAAGTCAATAAAAATAATAGGGGTCTAATTCTCTTTCCTCCAATATTTAAACTATAGCTTACTGATTCATATATTATTTTATTATAACTTCCCTTATTTTGAAAATATTTTTGCAGCTTCTCGTTAATTTGATTTTTAAACTCCTCATACTTTTTCATTTTCAAACTCCACTTCCATATTATCTTTTATTTTAAGTAGTTTTCCTTCCAGATTATTTAAACTTTTATATAATTTATTAACCAATTTAACTCCCGCTTCATACTCTTTCATTAATTCTTCTAAGGGCAAATCATTATTTTCCATATTATTCAAAATCTCTTGCAGATTTTGAATCATACCTTCATAAGTTTCTTTTTTAGCCATTATATTCTCAACTCCTTAATTTAAGGAAGTAAATTTCCCTTTTATTTCTCCATCTTTAAAAATAATTTTTATTTCCTCTAAATCAATTATTTTATCTCTAGATGAAATTATATTATCATTATTATCCTTAATAATTGTATATCCTTTATTTAAAACATTTATTGGATTATGCGCCTGAAGAATATCACTTAAAGACTTTAATTTCATTTTTTCTTTTTCCAACTTGTTTTCTATTATTTTATTTAGGTCATTCTTGAATCTATCAAGTTCTAAATATGAATTTGAAATTATTATTTCTGGATTGTTTAGAGAAAGAAATTTTTTATAATTTAATAGCCTTTCTCTCTCATATGACAACTTTTTATCTATTATTTCATTTAACTTAATCTTATAATTATCTATTTCAGAAAATATATCTTCTTCGAGAGGAACTGCTATTTCTACTGCTTGAGATGGCGTTGATGCCCTTAAATCACTAACAAAATCTGAAATAGTAAAGTCAACTTCATGACCTACAGCAGAAATAATAGGTATTTTAGATTTAAAAATCACTTTTGCAAGATCTTCTTCATTAAAATTCCAAAGATCTTCCATAGAACCTCCACCTCTACCTATAATTATAACATCAACATTCTTATTTTTATTAAAAAACTCAATTCCAGCAATTATAGTTTTATATGCCCCTTCACCTTGAACTTGGGCAGGATATAATAAAATATCAACCAAACTGTTTCTACGTCTTGTTACATTTATTATATCTCTTATTACTGCTCCTGTTTCCGAAGTTACTACCCCTATTCTTTTGGGCATTTTAGGAATTGACTTTTTATGTTCTTGATCAAAATATCCTTCCCTTGCAAGTTTATTCTTTAAATTCTCAAACTTTATATGTAATTCTCCTAAGCCTTCCTTTTGAAGTTTATTTACATAGAGCTGCATCGAACCTAAACCCGGATATAAAGAGCATCTACAGCTTGCTATTACTTCCATTCCCTCTTTTAATATAAAATCAAGCTCTAAGGCATTACTTTTAAACATTACACAGTTTATTTTACTAGTAGAATCTTTTAATGAAAAGTATATATGACCGCTAGAATGATATTTTAGATTAGAAATTTCTCCTTTTACTAAAAGATTATTAAGGATAAAATCATTATCTAATATTCTTTTTATATAATTATTTAACTCCGTTACAGTTAATGTTTTCATTTTCATTTCTTTCTAACGCCTCACATGCATTCTTTATTAATAAGGTAGTCGTTAAGGCACCAACCCCACCCGGAACCTTGGTAATAAGTTTTGAAATTTTACTAACTTCATCAAAGTCAACATCACCAGTTATCTTTCCATTTAAAGAAGAAGTTCCTACATCTATTACAATTGTTCCTTCTTTTACATATTCTTTTGTTAAGAATTTTGGTTTGCCGATGGCAACTATTATAATATCAGCTTTTCTTGTAATTTCTTTAAGATTTTTTGTTTTTGAATGACATATTGTAACTGTTGCATTTTTACTTAACATTAATTGTGCAACAGGCTTACCAACAATATTACTTCTTCCGATAACTGTAACTTTTTTCCCTTCTAAATTAATATCTGACTTTTCTAATAAAGTTAATATAGATTTAGGTGTACAAGGAATTATTTCTCCTTCCCCAGAATACAATTTACCTTGATTAATATAAGTTAAACAATCTATATCCTTTTTAGGGGATATTATATTTATTATTTTTTTTTCATTTAATTTCTTAGGAAGAGGCAATTGTACAATAATACCATCAACTTCATTATCATTATTTAAAGCTTCAATTATATTAATTAGATCTTTTTCTTCTATATCCTCTTCTAAAAGGACTTTTTTAAATTTACATCCTAATGATAAAGCTAATTTTTCTTGGCTGTTTATATAATATACAGACCCTTCATCATTACCAATTAATATTGAAGCAATCATTGGTTCCCTTTTATTATTATCTTTTCTTAATTGTACAAATTTTTTTATTTCTTCTTTTATTTCATTTGCAATTAATTTTCCATCTATTATATTATCCATAAGTCCTCTCCCTTTTGATAATTATTTGTTTTTTAAAGTATTATCTAAAAGACCATTTACAAAGGCTACGCTTTTTTCATCTGAATATTTTTTGGTTAATTCTATTGCTTCATTAATAGATACTTTTTCAGGTATATCATCAAAATAAAGCATCTCGGCTATAGCTATTCTTAATATTGTTAAGTTTACTTTTGATATCCTATCTATTGACCATTTGTTTAAAGATTTTTCTATTCTTGCATCAATTTCCTCTTTATTATCTTCTACCTTTTTCAAAATAGATTTTATGTATTCTGCATCTATTATTTCTAATTTCATTTCGTATTCTTCTATAAAGGTATTAAAAGTTTCCTCTAATGTGTTTTTGTTTATAGTCATACTAAATAATAATTCCATTGCAATTTCTCTGGATCTTTTTCTGTTTTTGTTCATATTATCCTCCTTGGTATCTATATTATTGACTTTATATATTCTTTTAATCAATAAATATACTACACTAAAATTATTTAAATCACAAGAAAAACACCCTCTGAAAAATCAGAGGGTGATATTAGTTTTCCTTTGCTTCTTCTTTTTCAGTTTTAGGTAGGTAAATGTTTTGAACAATTACATTAACAGCTTCTACCTTCAAACCAGTCATAGTTTCAACAGTTTTCTTAACATTTTCTTGAACAGCTCTCACTACTTCTGGTATTTTAATTCCATATTCAACTGATAAGTATAAATCAATTACTGCATTATCTTCATTTAAAGTAACTTTTACATTTTTTCCTAAAGCTTTTTTCCCTTTTAACAGTTGTGATATGTTATTAACACCTTGTTGTAAATCTACAACACCTTTTATTTCTTCTGCAGCTATAGCAGCTATTACGCTAACAACTTCATCAGAAATTTTTACAATTCCCATAGTTTCTTCATTGTTCATTTTTTCCATGTAATTACCTCCTAAGTGTTACTAAACACCATTTTTCTTAGGTATATTATAACAAATCAATAATTATATTACAATGAATTATTTTGCTTCGATTATTACATCACTGATTCCAGATACATTTTCAGCAATTTCTTGAATTGCTATAGTGTCATCTTCTGTTAATTCATCTGCTCTTACTACAATTCTTACTTTATTTCCTTCAATTGAACATAATGCATCTTCAAAGCCTCTATTTTTTACGCTTATTTCAATTTGTCCTTCTTGATTAATTAACATAGTCTTTTCAATTAACTCATTATTTGCTAAATCTTTTTCTTCTTGAGCAGTATTTTCGCTTTCAATAACTTCTTTAAGTTGTTGTATTGTTGCAGAATTCAATTGCTCCTTTTCACTTCTTAAACTATAAAAATAATCTTGTGTTCCTAAAGTTTCTTTATCGTCCTTTTTATCATCCTTTTTATCTTCTAAGTTAGCTTGTGAAATAGCTTGACCTAGATCTGTTGGATCATTTAGGCCTGAAGCATTTAGTTTTGCTGCTAATACTCCTACAAAAGCTATAAGAGCCATTAGCGTAAAAATAATACCAAATTGTTTTTTTGTCATTTTTAATTCCCCCCATCTATTTTACAATAAAATTATATGCTAATCTTTCATAGGATATACATTCACTTTATCTATTGAAATATCATATAGGCTTGAAACTGCTACTTGAATATCATATTTCACCTTACTGCTCGACGCACCTTCAGCTACAATAACAACTCCTGATATTTCAGGCTTGTTAACTTGTAGAATATATGGTTCAGTAGTACTTCCATTTCCAGCCATTACAACCTTTGTACCATCTGTTTGCTGATTGTTGGTTCTCTTTCCACCTTGACTATCACTTTCTTCTGTAAATGATTGTGTGGTTGTATCTTCAGTTGCTGGCACTTTTACTTCTCCACTTTTAAAATAAATCATTACTTCAACTTCTCCAACTCCCTTAATTTTACGTAAAAGGTTTTTCAACTCATTTTTCTGCTGTTCCTCATAATTTTTGAATATATCATTACCTTCATTACTGATAATATCTATTGTTTCTTCACCACTTACACTAACAGACTTTTCGCTTTTCTTTCTTGTAGTATTTAGGAAGCTAATTGCAAGTAATAAAAAGGCTAAAATCAATGCTATACAAACTACATTTAAAAACTTCTTATCATTAACAATTTTTGTTAATTCCTTTTTAAAATCTTTATTCCCCATTCTTTCACTCCTATCCATTGATTTTATATATCTCTATTTTATCTTTTGTTACAGCAAAAGTTTCCATTAAGTAACTTACTATTTCATCCTTGTTTTCTATATTTTCATTATTTCTATTTTCATCTTTAGTATTTATTATTACTTTTTGTATTTTTGAAGTTCCCCTATCTTTAACTCCTACTTTAATTTTTTCTATGGAATATTCTATATTTTCAGTATTAATATTACACTCTATATTACTATCAAAATCTTGATGATCAAATTTTTCCTTTAGCAATCTATTACAGTTTCTTTCTAAATTTTTTTTGAATATTTCTAAAGTAGAACTACTATATTTTTTATTGTTACTTACCTCAATACTTTTACCATCCTCCTTCTCTAATTCAAAATATTCCGCAATATTACTTACTATTACATTTTCTTTATTAGAAAATATATCTATTATTGGTGAAAGCATTACAGCAATTAATATTAATCCTAATATAAATCTCAAATATTTTTTCATACTATTGTCTGGAGCTATTAACTCTATAGCTGAAATTAAAATTATCATCGTCGCAAGGGTAATTACATATTCCATGATTAGATCCATAATTCTTTAGCCTCCTACTACAAATTTTCCAGCCGATGCGATTATCCCTATAATTACAAAAAACATTAAACTTACACAAAGTACACAGGATATTAATAAAGTTACAGAATCTGAGGCAGCTGCGATGGAACTCGTAATTCTCTTATCTGCTATTGGTTCAATTACAGATGCTGAAAGCTTATATATTATTGAAATCAATATTAATTTTATTATTGGATATAACATCATAAGTACTATTATTAATAATCCAAAGGCACTTACAGCATTTTTTATTATTAATGCATATCCTGCTACTGAAGATATTGCGTCTGAAAAAGCCTTACCAACTATCGGAATAAAATTATCTACTGCAAATTTAGTAGTTTTTAAAGTTACTGCATCTATTGTAGAAGAAGTTATTCCTCTCACAGTTAAAAATCCAATATAAGTAACTAAAATAATCCCCTGAAACCAAACCGTTATTTGCTTAGTAAGTTTACATAAATTACTTATTTTATATTCAGTTGATATATTATTTATAAATTGAAGCACAAAAGATACTAATATCAATGGAATTATTATTGTTTTATATATTCTTGGAATTATTATTGTTGTTGCCAGTACTATAGGATCTAAAGTCGCAGCCTGAGCAAAACCTCCAATTGTACTTATCATCATAACTAAAACAGGTAATATGGCTACCATAAAATCGGATAATTTATTTATTAAATCAATTGCTATATTTATTGAAACCATAAAAGATTTAGTAAGCAAAATTATTAATATACAGTAACAAGCAAAAAATGCTATATTGCTTATGCTGTCATTTGAAAAAGCAGCTTGTAAATTTTTAATTAAAGAGCATATAATAGCAATTGCTATAATGCTTATACATAAGGTTAAGGAAGTTTTTACCTCTTTAAAAAGAAAATTAATAATTGAATTTAAAATAGTTTTAAACGATAGATTACCCTCGCCATTTTCTATATAGCTTTTTATATATTGAACAGGATCTAATTCATTCAAAATTTCAACATCTAATTTCATATTATTTATATAATTATATAGTGACTCTAACTGATTCTTAATTTCCACCTCATCAATTTTTTCATTTAATGCTAAATTATTATTTTTATCATCTGCATAAGTTATATTTCTTGGAAAAAATATCAAAGAGAAAAATATACCTAAAAGAATAACAATTATTTTATTTTTAAATATAGCCCTATTTTTCATTTCATCACCTATAATATTTGAAGTATGGAATCAAGGACAGCCATAAGTATTGGAATTGCTAATGCTAATATTAGAATTTTAGCTGAAAATTCCACTTTACTTCCTATACTAGATGCACCCGCATCTCTACATATTTCACTACAAAAGGTTGCTAAATAAGCTATAGCTAGTATTTTTACAACAACTCCTATATAAACAAGATCTATATTTGTTTTACTTGTTATATCCTTTATAAAGTTAATTATTTCACCTAATTCTCCAATTACTGATAAAAATAATATTACTCCTGCAGCGGCAGAAATTAATACTGCTATATCACTTCTTCTATCTTTAAAAATCAAATAAAGGAATAACGCTGAAAGTGCAAAAGCTACTATTTGAATGATTTCCATAACATCACCTAAAACATAAACATGGTTCTTACAGCACTAAATAAGTCACTGATAAGACCAATTAATGTTATTAGTATTATCACTATTCCTGCAATATTTGTTATTACAGCAATATCATCTTTGCCACTAACCTTTAATATCTTATCTATTACAATAATCAGCACTCCCATTGCACCTAATTTAAAAATTAAACTTACATCTAGCATAAATTTCCCTCCTTCTTTATATTAAAAATATTACTATCATTGCACCTATGCATATTCCTAAACTTCTGTACATTTTTACATTCTTTTTTGCTATTTCTTCTGCAGATCCACAGTTAATTTTTAAATTTTCAATAGTTAAATTAAATAATTTATCTTGTCCATAAACTCCAGTTTCACCTAAGGAATTTAAAAAATCTTTAATAATCCTCAAGTCTTCTTTATGCAAATGAAATTCTGAACTCATTTTTTCATATTCCTCTTTAAAAGATTCATAAATACTATTACTTTCGCCTAAAAGGAGTTTCTCTGAAACTTTAATCAATATATCTTTTATTGGTGAATCTACTTTGAAAGAGATATATTTTAATGCCTCAGGCATAGGAGTATTTGCATATATGACTTCATTATTTAAAAAAAGAGTTGCTTTCAATACGTTATTTAATTGTTTACTTCTTTTTTTATAAATTTCTCCATAATAGAAGCCAATATAACTACATGAAAGAAAAATTACTATATATGCTAACCCTTTAAACAAACTACATCCCCCTTTGTTCCTACCGAATATATTTTTTCTATATTAGCAACCCTATTTCTATTGCTTAAAATAACAATTCTTTCAAGTATTCTATTTTCTAATAGATCTTTAAAAATATTTCTGTTAAAAATATCATCGATACTATATCCATGAATTGTTACAACAATATTTACTCCAGAATTAAAAGCCATATTTAAAGCTTCTATATCCCCTTTTGTTCCAATTTCATCGCAAATTAAGATATCTGGCGATAAGCTTCTAATGGCCATAATCATACCTTCTTTCTTTAAACAATTATCTAATACATCAGTTCTTATCCCAACATTTAACTGTGGAACTCCATTATAACAAGCTGCTATTTCACTTCTCTCATCTATAATACTTACTTTTTTCCCACTAAGTCCTATAATAGGCATTCCATCTGAAATATTCCTTGCTATATCTCTTAATATTGTCGTTTTACCACATTTAGGAGGAGAAACAATTAATGTATTGTAAACTCTATCATTATCACTGATATATTTCATTAATTCATTTGAACAACCTATAACTTCTCTACATATTCTTATATTTATTGAGGAAATATTTCGAATTGTTCTTATTTCCCTATTCACTAAAACACATTCACCAGCTATTCCTATTCTATGACCACCCTTTATTGTTATATAACCTTGTTTTATTTCTTCTTCGTAAGCATATAAAGAATAATTAGATATTTTAACAAGTATTTGCTTTAAATCTTCTTCTTTAACTAAATAAGGAAGAAGAATTTCACTAGCTGATAAATATATTAATATTGGTTTATTTATCTTTATTCTAATTTCTTGGACCGGCTTTTCTATTAATATATCTTTTATTAATTTATTAATATCTTGAGGTAATACTTTTAAAATTTCTTCATATCTCAATTTCCCACTTCCTTTTCTAAGGTTATACTTAAACTTATTTCTTCCTATCAAATAATATTCATACTTATAATTAAATATGTAAAATATTTTAAAAAATAAAATAGGATATGTTTTAAATTACTTCTTTCGAATAATTTAAAACATATCCTATTAATTTATATTAATTAAATTGCATCGTTATGACAGAAAGGACATGGTATTTTTTTATTATTATCTACAGCTTCTTTTTCTACAAATAAAGACTTATTACAATTTTTGCAATTAATTTCAACAAACTCATTATCCATTTCAATTAAATCTTCAATAGTTACTTCTTCAAATAACTCATCCTGTAATCCAGTTACGTCTTCATCCAAATATTGAATATTTTCTTCTAATGACTCTTGCCTTACAATTAACTCTTCAGTAACTTTTGTTAAATCATCTATTACAGATAAGATGTTATTAAAAATATTTTTATACTCCTCATTATTAACATTTGTTATGTATTTCTTTAACATTTCTATTTTTTCCTTAATATTTTCCATAACCACTTTCCTTTACAAGCAATTTTATTTTTAATAAGAAATTATAATAAAAAGCTAAGTTTTAACTTAGCCTTTACTATAATCTTATACTCTTTCCATGTATTCGCCAGTTCTAGTATCTACCCTAATAGTATCTCCTTCATTAACGAACATTGGAACATTAACAACAGCTCCAGTTTCTAATACTGCAGGTCTCATAGCATTTGTAGCTGTATTTCCTTTAACAGCTGGATCGCATTGAGTTATTAATAATTCTACAAAGTTTGGTGGTTCAACTGAGAAAGCTTCTCCCTTATAGAACTTAATAATTGCATACATATTTTCTTTTAAATATTTTATTGCATCTTCTACTTTTTCATATTCTAATGGGATTTGCTCGAAAGTTTCTTGATCCATGAAGTAATATAATTCTCCATCTGAATAAAGATATTGCATTTCTTTTCTTTCTATTACAGCTTCTTGTAATTTAGCAGTAGGGTTAAAAGTTGTTTCTGTAACTCCACCAGAAATAACATTTCTAAGCTTTGTTCTTACAAAAGCAGCTCCCTTACCAGGTTTAACATGTAAGAAGTCTATAACAGTATAAACTTGTCCTTCATACTCAAAAGTAGTACCTTTTCTTAAATCTCCTGCTGATATCATTAAATATCCCTCCAAAACTTTTCAATATTTAATTTAACTTATTATTGCCTCATTAGTCATATTATTCTATGACATAACAAAAATATTTTATCAAAATTTATTAATAAAAGCAATTATTTATATTAACTTGATTAATATGGTATCAAATCTTTTCTACTTCTAACTCTAAAGCTAATTTATTTTCATAGTATTTAATACTATAGTTATTTATTCTGTAGTCTTTTAAATTATTAAATGCTTCTAAAACCTCATCTTTACTACCTTCTATAATTAGTCTTCCAATCCAACTTCCTTCTTTTTTATTATAATTAATAATTTCTAAATTTTTTATTAAAGTTAATTCATTTTCTATATCCTTTATATTTTTAACAGTTTTTACTTCACTTATACATTCTGTAATTTCATTTTTCTTCTCAACATCCTTATATCTTAATAAAAATATTTGCAAAAAGGTTAATATTAATACAATTACTAAAGTAATTTCTCTTTTTTTCATCTTTCTACTCCTACGATATATTTTTTATCTTTATCCTTAGAAATTGACATAATCTTTATTTTATTTGCTTCTTCAATATTATATATTTTATCTATATTTCTAATTTTCATAGTTCCTGCTCCATTTATAATTTCTAATTTAATAATGTCCTTATCTATTTCCTCAATAAAAGTTAGAATATTTTCCTTATTTTTAGGCTCTTCAACTATGCTGATAACTTCAACTGCAGATTCAGATTTATAATTTTTTAAGTTACTAATTGTAATTGGAAAGATAAAAATATTAATTAAAATTAAAATATCTAATAACCTTTTTCGAACTATATTATTTTTTTCATTTATTTTTTCAAAATAATCTATAGGTATGAAATTTTTATTTTTTACATAATTTTTCATATAATTTTTCTCCAGCCTTTCCTTCTATAAAAGCTTTATCAACTTTTAAATCTGAAACTAAAGTATCTATAATTATTTGCTTATTAATTTCACTTATTATCTTTTTTAATTCATCTAAATTTCTATAAATATAAGAATTAATTATAATATTATCTTCAACATCAATTAGATAATATTTATCAAAAAATTTGAAAATAGCTACATAATTTTTTATTTTATTATTTTTACTTATATAACTCTTAAGCCAAAATTGAATAGGATTTATTTCCAAAGATTTAATATTTTTATATAATTCATTATATATAATATTCCTTATTGAATATAAAAAAATTATCTTATCTTTTTTTCTGTATTCATAATGAAATAATAGTTCCTCTCTATTAGAAAATTCATCTATTATCTTCTCTTCAACAAATTTCTCCAAATATTTGCCTTCGAATTTATATTTCTTAATAAATATATTTTCATCAAATATAATAATTTTTCTATTATTATTTAGCTTATCTTGTAAATCTCTTAGCTTATAAATACTGTATTCCTTACCTTTAAAATAATATTTATCTTTAATAACTCCAAGGATACTTTGCATAAGCCCTCCTATTTATAATATATAATCCGTTCTATAGCTATTAGGCACTAAATATAATTTATCATCTTTTATTACTTCATCAAGTCCTATATATCTTTTCCCATTTCCTTTTGCTTCTACCATATATAATTTTTTGCTATTATGAATAATTGAGAAACTCTTATAATTACTATTAGAATAAATTTTTACTTCCTTTGAATTTTCTATAGCCTTATTTTTTAAATTTTCATAAGAAGATAAATCTAAATTTATGGCCTCAATAGCTAGTTGTAAAAATTCGCTTTCATTAAAATTTAAACTACTGAGATCTTCATAACTGTAGTATAATTTAGATTTTAAAAAATTATTTGAAATTATTTTTAATGATAATGAAGCTATGAAAATAGTAAGCATAAGAACAATAGAAGCCTGTAATAAAATAAATCCTTTTTTAAATTTTTTCTTTATAAACATTGAATCCTCTTTTCTCCATTTAAATTTGTTATAATTAAGTAATATATATTCTCCTTATTTATTATTGTAAATTCGGATACATTCCTCAGAACCACATTTACACCTATTCTTAAATTATTATTAAAAGTTTCGATTATAATTTTATTATTAAGACTATCTAACCTTATTAGCTTTTTATATACTGAACTCTCAGAATGTTTTTCTTTGTAATAAATAATAATCTCATTATCAATTATTTCAATATTTTCAATCATTTCATTTTTTAATAATCTATCAATATTCAATTGTGCATCATCAAAGGAATCATTTATAATAGATTTCTCATTGTAGATTTTATAACTTTTATATGCAGTTAAAATTATTTGAAAAGATACTCCTAATACTATTAATTCTAGAGCAATGGCTATTACCAATTCAATTAATGTATAAGCTTTTTTCTTATCTTTTAACCCAATTTGTTTTAACAAATTCCCTCTCACTTAAAATAGCCCCCGTATTATCCTTAATAGTAATATTCATTAATAATATTGTATTATTCTCATTAACTTCTTTAATTTTAATTTCTACCCCTTCACCCTTATTTAAACTAAATAGAGGCATACTTAAAAGCTTTTCAAAATTCTCCTGTGAAAATTCATATTTAATATAAGTATTAATATTTAATTCATTGAGTATTTCTTCAATTTTCAGATTATGTTTTATCTCATTTTCAATAGCATAAGCTAATCTATTTGCCCTTTCTCTTTCTTCCCTTATAATAAAAGATTTTTGCATAAATTTAATTAAATTTGCAGAAATTGAAGCAGCTAATAATAAAATTGATAAACTTATAATTGCTTCAACTAATATACTTCCTTTTTTTCTTTTCACTCTATTAAATCCCCATCCTTTATGCCTATTATGTCATTTCCTACCCCTACTTTTATCTCCTTTTTATATTCATTATTATAAATAATAGTGATAGTTCCTGAACTTTTTATAAAACCTTTTTCACTTATTTCTATGTTATTACTATTAAACTTGCTAGTTATTATAATATCTTTATCTATTTCTATTTCCTTAGTTATATTATGATTTAAATCAAAAGTACTAAACTGAACTGTTTTACCCCTTATATCCACAAGAATATATCCTTTTACCTTATACTTTCTACAATATTGCTTACCATAGCTTAATAATCTCCTAACATCAGAAACTGTACTTTCAAAAGTTAACTTGCTCTTTGTTTTAAAATAATTATTTATCCCTATATAAGTAATTCCTGAAATTATTGAAAGAATTGAAATTACAATAATAACTTCAATAAGAGTAAAAGCTCTCTTTTTCATCTAATAGCACTTCCTGAAAGCAAATCAAAAATTGGAAGAACAAAAATAATAATAAAAACCATAACCATTCCTCCCATAAATATAATCATTCCTGGCTGTAAAAGGGTAAGATATTTATTTATATTTTTTATCACTTTACTTTCTAAATACTCTGTTAAAATGTCTAACCTATCCTCTATGGATCCACTTTCTTCACCTAATTTTATAATTGATATTGTATAATTGCTATATTCCTTACTTTTTTCTAGACTTTCAGAAATACTTTTTCCTTGTATAAGGCTATTGTGTAAGTTTATTAATTTTTCTTTTAATATAGAACTTTTAAAACTATTAGACGTAAAAATAAGACCTTTAGTCAAGCTTACGCCACTTTGAATAATAATAGTTACTATCAATAGGAAAATTAGTTCATAAAAATCTCTTATAACTTTAAATTTCACAAAAAATCTTTTTATATATTTATTAAAAAATCCTTTTAATGTAAAATATGGAAGTAAAATTCCCCAAAAAATGATATAAATAAGCAGTAAAAGGGGACTTTCTTTACCAAATTTACTTAATTCATTAGCAATTCTAAATATTAAAGGTACTTCCATATCTAAATCAATAAAAAAACTATATAAATTTGGAACTATAATAGAAAAAATTAATAATATTAATATTATAATTGATGCCAAAAGTATAATAGGATATGATAATGCATTTAATATTGTTTCCCTAATATAATTAATTTTTTTATAATATCTTTCAATTCCTTTAAGAACTCTATTTAAATTTCCACTTTTTTCACCCAAGGATATCATACCTATAAAAAATTCTGGATATAAATCTTTATAAATACTAAAGGCATCTTCTAAAGTCTTTCCAGATTTAATCTCTTCCTTAATTTTATATAGACTTTCTTTATAGCATTTCTTTACAGGTAGCTCTATAAGCAAATCCATAATTAGTAAAAATGATATTCCACTTTCATATAAGGCTGCCATATTTCCTGCAATTAATGCTAAGCTATTACTATCTCTCTTACTAGCAAATAATTTTGTTTTCCTCATAGGCCAAACCTTCTTCAATTAAAAATTTGTTATAATCTCTTATAGATATTTCCCCCTGTATTAATAATTCCTTTAAATTATCAATCATTTCATTGTTCCCTATCTTCTGAATTTCTTCAAATACTTCTTCTTTATTATCCTTGCTGTCAATTAGCACAACTGTACTAACAGCTTTCCTTCCCTTATATCCAGTAAAATTACATGATCTACAGCCTTTACTAATATAATTGTAAAAACTTCCCGTATCTAAACTATACAATTTTTCCTTTCTTTTGCATTCATTGCAAAGAGTTCTTATTAATCTTTGAGAAATGATTCCTACTAATGAATCTTTTATTAAATATGGTTTTACTCCCATATCTTCTAATCTATAAAATACTTCTCCAGGAGTCTTAGTATGAATTGTGGAATAAACCTTATGTCCAGTTAATGAAGCTGTTACAGCCATCTTTGCTGTTTCTTCATCTCTTATTTCTCCAACCATTATTACATCTGGATCCTGCCTTAATATACTTCTAAGGCCATTTGAAAATGTTACTCCAGCCTTTCGATTTAAGCTCATTTGATTTATTCCTTCTATTATTACTTCAATTGGATCCTCCAAAGTGGTAATATTAATTTCCTTATTATTTATTTCTTTTAAAATGGAATATAAAGTACTTGATTTACCACTGCCAGTTGGACCATTAATTATAACAAGGCCATTGTTTAAGCTTATTATTTTATTTAATTTATTTTTTTGCTTTAAATTCAAATTTAAGCTATCAAGATTATAATTAAATACCTCACTATAAAGTATCCTTATTACCAATTTTTCTCCATATAATATAGGTATTGTTGATAATCTTAAATCATAATTCTTATCATGGATTTTATGATACAATTTTCCGTCTTGGGGTCTTCTTTTTTCAGTTATATCCATATTCCCCATAACTTTTACCTTAGTAATTAATTTTATATATTCTTCATAATTAAGTTTATAAATTGGATGTAAAATTCCGTCTATCCTAAATCTTATTAACACATCCTCTTTTTGAGGTTCAAAATGTATGTCTGAAGAGTTTTGGTTTACTGCCCTTTTAAGGAGTTCTTCTAATATATTCTCTTTTTGACCTAAAAATACAGCATCAATAAGGGCTAAAAGATACTCTTCATCTATTAATTTCAGCTTAATCTTGGAAGAATACAAAAATTCTAATTCTTTAATATCTTTAATATTCTCATTTGAAATTAATAATAATAACTCATTATTTTCTATTTTTATTGGCAAATACTTATTTTTACATGCCCTGCTTTTATTTATTTTTCTTGCAATTTCTAAATTTACATCTGCTATCTCAATGTTAAACTCCTTCATACAATCACCATTATAATTATTTACATTTTTGTATTTTATATACATTTAATTGCAAAAAATAAGAATATTTATAATGTTTATTATAAATATTCTTACTTAAATTCTATAAAGTAATAATTACTTTCATTAGAGTTAATTATACTAATAGTTTCATCTTCACATAAATAAACACCATTTAAATTATAATTCTCATCACTGCCCATAAAAAGTATATTTCCATTATAATCTTTTGAAAGACCTTTTTCCAAATTTATAATTTTAGGGAAATCATAAATCAATCTTTTTGTAATATTATTTTTATGCTTATATAAGGAATAATCATTACTCTCAATTTTTCCCAAAAAATAAATTATATCAGCTTTTATCTCTATATCACTAATATCAAGAATTTTGTCTATTTCATCTATAATTTTACCGCTTTCATCTAATATTTTTAAAACTTTATCATGATTCTCTTTAACTTGAACAAAAGAAATTTTATTACCATCTACTTTTAAGAATTCTATAAATCCAATATCTAATTTATACAAAAGTTCTTCTTTTTTTTCTTTTATATTATAACTAAAAATACCATTATTTTTTTCTTTATCTACTCCATAGTATATAATTGTATCTTCATTAAGCCAATCTACTAAATAACCTGAAATAGCAACATTACTGTCTATTTTTATAAGCTTTGAATTAGATAAATCTTTAATTATTAATTTCAAAAAATCTTCTTTAACAAAATATGAAATATAGTTTCCTCCTATTGATAACTTAGGAACTATTATTTCCCCTTCCTCATCTAAAATTAACTTCTTTCCAAAATAATTTAATTTTATTTCTCCATTTTCATTAAAAATATAATTATTACTTTTTATATCATAAAATAATGGTATGTTATTGTTCTCTACTGCACTATATGAATTATTAATTAAATTATAAAATTCATATTTGCCTAAATTTTCTTTAATTATTGAGCCACTATTAATTTTTAAAGGATTATCTATTATTTCTTCAGTATTACCACAGGATATTAAGAAAATACTAGACATTATTAATAGGTATTTAATTATTTTTTTTACTAATTTATTTATTTTTGGTTCACTACTTATTTTATAATATTTCACCATTTCAAATTAATTCAGCCTTTCCGATTATATATTATTATTTACTTTTATCTTATTGATAAAATTAATTTTTATATGTATACTATCCTTATTACCAAAGAAAGGATGATCAAGGTGGCATTAGATGGTATATATTTATATAGCATTGTAAAAGAATTAAAAGGATCTATTATTGATGCTAAAATAGATAAAATAAATCAACCAGAAAAAGATGAAGTGATATTAACTTTACGTAAAGATAGAAAAAATATTAAATTGTTAATTTCTGCTTCATCAAGGTTTCCTAGAATACATTTCACTAATATAAGCAAAACAAATCCAATTAAAGCTCCTATGTTTACTATGGTAATGAGAAAATATCTATTAGGTGGAAAAATAACAGATATTTCTCAGGTTAATGGAGATAGAATAATCAAACTTTTAATAGAAAATACCGATGAATTAGGCTTTTTTAGTAAATATATTTTGATAGTAGAAATTATGGGAAGACATAGTAATATATCTCTCGTTAGAGAAAGAGATAATAAAATAATGGAATGTATTAAACACATTTCTTCGGATGTAAATAGTTATAGAATTTTACATCCTGGGGTTGAATATGTATATCCTCCAACTTCAAATAAATTAAATCCATTTAACTTTAGCATAAAAGAGTTTATTTCTTTTTCTCAAGAATTATGCATAGATGAAAACTTTTTTTCTAAAGTTTTTACTGGTATTGGAAAAACTCTATCAAAAGCTCTTTACGAAAAATTGCCACAAGATAATAATACCATAAATCTTGAAAAAATTTTTAATTTCTTTAAAGCTTTCATAGAAAATTTAGATAAAAATTTTATTTTTACTATTTATTCTGATAATGGAATATATAAAGACTTTCATTGTATAAATTTATTTGAAGAAAATTCTCAATATAATACATTAGAATTTAATAGTCCGTCAACATTACTTGAAGAATATTATTTTATTAAAGATAAACAAGATAGATTATCAAGTAGATCTACAGACCTTCAAAAACTTATTAATACAAATATTGAAAGGTGTAATAATAAAAGTAAAAAACTAAATTCAATATTAAAAGAAGCAAAAGATAAAGAAAAATACAAGATCCAAGGTGATTTATTAACTTCATATATATATATGCTTGATAAAGGAATAAAAGAAATTACTTTACTTAACTTTTTCAGTGAAAAGGCTGATGATTATATTACAATTCAACTTGACGAAAATTTAACTCCATCAGAAAATATTCAAAAGATATATAAAAAATATAATAAATTAAAAAAATCAGAAGAATCTGCTTTAGAACAGTTAGAAAAGAATAAAGAAGAACTTGATTACCTCAATTCAGTATTAACTAATATTAAAAATTGCGATAGTTATGAAGAAATAGACGAAATTAAGAAAGAACTTATTGAAACCGGCTACCTTAAAGCAAAAGGAAGTTATAAAAATTCAAAAAGTGAAAAATCATCTAAAGCAATGCATTTTATTTCCTCTGATGGGATAGATATCTATGTAGGAAAAAATAATATTCAAAATGATTATTTAAGTTTAAAATTTGCAAATAAAAATTATATTTGGTTACATACAAAGAATCTTCCTGGTTCTCATGTAATTTTATGTAGTGAAAGCCCTTCAGAAATTGCTTTAGAAGAAGCTGCCATTATTGCAGCTTACTATAGTAAAGGAAGAGATTCATCAAAACTTGAAGTTGATTATACTAAAGTAAAAAATTTAAAAAAGCCTAATGGAGCAAAACCAGGCATGGTTATTTACCATACTAATTCTTCTATAACGGTAAAACCATTAGATTTTAATAAATTTAATTTTAACGGAAATAGAATAGTTTATAATCAGTAAAATAATTTATTAATTTCCTTCCAAAAGTTCAATAAAAGCATAAATTATAATAGCTAACAAAAATATAACTGCTGGAAAATTTCCAGCAGTTTTTATTAAGAATAAGGTTATTAAAGTCTATAAAAGTAAACTTAAAAAAATTAAATATAATTAATAAGCATATTACCTTCGTTCTTTATTAACTCATTGTCAAAATATTGATAATAGTAGCATTTTAATTTTCCATTATATAATTTTCTATTTTTAGAGGCTTTTCTTCCAAAGGGCTTTTCAAAACCTTCAAATGAAGTTAGAATATTAAAATCCCAACTCCTATACTTTCCTTTATATTCACCAAATCTTCTATATAATTCTTCTACTTCTTTTTTATCTCCAAGTCTCTCACCATAAGGAGGATTAGATATTACAAAACCATATCTTTCACTACTTGAGAATTCCATAAAATCTCTTTTATGAAAATCTATATATTTAGCAACTCCGGCTTTTTCAGCATTGCTTCTAGCAACCTTTAAAACTTTACCATCTATATCATAGCCTAATAATTTAATATTTTTATTCTTAATAGCTCTTTCAGCACCTTCTCTTACTTGTTCGAATATCTCTTCATCAAAAGTTGGCCATGTTTCACAAGTAAAAGTTCTGCAAAGTCCAGGAGCTATGTTTTGCATTATCATAGCTGCTTCAATAAGAATTGTTCCAGAACCACAGAATGGATCTATAAGAATAAAGTCTTCTTTCCATCTTGAAATTAAAACCATTGCTGCCGCCAAAGTCTCTTTTAGAGGGGCAATCCCAGCTTCTTCCCTATATCCTCTTTTATGAAGTCCTGGTCCGGATGTATCAATCGTTAGAGTTACCTTATCTTTTAATATTGAAACTTCAATTTTATATAAAGGACCAGACTCCTCAAATTCTTTTATTCCATAAGAAGCACTCATACTATCTACTATAGCTTTTTTTACAATTGATTGGCAGTCTGGTACACTATAAAGAGTGGATTTTACGGACTTACCATTTACATGCATAATACCATCCTTAGGTATTATTTCACTCCAATTTATCTTTTTAGTTCCTTGATAAAGTTCTTCAAAAGTTACAGCATTAAATTCTCCCATATTTATAAGAATTCTATCTGCAGTTCTTAAATGGATATTGGCTATAGCAATATCCATTTCATCACCTTCAAAATGTACCTTACCATTTTCAGTTCTTAAATTTTCATAGCCTAAGGATTTTAACTCTTTAGCAGTTATCCCCTCTAATCCAAAGGTTGTTGTTGCAATTAATTTGTATTCCATATTCTCTCCTCTATTTTCCTTCGTATATTTTAACACCTTCTATATTGTCTATTTCTTCTATTTCAACTGCTACAATTTCACTTTTTGAAGTTGGTATATTCTTTCCTACATAGTCTGCCCTTATTGGTAATTCTTTATGTCCTCTATCTATAAGTACCGCTAATTGAATTTGTTGGGGTCTTCCTACATCCATTATTGCATCAATGGCAGCCCTTACTGTTCTTCCAGTGTAAAGAACATCATCTACTAACACAACTTTTTTACCTGCTACATCTACACCTATATTTTCATTATTTAACATGGGTTCTCCTATAATTTCTGTTATATCATCTCTATATAGAGTGATATCTACAGCCCCAACAGGGACTTTTACTCCCTCAAAATTTTCTATATTTTTTGCAATTCTTTGTGCTAATGGATATCCCCTTCTTTTTATACCTATTAATACTAAATCATCTGTACCTTTATTTTTTTCAATAATTTCATGGGATATTCTTATTAATGTTCTTTTAATAGCTTTATCATCTAATAAATTTGCCTTTAATTTCATAAATCACACCTCTATTTACTTTCTTAATTTTTCTAGCAGCTTTATAAAATAATCTGGTAAATCAGAAGTAAATTCTATATATTCTTTACTCCTTGGATGAATAAAACCTAAAGTCTTAGCATGAAGAACCTGCCCTTGTAATTTGTATTTTTGTTTCTTACTCCCATAAACAGTATCACCAACTAAGGGATGATTTATTGAAGCCATATGAACTCTAATTTGATGAGTTCTACCAGTTTCTAAAATACACTTAATTAAAGATAAGTTATTATTATACTGTTCTAAAACAATATAATGAGTAATAGCTCTTTTTCCATCTTCTACTATTCCCATTTTTAATCTATCTTTTTTATTTCTTCCAATAGGTTTATTAATTGTTCCTTCAATATTACTGAATTTTCCTTCAACAAGGGCATAATATTCTCTTTTTATTGAGTGTTCTTTAAATTGTTCAGCTAAATCTTTATGAGCTTCATCATTTTTTGCCACAACTAAAATTCCTGAAGTATCTTTATCAATTCTATGCACAATTCCTGGCCTTACTTCTCCATTAATTTTTGATAAATCTTTATAATGATAAAGAAGAGCATTTACTAAAGTTCCACTATAATTACCAGGTGCAGGATGAACTACCATTCCCTTTGGCTTATTTACAACAATTAGATCATCATCTTCATAAATTATATCTAAATCTATTTTTTCTGGCTTTACTTCAAAATCAATAGGTTCTTCTATTATTCCTCTTATTTCATCATTTAATTTTAACTTATAATTACTTTTTATCTCTTTTCCATTTACAACAATAGAATTTGAATCAATTAACCCTTGAATAAAAGATCTTGATTTCCCCTCTAAAATAAGAGCTAAATATTTATCTATTCGAATTCCAACATTTTTTTCGTCTTCTATTTTTATAGCGAATTCTTCCATAACAAAACTCCGTTTTCTATTACTTAACATAATATTATATATTAAGATGATTATAACAATAATGCAATAAAAAATCCCTTATAAGGGATTTAATTTACTTATTTTCAACGAAGAAGCTTTTTATTTCGTTCATATCATCTGAGTAAATTTCTTCTACTTCTTCTATATTTTTATTAGTTAATTCTATTTCATTACTATAATTTTCTTCCTCTAATTGTTCTAAAACATTGTAATTTTTTATTAAATCTTTTTCTAATTCATCAAAAGTTTGAGTTTGCGCATTCATAAAGTTTCTGAACTTTGCTCTGAATTTAATAAATTCTTGTTTTACTTTTTCATATTCATCATTAATTTGCACTACATCATTGTGAGCTTTATCTAAAATTTTCTTAGCTGTTTCATTGGCATTTCTTATTATTAATTCAGATTCTTTTTGCGCATTTTCTCTTGCTTGCTCAGCTGCGTTTTGTGCTAGTAATAAAGTATTTTGAATTGTATTTTCTATCTTAATATAATGTTCTAATTTTTCATTTACTCTAGCTAAATTTTCTTTTAATCTTGAATTTTCTTTATAAAGATTTTCATAATTTTCTATTATTTCATTTATAAATTCATCAACTTCTTCAATATCATAACCTCTAAAGCCTTTTTTAAACTCTTTATTGCTTATATCCATAGGAGTAAGCTTCATAATATCACCTCTATTTATATTTTTTTATATTAACCATTATTTTACCGCTTTTACTAACCCCCACTAAATCTCCTATTACAAATTTACCTATTCCTCTTATTGTAAGTCTATCATCTTTCTTAATTTCCTGACTTTTATCTTTCGCTCTTACATAGTTGATTAACACTTTCCCATTATCGATACTTTGAGCAGCTTTGCTTCTTGATATATTAGCTAATTTTGAAACAATATTATCTAAACGCATTGAAACTACATTAGCAACAGTCTCTTCAAAACTTATTTTAGGTAAGCTATTATGCTCACTTATTTCAATTATCTCTACTGGTGATCTCCCAATATTAGATAAATTATTAATTATGTATTCGCTTATTTCCTCTAAAACAGGAAAATAAGCAGTATTTTCAACTACTACAATATCACCTAATTTACTTCTCTCAATTCCTAAAGAGAGTACTGCCCCTAAGTAATCCTTATGTTCTAACTTTGAAAAATTAGATTTATTATTAATTTTTAAAATTTTAACAGGATATGAGGAATTATAAAAATTATTAAAAAATATTATTCTTCTTTCAGCTTCTTCAAAAACCCCAAATGTTTCTACTAATACTTCTGATTTTTTTGAGTTTTTTAAAAAGAAGTACCAAATATTAGGTGAAATAAATTCATTAACATAGACAGGTATACCTTTTTCATAAGCAAGTTTATATTTTTCATATACCTTAATAGCTATATTAAGATCTTCCTCATTAAAAGTATTTAATAATAATTCTTTTTTTATCATCTTCTGTATTTCCTCATACTCATATAATCTTAAAATATATTATTAATTTTCTACTTATTCCAATTAAATAAAGCTTTTGAACTTAGTTCATTTTTAAGTTCATTAGTTACTTCTACATTAGAAGGAGAAAGCAAATAAACTCTTTGTTCTATTTCTTGTAATGTTGCTCCTAATACATAGCAAGCTCCACTAATAAAATCAACCAATCTTTGAGCAATTTTAGTTTCTAATGTTGTAGCATTTACTAAAACTATTTTTCTAGCTTTAATTGCATCAGCAATTTCTCTAGCATCATCATAATTATTAGGTTTTGTAATCATTACTTTAGTAGTAGCCGTAGTATGAATATTTACAACTTTATTTCCTTTTTGCTTTGATATAATTGGTTCGATTTCCTCCTCATATTCTTCTTCTAAAGCTGTATCTTCAAATTCATTTAATTCTTCTTCATAATCATCTCCCATACCTATCATCTCTTTAAATTTTCCAAAAACATTAGCCATTATTATTACCTCCTAATACTCTTTTTCCAAATATTACTTGACCAATTCTAATCAAATTGGCTCCTTCTTCAATTGCTATTTTATAATCATTTGACATTCCCATAGATAATATCTCCATAGAAATATTTTTAAATTGTTTTTGTTTTAAATTATCGTATATTTTTTTAATCTCTTTAAAATAAAATCTATTTTCCTCGTCTGTACCCTTTGGTATTATGGTCATAATACCTTTCACTTTACAATAGCTGCATTTCTCAACAGCTTCTATTAACACATCCAAATCTTCAAGTAAAATTCCGTTTTTACTTTCTTCTCTACCTATATTTATTTGTATTAATGTATTTGCAATCATATTTTTTTTAGAATATTCTTTTTCTATAGTATTTAATAATTTTATGCTTGATAAGGAATGTATCAAACATACCTTTCCTACTATATATTTTACCTTATTCGTCTGAAGTTTTCCAATTAAATGCCAATTAATATCTTTTGGAAGAGAATTTTCTTTTTCTAGTAATTCTTGAACCTTATTTTCACCAAAATCTCTTTGACCAACTTCATAAGCTTCCATTATATCTTCTATAGGTTTTGTTTTTGATACAGCAACTAATTTTACATCACTTGGAATAGAATTTCTAATCTTAATAATTTCTTCTTTAATACTCAATATAATTCCTCCTAAAGAAGTATAAATTCAATTATACTCAATTAAAAATATTCTTCAAAAATAGCAAAAATCCTTCAAAAAAATAGATTATTTTTTATTTTCAAAAGCTTCACCATAGATTTCCATATATTTCGCTATAGTATTTTGAAAAGTAGCAGGAATGACAATTTCCTCTCTTTTTTCTATTTCAACTTTAATTTCCCTTAATATTAATTTTTGAATATAACTATCTTCAGCTAGTAATGAAGTCATTAATTCATCTGGATTACCTATTATATAAATATAAAAAGGAGGATGCTCTTTAGCATCATCTTCAAAACCAATA
The DNA here is from genome assembly GCF_018918055.1 of Caproiciproducens sp. MSJ-32. Classification (GTDB taxonomy): domain Bacteria; phylum Bacillota; class Clostridia; order Clostridiales; family Clostridiaceae; genus Clostridium. The sequence goes on from NZ_JAHLPS010000036.1 coordinate 41,524, forward strand.
AAAGCCCAAGAACAACTAACACCTGTATTAGGTAAAATTCTTCTATCATTTATTGCAATTGCTTCAGCGCTTGTATTTCTTATTTCATTTAAGACTAATGCCATATCATCCTCATGAAATATTTTTCTCCATATGTCTGCCTGAGTATCTAATATTTTATTAAATTCCCCATCTTGAATTGTTAACACAACCCCTGGTCCAGTTACAGCATTAATACCAGATAATCGGCCATAATCAGCTAACTGTTTTTTCATATCTTCAATAATCTTTTGTGTTTTTTCTGGGCTATTCCCTTTATATTTACTAATTTTAAAGCGATACTCTATATTTTCTTCACGTATATTTTCAATTTCTCTTAACAATTTATTTCTTTCCTCTATTGCATCTTGATATTCCTGAGAACTTAAAAAATTACTTGTAATTTTAGCAGTTTTTCCAATATTATTAGTTATAAAAAATCCAGTTATAATTCCACCAATAAGAATAAAAAGCTTTCCTTTAGTAAAATTCATTTAATCACCTCGATTACGAGATTTTAACCTTTCAATCAATAACCTTCTAACAACTGCAAAATTATCAAATATTCTTCCACCAAAAACAATGACTGCTGCTATATATATAGGTATTCCTAATTTATCACCTAAATATGCTAAAACTGCCGCCAAAGCCGCATTTCCAAAAAAACCAGAAATAAAGATGTCAGCTTTAAAATTATTAGATAAAGTAGCTCTAACAGCTCCAAATACCGAGTCAAGACAAGCTAATATAGCTACTGATAAATAAGGTGATAAGCTTTGTGGTATATTTATATTTAAAATTAATCCAAGAAGCACTCCTATTAGTAGTCCGATTAGTGCTATCATACTCTCTTTCCTCCTATTCAACTGGACTTATAAATTCACTTCGAATTGTCTGACTTGTTTTCCTTATTATAATTTCATCACTTTCTTTTACTTCACTATAATAATTTTGAAGTGCTCCATAATCTAAAACTCCTACGAAATTTGCCGCATAACTTAAAGATTCCTTATCTCCTATTGCCTTTATAACGATTTTATCCTTAGGATTTATTTTTTCGTTACCTATCCAAATCCATCCTCCTGAATCCTTAATTCCTGTTTGAGGAGTTAATCTATAATCATTAACAGAAATAGCTTCAGCTCTTATATATCTCAATGAATTTACAATATGAACAATTTCACTTTCACTTATGTTTCTTGTTGTGTCTGTAGAATTTCCACCAAAAATATTTGTCTTTGGTGTTATTGTTATAATAATACCTGGTCCTTTAACATCTATTAATCCTAAATGCATTCTGCTATTATCAAGTTGTTTCTTTATTTCAGCTTCCATAGCACCTTCTGTTGCAGCTGTTTCTTCTAATTTTTTTAGTTCTTCTAACAACTCGCTATTTACCTTAAGCAATTCTTCTTTTTCTTTATTTAATGCATCAATTTCTGCAATAATATCTAGATTTTGATTAGCTATTGTCCCTTTATTTTTCTCATTTAACATTTTAAATTGATGAGCTAATAAAAAACCTAATATTGCACAAACTACCGCAACAAATATCTGTGATGTGATCTTTTTCACAAAGCTATCTCCTTTCTTCACTTTTCTACTTTCATCACTGGATTACCCTCAAAACTTAAATCTATGTATCCCTTTGAATATCCTTTTTCAGTAAATTCTTGCTCTATTATATTCAAGGCTAAATTCATTTTTTCTTGTAAATTATTTTTATTTCCCAATATTATTTTGATATCTTCTATGTAACAACTAATGTTATTTATATTTTCCAAATTTAATTTAGAAATTTGATAATATTCTCTAATAACTTCTTCCATTCTATAGAATTCATCTAATATAAGAGATACATTTTTATCATCTAAAATCTTCTGTCCTATAGATTTATTAGTTAAATCTATTCCTTCAATTTTTATTAAATTTTTATCTTCTATTGTTGTTAATTCTTCCACTATTATTCCTTCATTATTAATTGTAAAAATAGTATTATCTCTAAGACTATAAAAACCAATCTTGTTTTCCTCAATTTTTATATCTAAAGAATTAATACCATTTTTTGTTATTTTGACACTTTTTATATATGGGTTTTCTTTTAAAGTATTTTCCATTTCCTTGTAATTAATAGTAAAAATATTTTGGCCTATTTCATATTTTAACATTTCTTGAATTGTTTCCTTTGTTAATGTGACAAGTCCATTAACCTTTATGTCTTTTAAATTAAAAATTGGTGCTTTATAAATAAATATAATTATTCCAACCACTATAACCAAAAATCCTAAAGTAAATTTCTTAATTAATTTTTTTCTTCTTCTTTTTTTAATAAAGCTACTACTGTTACTCATAATTCTCCTACTTTTACATAATGTTATATTATAATATTATAATATCACTTTATGGATATTTTTTCATTATTTTTTTATTAATTTTAAAATCTTTGTAATAATTTATCTTAAATAATAAAAAACTAATTTCTATTTAAAATAAATATGTAAAAAAAGTTAGTAGTAAAGGAATTACATACACAGATGAATTTAAAAGAAGATTTATAATTGAAAATCAAAGTGGAAAGTTCCCAAGAGAAATATTTGAGGAATGTGGATTTAACATAGATATTTTAGGTATGAAACGTGTTGAACTATCAGGTAAAAGATGGCGCTCCGCATTTCGCAGAAATGGAATAACTCAATTACAGGACACTAGAAAATTTAAT
>NZ_JAHLPS010000093.1 GCF_018918055.1 Caproiciproducens sp. MSJ-32
CCATTACCACAAACAGGACAACGAGGATATCCTCTCAATATACGATTTTTCTTACCCCTACAATCTTCAAAAGTAAACTGACGTCTACAGTCTTTACATTGATATTTTTGATTACCTGCCTTATCTTTACCAAAGCGATAAAGGTTATGACTATGGCATCTTGGACATGTAATTTTATTCACTAATTTGCACATAATTTCATCTCTCCTTCGGAGGTATTTTTGGTGTTGCTATATTTAAGATACTCTAAGGAGGGATGAAATTCAAATATCATATAACTTAACAGAACTAGTTTAATTAAAAGGAGGTGAATTATAATGGCAGTAAAAATCAGATTAAGAAGAATGGGTGCTCACAAGGCTCCTTTCTATAGAATAGTTGTTGCTGATTCAAGATCACCAAGAGATGGTAGATTTATTGAAGAAATAGGATATTACAATCCATTAACTGAACCAGCTACTATTAAAATTGATGAAGAAAAAGCTACTAAATGGGTTGCTAATGGAGCTCAACCAACAGACGTAGTTAAGAGACTTTTTGAAAAAGCAGGGTTAAATAAGTAATTTTTAGGAGGTGAACTCTGTAATTTCTTAATTACAGTTGTTTATGAAGGAATTAATTGAAATTATCGCTAAAGCTCTTGTGGAAAATCCAGATGAAGTTCATGTAAATGAAGTTAGAGGAGAGCAATCAATTATTCTGGAACTAAAGGTTGCTCCTGCAGATATGGGAAAAGTTATTGGAAAACAGGGAAGAATAGCTAAGGCTATTAGAACTGTTATTAAAGCAGCAGCAATAAAAGAAGATAAAAAAGTAGTAGTAGAAATTATTGATTCAAAGAGTTAGGATTTTCCTAACTCTTTTTATAAATGTAAAATATTAATTTGCTTACCTAGTACTTATAGAAATTTCAATAAATATTGAAATTTGTACAAATACTAGATAAGATCTTATAAAATAAATATTATTTCATGATAAAAAGAGGTGTGATATGAGAGATATTTTAAGAGTTGGAAAAATTCTAAATACTCATGGCTTAAAGGGTGAATTAAAAGTATTGCCTTTAACTGATAATCCAAGAAGGTATGATGATTTGGAATTTGTTTTATTAGATGGAAAAGAAGTTAAGCTAGAAGGCTGTAAATATCAAAAAGATAGAGTGATTTTAAAATTAGAAGGTATTAATACTATTGAAGAAGCTGAAAGATTAAAAAATAAATATCTAGAAATACCAAGAGAATACGCTGTTGAATTAGAAGAAGATACATATTTTATTGCTGATTTAATTGGCTGTACAGTTTATGATACAGAAGGAAGAAATTTAGGTAAAATTTATGATGTAATACAAACAAAAAATAATGATGTTTATTGGATAAGAGAGCCAAAAGAATTATTAATTCCTGTATTATTGGATATAGTTTTAGATATAAATATAGAGGAAGAAAAAATTATAATTAAACCTGTAGGAGAATGGCAAGATGAAGATTAATATACTAACATTGTTTCCAGAAATGTTTGATATATTTAGTCATAGCATAATTGGTAGAGCAAGGGAAAAGAAGATAGTTGAAATAGAGCCTATAAATATAAGAGATTTTTCTTTAAATAAACATAAAAAAGTTGATGACTATCCATATGGTGGAGGGGCTGGGATGGTTATGACTCCTCAGCCTTTGGCAGATTCAATAAAATATTGTAAAAAAAATAATAAAGGAAAGGTAATATTTTTAGGGCCTAGGGGGAAAACTTTTAATCAAGAATTAGCAAAGGAACTGGCGAAGGAAGAGGAATTAATTTTTGTCTGTGGACATTATGAGGGGATAGATGAAAGAGTTTATAAATATATTGATTTAGAAATTTCTTTAGGAGATTTCATTTTGACAGGTGGTGAAATGGCAGCTATCCCTATAATTGATTCTATTTTAAGATTAAAAGAGGGAGTTTTAGGCAAAAGTGAAAGCTTTGAAGAGGAATCTTTTAGTGATGGGCTTTTAGAATATCCTCAGTATACTAGGCCAGAAATATTTGAAGGAGAGGCTGTACCAGAAGTTCTTTTGTCAGGGCATCATGAAAATATAAGAAAATGGAGAAGATTAAAATCTCTAGAAGTCACTAAGGAAAAAAGACCAGATTTATATAATAAAGTAAAATTAAGTAAGGAAGATTTAAAATTGCTAAAAAATAAAAAATAATGTTGAAATAGAATATAAATTATGTTACAATAACCTTTGTGTTAGTACGAGCGGTCCTCTGTCAAGTAAAATTGTTAAGAACGCTTAATATTAATCAAGGAGGGACTACACAATGAATGAATTAATAAGACAAATAGAAGCAGAACAATTAAGAAATGATCTTCCACAATTTAATGTTGGAGACACTCTAAAAGTTTATGTTAAAATCAAGGAAGGTACTAGAGAAAGAGTACAAATGTTCGAAGGAACAGTAATTAAGAAGCAAAACGGCGGTTTAAGAGAAACTTTCACAGTAAGAAGAGTTTCTTATGGAATCGGTGTAGAAAGAACTTTCCCTTTAAATGCACCAACTATTGAAAAAATCGAAGTTGTAAGAAAGGGTAAAGTAAGAAGAGCTAAGTTATTCTACTTAAGAGACAGAGTAGGTAAGGCTGCAAAAGTTAAAGAATTAATGTAATGGATATATAATAATATCTATTGGCAGTTAAGGGACTTTTTAAAGTCCCTTTTTCTATATATAAAAAGGTTAATATTAGATAATAATAACTCTAATGAAGTATAAGGAGGAGATATTATGCCGAGAATAAATTGGTTTCCAGGTCATATGAAAAAAACTCAAAGGGAAATAAAAGAGAATTTAAAAGTAGTAGATGCTGTTATTGAAATTAGAGATGCTAGAATTCCAAATAGTTCAGCAAATCCTGATATAGATAAAATTTGCGGGAAAAAGCCAAGAATAATCTTATTAAATAAAAGTGACTTATCAGAAGCAAAAGTAACAAAAATGTGGATTAATAAGTTATCATCTGAAAATATAAAAGCAATAGAAGTAAATTGTTTAACAGGAAAGGGATTAAATCAAATACGACCTACTTTAGATTTAATATTTAAAGAAAAACACGATAGATTAAAGGAAAAAGGCTTAGTGAAAATTCAAATGAGAGTAATGGTCGTAGGAATTCCCAATGTTGGTAAATCTACATTCATAAATAAAATGGCAAAAAATAATATAGCTAAAACAGGAGACAGACCCGGTGTTACAAAAAATAAGCAATGGATAAAAACAAAAATGGATATAGAAATGTTAGATACACCGGGAGTATTATGGCCAAAGTTTGAAGATGAAGAAACTGCATTAAATCTAGCTTTTACAGGAGCAATAAAGGATGAAATTATGGATAGGGAAAATCTTGCTTATAATTTAGTTAAGAGGCTTCAAGAACATTATCCAGAGAATTTAAAAGAAAGATATAAAATAGAAGAAATAAATGAAGATCCGTTAGAAACTTTAAATAATATTGCAAGAAAGAGAGGCTGTTTAATAAAAGGAGGAGAAATCGACTATGACAGAATTTCAACTGTAATTCTAGATGAATTTAGAGCAGGAAAAATAGGAAATATTTCCTTAGAAAGACCTTAAGTCATAGAAAACGAGGTAACAAAATGAGTTTATTAAATTTTAAAATAGAAGAAGAAAATTATAAGAAAGTGAAAGAATTTGTAGATAAAATAGACATAAGCAAAGAAAGAAAAAATCAAGAATTAGAAAAAATTATAGAATTACTACTAAATGATAAAAGAAAAAATATTAATTTATTAGGAAATAAATTAATAAAAGAAAAAGAAAAAATAGAAAAAGAAATATATAGAGTTAAGCAGATGTATGATTTTGATAAAACTCTAGGAAATTTTAAATATATTGCCGGAGTAGATGAAGTAGGTAGAGGGCCCCTTGCTGGACCTATAGTTGCATCTGCTGTAATTCTTGATTTGAATGTTTTAGAGGAAGATTTAATTCTTGAGCTTAAAGATTCTAAAAAGCTTTCAGCGAAAAAAAGAGAAGAACTTTCAAATATAATAAAAGAAAAGGCCTTAGCTTATTATATTGCAGAAAGTTCAAATGAAGAAATTGATGAAAAGGGAATTGCTTATTGTAATAATAAAGTTTTTTTAGAAGCATCTATGTCCATTAAAATAAAACCTGATTTAGTATTATCAGATGGTTACAAAGTTAAAGGTATTGATATCCCTAATAAGGAAGTAATAAAAGGAGATGCAAAATCAGCATCAATTGCAGCAGCATCGATTATAGCTAAAGTATATAGAGATAATTTAATGAAAGAATATGCTAAAAAATATCCTTACTATGATTTTGAAGAGAATGCTGGTTATGGCACACAAAAACATGTTGCTGCAATTAAAGAAAAAGGAATTTGTAAAATACATAGAAAGTCTTTTTTAAAAAACATACTTAATAATTTCTAAAGGCATCCTCAATATGAATTATATTACTTAAATCATTTTTTGTGTTAAAATATATTTCAATAACATCAAATCTACAATTATAATTAAATAACTTCTTTTTATATATGTAATATTTACATATGTTAATAATTTTCTTTTGTTTTGAGTAGGTTACAGCTTCTGAGGGTTTTCCAAAGGAGCTGTTATACCTGCTTTTTATTTCTACAAAAATAATCATATCTTTAAATTTACAAATCACATCTATTTCTCCATATTTATTTCTAAAATTTCTATCTAATATATAGTAACCTTTTTCTTTTAATAAAGTTATTCCTATATCTTCTCCGTAATCACCAATATTTTTATTGTAGTTTTTCATTTAAATCACCCATTAATAATATTGCCAAATAAAATAAAAGTTTAACATTTCTTAAAAAGATGATTAATAATTAAAGTTTATTGTCAATAATTTCAAAGAGATAAGAGAAATAAGGGGTGATGTATATGTCTATAGAAATAGTTAGTGCCAGTTATAGCGGCCTTGATGGAATATTAGTAAATGTAGAAGTAGATATTGCGAAGGGAATACCAAGTTTTAATATTGTTGGTTTACCTGATGCTCCAATAAAGGAGGCAAAAGAGAGAGTAAGAGCTGCAATTACAAATAGCGGCTATGAATTTCCTTTAGGCAGAATTACTATAAATCTTGCTCCTGCAGATGTAAGAAAGATTGGTTCATTATTTGACTTACCTATAGCTATAGGAATTTTAATGGCATCAAAACAAATCACTCATAAAAATCTTAAAGATTTTATTATATTTGGAGAGCTTTCATTAGGAGGAGATTTAAAAGAAATAAAAGGAGTTCTTCCAATTATATTTGAAGGGAAAAAGAAAGAAAAGAATAATTTTATTTTTCCTTATAATAACTTAAATGAATTGAGGTATTTCAATATAGGTAATTTTTATCCTTTTAAAAATTTAAAAGAAGTAGTTTCTTTTATAGAGAACCAAGATCTATTACCATTTGAATTTGATAATAATGAAGAGATTAAAAAAAGTGATGATAAATATTTAGATTTTTCAGAAATAATTGGACAACAAACTTCTAAAAGGGCAATGGAGATAGCAGCAGCAGGAAGACATAATATTTTACTTTTTGGATCTCCGGGAGCAGGAAAAACCATGCTTGCAAAAGCATTGCCATCTATAATGCCTAATCTTACATATAAAGAAGAAATGGAAATAGCTAAAATATATAGTGCTTCAGGTATGTATTTAGAGGGCTATGGAATAAATAGACCTTTTCGTAATCCACATCATACAATAACAAAGGCAGCTTTAGCAGGTGGTGGGAAGGAATTAAAGGCTGGAGAAATAACTTTAGCTCATAATGGAGTCTTATTTTTAGATGAAATATTAGAGTTTAAGAGAGAAGTTTTAGAAGTATTAAGAGAACCATTAGAAGAAAAAGTTATAAGAATTAATAGATTAAATGGTTCTTATAATTTACCATCTAATTTTTTATTAGTAGGAGCTTTTAATCCGTGTCCCTGCGGGCTTTATTCAGGGAATTTTGGGGATAACAGCTGTACTTGTTCAGAAATAGAAATAAAAAGATACCAAAAAAGGCTGTCACGAGCTCTTTTAGATAGAATAGATATATTAAATTATGTTCCAAGAATAAAACTTGAAGATATCAATGATAAAAAAGATAGATTAGATTCAAAGACTATGAAGAAGCGTGTAATGAAGGCTGTAGAGATGCAAAGGGAAAGGTATAAAAATAGCAGTTATAATTATAACTCAGAAGTTAGGGGGAAAGATATGTATAAGTTTTTTAATATTACAAATGAAGCAGTAGATCTTGTCAAATTGTATTATGATAAATTTAATTTAACCATGAGATCCTATGATAAAATAATAAAAATAGCAAGAACTTTAGCTGACTTAGATGAAAGTGAAAAAGTTTATGAATATCATGTCTTTGAAGCTTTAGGCTATAGAAAAAATATTTTTGGAGAAATTATTTAGTTATAGGTGATAGAAATGAATAAAGATGAATTGTGGTTTATTTTATTAAATTTATCTAATAAAGAAAAGATATATTTAATAAATAAATATAAAAGCATTAATTATATTAGGAATAATATAAATAAAATCAGTGAATTATATAAATTAAATATAAAAGCAAATGAAATTGAAATAGAAGAACTTATAAAATATATGAAGGAAAAAGGAATTGGATACATTACAATTTTTTCAGAAGAGTATCCAGAGTCATTACTAAGTGCATATGATCCACCTTATGCTCTATTTTATATAGGAAATTTAGACTTATTAAAAACTAAGATGATAGCGGTAGTAGGCGCAAGAAACTGCAGTCAATATGGAATAGAGGTTTCAAAATTAATAGCTAAAGAATTAAGTGAAAATAATGTTACTTTAGTTAGTGGAATGGCTTTAGGTATAGATTCAGTTGCCCAAAGTTCAGCTATAGATAATTTTGGAAAAACTATTGCAGTATTAGGTTGTGGAGTGGATTATATTTATCCAAAGAGTAATAAAATTTTATATGAAAAGATAAAAAAAGAGGGCTTAATAATATCGGAATATCTTCCAAAGACTACACCAAGACCTTATTATTTCCCAATGAGAAATAGAATAATAAGTGGAATTTCGGAAGGGGTAATAGTTGTTGAAGCTTCAGAGAAAAGTGGATCCCTAATTACAGCGGATTATGCCCTTTATCAAGGAAAAACGGTAGTGGCAGTTCCAGGATCAATATTTCAGAAAAGTTTTTCTGGCTGTAATAAATTAATTAGAGATGGGGCTTATATATTTTCAAGCTTAGATGATTTTAGAAGTCTTTTTAATCTTAGGAAAAAAGAAAGGGAAAAGAGTGAAATTAGCCTTTTAAAAAAGTCTTTATTTAATATTATCAGTGATGAACCCAAACATTTAGATGAAATATTAGAAAGTGTAAATGTTGACAGGAAGGTATTATTTGGGTTATTATTTGAAATGCAAAAGAAAAACGAAATTATTTGCCTTCCAGGCAATTATTTTGTAAAATCATTATAAAAACTTAAGGGGGTGAAAACTCCAAATAAAAATGGAGTTTTATATATGGGACAAAATCTTGTAATAGTAGAATCACCTGCAAAAGCAAAGACTATAAGTAAATATCTTGGAAAAAACTATATAGTCGAAGCATCAATGGGACATGTAAGAGATTTGCCAAAAAGTAAATTAGGTGTAGATGTTGAGGATAATTTTAACCCCAAGTATATTACAATTAGAGGAAAAGGTGAATTACTTAATAAATTAAAAAAGGCTGCTAAAAAAGCCGATAAAATATATTTAGCTACAGACCCTGACCGTGAAGGTGAAGCAATATCATGGCATTTAGCAAATATATTAAAAATAGATGAAAATGAAAAATGTAGAATAGTCTTTAATGAAATAACTAAAAAAGCTGTTAAGGGATCAATAAAGGAAGCAAGGAAAATAGATATAAATTTAGTTGATGCTCAGCAGGCAAGAAGAATATTAGATAGACTAGTTGGGTATGAAATAAGTCCAATATTATGGAAGAATGTTAAATGGGGTTTAAGTGCTGGTAGAGTTCAGTCTGCAGCATTAAAATTAATTTGTGATAGGGAAGAAGAAATTAAAAACTTTGTGCCTAAAGAATATTGGACTGTAGATTGTACTGCTGTTAAAGATAGAAAGAAGTTTCCTATTAAGCTTGTTCAATATAAAAATAAGAAGTTAAAAATAAATACAGAAGAAGAAAGCAATAAAATAATTGAAGAACTAAAAAAGGGAGAATTTATTGTAACAAAGGTAAAAGATGGAACAAGAATTAAAAATCCATTGCCTCCTTTTACAACTAGTACTTTACAACAAGAAGCTTCTAAAAAGCTTAATTTTATTACAAAAAGAACCATGTCAATTGCTCAAGTATTATATGAGGGAGTAGAAGTTAAGGGCTATGGTACTGTAGGTCTTATAACTTATATGAGAACAGATTCTGTAAGGATTTCTGATGAGGCTCAAGAAAAAGCATTAGAGTTTATTGTTTCAAATTTTGGTAAAGAATATGCTCCTAAAAATAAGAGGGTATATAAAAGCAAGAAAAATACTCAAGATGCTCATGAGGCTATAAGACCTACAATAATAGAAATTACGCCAGAAATAGCAAAAGAATCTTTGACTGCTGAACAATATAAATTATACTCCTTGATATGGAATAGATTTATGGCAAGTCAAATGGAAGCTTGTGAATTAAAAACTAAGAGTATCGAAATAAATAACGGAGATTATAAGTTTAAAGCAAACGGTTCAATAATAAAATTTGATGGATTTATGAAGGTGTATGAATATTCTTCAGAAGAAGAGAAAGAAGATGTATCATTACCAGAGCTAGATGAAGGCAATAAGCTTACAAAGGTAGATATAGAAGGAAAACAGCATTTCACTCAGCCACCAGCAAGATATACTGAAGCTTCCTTCGTTAAACTTCTTGAAGAAAAGGGAATAGGAAGACCAAGTACCTATGTTCCAACAATAGCAACATTGTTAAGCAGGGATTATGTTAGAAGGGAAAAGAAAAATTTAGTAGCTACAGAGCTTGGTATTATAGTTAATAATATTTTAAGTGAATATTTTAAGGAAATTGTAGATGTTGATTTTACAGCAGATATGGAAAGAAATTTAGATTATATTGAAGAGGGAAAAGAAGATTGGAGAAAAATTGTTGGTGATTTTTATAAGCCATTAAAAGAAGCCATTGATAGAGCAGAAAAGGAAATCTCTAAGGTTGTAATTGAAGATGAAGTGAGTGACATTCCTTGTGATAAATGTGGTAGAATGATGGTTATTAAAAAAGGTAGATATGGAAAATTTTTAGCTTGTCCAGGTTATCCAGAATGTGAAAATGCAAAACCATTAGTAGAAGAATTAGACGTGCCTTGTCCAAAGTGCGGAGGAAAGGTAATTATTAAAAGAAGTAGGAAAGGCAAGAAATTTTTTGGATGCAGTAATTACCCAGAATGTGATTTTGTAAGCTGGAACGAACCTTTAAAAGAAAAATGTGAAAAATGTAATTCTTACATGGTATTGAAATATGGTAAGTCAAAAGGAAATTATGCAGAATGTGCTAATGAAGAATGTAAAAATGTAGTTATTTTAAACAAAGAAGATAAACCTAGCGATGTCTAATAAGATAAAAAAATGTTGAAAACAGGGGATAGTTATGATATTCTTTAATAAAGGTTTATATTTTTTGAAAATTCAATTTATTTTAAAAATTCAAAAAATAGCTTTTGAATATAGGAGGAAGTGGAATGTCATCACTATTAGATAAAACTAGGAAGCTTAATAAAATATTGCAAAAATCTGGCACTGAACCTGTGGCTTTTGAAGATATTTGTTCTATCTTAAGTGAAGTTCTTGCATGTAATGTATATGTAACAAGTAGAAAAGGAAAAATATTAGGATATACATTTGTTAAAGATTTTGAATGTGATATTATGAAAAATTATGTAGTAAGGGAAAAAAGATTTCCTAAAAGCTATAATGATAGCTTGCTAAATATTAATGAAACAATTGCAAATTTAAAAAATAAAGGCGAATGTGTCTTTAAAGGTGAGGGTGCTTGTATTATAGACAATAAAATAACTACTATTGTTCCAATAATAGGAAATAGAGAAAGGCTTGGAACTTTAATACTTGCTAGATTTGATAGAGACTTTACTGATGAGGATCTTGTTTTAGCAGAATATAGTGCTACTGTAGTTGGCATGGAAATATTAAGATCAAAACAGGATGAAATAGAAGAAGAGGCAAGAAAAAAAGCAGTCGTAGAATTAGCAATTGGCACTCTTTCTTATTCTGAACGTGAAGCTATTTTACATATCTTTGAGGAATTAGATGGCAATGAAGGCTTATTAGTAGCTTCAAAAATAGCAGATAAAGTAGGTATTACTAGAAGTGTTATTGTAAATGCATTAAGGAAATTTGAAAGTGCTGGAGTTATAGAATCTAGATCTCTTGGAATGAAAGGAACTCATATTAAAATATTAAATGATAAACTTTTAGATGAATTAAAAAAATAAAATAACATAAATTAAAGATGTCAACTTATATTGGCATCTTTTTGCATGAAAAATAAAATTGAAGTATTTTGGTAAAAAAAATGTTGCCACTATAATTAGCTTATGTTATACTAACAAAGGTAATAAAATACACACAATATCAGATTTATAAAGACGGTGCCTTATTTAAGGAAGCTTTATAAGAAGATATTGGAGGAAATAACCAGGAGGTAAGAAAATGTCAGTAATATCAATGAAACAATTATTAGAAGCAGGTGTACATTTTGGACACCAAACAAGAAGATGGAACCCTAAAATGGCTCCATATATATTCACAGAAAGAAATGGAATATATATAATTGACCTACAAAAAACTGTAAAGAAAATTGATGAAGCTTATAACTTTATTAAAGAAGTTGCAGCTGAAGGAAAGGATATCTTATTTGTAGGTACTAAAAAGCAAGCTCAAGAAGCTATTGAAGAAGAAGCTAAAAGATCTAACATGCATTATGTTAATAATAGATGGTTAGGCGGAATGCTAACAAACTTCTCTACTATAAAGACTAGAATCAATAGACTTGAAGCTTTAAAGAAGATGGAAGAAGACGGAACATTCGAAGTTCTTCCTAAGAAAGAAGTAGCTCAATTAAAGAATGAAATGGAAAAATTAGAAAAAAACTTAGGAGGAATAAAGAACTTAGATGCTAACAATATAGGAGCTATGTTCGTTGTTGATCCAAGAAAAGAAAAGATTGCAATTTCAGAAGCTAAGATTTTAGGTATTCCAGTTGTTGGTATAGTAGATACTAACTGTGATCCTGAAGAAGTTGATTATGTAATTCCAGGAAATGATGATGCTATAAGAGCTGTTAAATTAATAACTGCTAAAATAGCTGATGGAATTATCGAAGGAAGACAAGGAGAACAATTAGTAGAGTAATTATTAAAAGGTAGGTGAGAATTCTCATTTACCTTTTAACCTAAATAATAAGGTTTACAATAAGTTAGGAGGAATATACATTATGATAACTGCTCAATCAGTTAAAGAGCTAAGAGAAAAAACTGGTGCAGGAATGATGGACTGCAAAAAGGCTTTAACAGAAGCTAACGGAGATATGGAAAAGGCTATCGAAATATTAAGAGAAAAGGGATTAGCAGCTGCTGCTAAAAAGGCTGGAAGAATTGCAGCTGAAGGTCTTGTTAAAACTTATGTTTCTGAAGACGGAAAAACAGCTGGAATAATTGAATTAAACTGTGAAACAGATTTCGTTGCAGCAAACGAAGAATTCGTTGCTATTGCTGATAGAATAGCTGAAATAGCTTCAAAGACTTCTGCAACAACAGTAGAAGAACTTGCTAACGAAAAGTATGATGATAACAGCACTATTCAAGAAACTTTAACAGCTTTAATTGCTAAATTAGGCGAAAACATGACATTAAGAAGATTTGAAAAATTCTCTGTTGAAAAGGGATTAGTAGAAAGCTATATCCATGGAGGCGGAAGAATAGGAGTTGTTGTTGAATTAGCTTCTGATTCTGATAATACTGCAGTATTAAAGGAAGTAGCAAAAGATCTTTGTATGCAAGTTGCTGCTGCAAATCCACTATTCTTAAGTGAAAATGATGTAGACCAAACTACTTTAGAAAAAGAAAAAGAAATATACAGAGTTCAAGCTTTAAATGAAGGAAAGCCAGAAAATATTGTAGAAAAAATGGTTAATGGAAGAATTCAAAAGTACTTCAAAGAAGTATGCCTTTTAAATCAAGCTTGGGTTAAAGATGGAGATAAGAGCATAAGCAAATACCTTCAAGAAAAATCAAAGGAAATTGGTTCTCCTATAACAGTTAACAGATTTGTAAGATTCGAAAGAGGAGAAGGTATCGAAAAGGCTGAAGATAACTTCGCGGAAGAAGTAGCTAAGATGACTAAGTAATACAAAGGAGGACACATTGTGTTCTCCTTTTTTTAGGAGATACCAAATAAATTTGTGGAGGTACTAAAAATGGGAAAAAGTGAATATAAAAGAGTGATACTAAAAATTTCAGGGGAAGCTTTAGCAGGAGAAAATGGATTTGGTTTCGATTTTGATGTTATAAGAAGAATAGCCCTTGAAATAAAAGAATTAGTAAATATGAATTTAGAAGTCGGAGTAGTAGTCGGTGGAGGAAATATTTGGAGAGGTAGAAGCGGAGAAGGCATGGATAGAGCTCAAGCTGATTATATGGGAATGCTAGCAACTTGTATAAATGCTTTAGCCCTTCAAGATTCTTTAGAGCAAAACGATGTAAAAACCAGGGTTCAAACAGCTATAGAGATGAGGGAAATTGCAGAACCATTTATTAGGAGAAGAGCTGTTAGACATTTTGAAAAAGGAAGAGTTGTTATTTTTGCAGCTGGTACTGGTAATCCATATTTTTCAACTGATACTACTGCAGCTTTGAGAGCAGCTGAAATCGAGGCAGATGTAATCTTATTAGCAAAAAAGGTAGATGGGGTTTATGATAAGGATCCAAATTTATATTCAGATGCTAAAAAGTATGATAGATTAACTTATATAGAAGTTTTAGAACAAGGATTACAAGTAATGGATTCTACTGCTACTTCATTATGTATGGATAATGATATTCCAATCCTAGTATTTGGATTAGATACTCCAGGAAATATTATAAAAGCTGTTTCTGGTGAAAAAATTGGTACATTAGTTTCAAGTACAAAATAGGGAGGTTTATATGATTAAAGAGATAATTCAAAAAGTGGAAGAGAAGATGAATAAAACAATTTCTGTATTAAAGAAGGATTTATCAACAATGAAAGCTGGTAGAGCAAATCCTACTATGCTTGATAGAATCCAAGTTAATTACTATGGAAGTCTTTGTCCAATTAATCAAGTTGCAAATGTATCTGCACCTGAACCAAGAGTTTTAGTAATTGCCCCATGGGAAAAATCAATGATTAAAGAAATAGAAAAAGCAATTTTAATATCAGATTTAGGAATAAACCCTTCAAATGATGGTAGTGTAATAAGATTAGTTGTACCTGAATTAACTGAAGAAACAAGAAAAAATTTAGTAAAGGTTGTTAAAAAAACTGGAGAAGAATCAAAAATTGCTTTAAGAGCTATTAGAAAAGAAGCGAATGATAAAATAAAAGCTCTTAAAAAGAATGGTGAAATTTCAGAAGATGAATTAAAAGCAGCTGAAGAAAAAGTACAAAAAATTACTGATACATTTGTAAAAGAAATAGATTCAATAGTTTCATCTAAGGAAAAAGAGATAATGTCAATATAAACCTGCTCTTTAGCGGGTTTTTTCCTTATATAATATTGGAGGTTGAAGGAAAAATGATAGGATCCTTTATAAAGAAAAATAAAAAAGAAATAGTTATAGATAAAGAAAACATTCCTGAACATATTGCTATAATAATGGATGGTAATGGTAGATGGGCAAAAAAAAGAAACCTTCCAAGAACTATGGGGCATAAAGCTGGAGTTGAAGCTATAAGAAAAATTCTTAAAGAGGCAGATAGACTTGGAGTTAAGTATTTAACTCTTTATGCTTTTTCAACGGAGAATTGGAAAAGACCAAAAGAGGAAGTATCAGCTTTGATGAAATTATTAGTAGAGTATTTAAAAAATGAAATTCGGGAATTGAATGAAAATGGAGTAGTTATTAGAATATCCGGAGATATTACAAAACTTCCTAAAGATGCACAAGAAGAGATAAAGAAGTCAGTTAGTTTGACTAAAAATAATAAAGGCTTAGTTTTGAATTTAGCCTTTAATTATGGTGGAAGAGATGAAATACTAAGGGCAGTAAGAAGCATAGCGGAAGAATATAAAAATAATGAATTAGAATTAGAGGAAATAACAGAAGAGAGATTCTCAAATTATCTATATACAAAAAATATGCCTGATCCAGATCTTATTATTAGGCCATCAGGGGAACAAAGAATCAGTAATTTTTTACTATGGCAATGTGCTTACTCAGAATTTTGGTATTCAGATATATGTTGGCCAGATTTCAATGAGGAACATTTACATAAGGCAATTTATGATTTCCAACATAGAAATAGAAGATATGGTGGAATATAATAGTTTAGAGGTGTGATAATGAAAAAAAATAGCAGATATTTTGGAGCTTTAGTTATGGCCCCTTTTATAATTTTTCTTTTCTTAGGAGGGGTTTGGTTAAAATATATTACTTTTATTATTTCAATTTTAGGATTATATGAAATTTATAATGCTTTAAAGGAAAAAGAATTTAATCCTATAGCTATAGCTGGATATATTTTATTGTTTATTTATTATATTATGAATAATAATATCGAAAAATTTGTATATGTATTATTATTTGTATCAATTATATTACTTATTATTCCTGTAATAAATTTAAAATATAATTTTGTTGATTCAGCTCTTACTATATTATGTTTTATTTATGTTGGAATTCTATTTAGCTTTATTCCTTTAATTACTTATAAGGAAAATGGTAATTATTTAATTTGGCTAATATTTATAGGTTCTTGGATTTCAGATACTCTTGCTTATTATTGCGGCAAATATTTTGGAAGAAAAAAATTATGTTCAGAAATTAGTCCGAATAAAACAATTGCAGGATCTATTGGAGGATTTTTAGGAAGTACTATTGCTTGTGGAATTTTTGGTATAATTATGCTTAATAAAATTGCAAATATAAATCTAATACATTTTTTCTTGATAGGTGCCTTATGTGGAATTATGGGACAATTTGGTGATTTAGCAGCCTCATCTATTAAGAGATATGTAGGCATAAAAGATTATGGTAACTTAATACCAGGTCATGGTGGGATACTTGATAGATTTGATTCAATCTTGTTAAATTCTTTTGTAGTTTATTATTATTTAAGTTTTATTATAGGAGTTTAAACTTATTAATAAATACTAATAAAATAACAGATGAAATAGTATTTATAAAAATCCTGTTTCAGCTGTTATTTTTTATTTTATATTTTATTACATAATTTAAATAATTAATAATTTTTATTTGTTAATAATTTAGTAATATATTTTTATATTTATAATAATTGTTTTTATAAGAATAATAATATAAAATAATAAGGAAAAATAAATAAATTAAGGCAAGCTAATAATCTCAGGAAGAGATAGTTTATATAGGTATTTAATTTAGGAGGCAAGAATGAGTAATATTTCAATTTTAGGAGTAACAGGCTCTATAGGAACACAAACCTTAGATGTAATAAGAAAATCTAATAAAGAAATAAACTTAGTAGGAATTAGTGCAAATACATCTACAAATAAAATAAAAGAAATAATAAAAGAATTTATGCCTAAATATGTTGCTATGATGGATAGAAAAGCATCTGATGACATAAAATCTTATTGTATAGAAAATAATTTTAATATAGAAGTATATTCTGGAATTGAAGGTTTAGAAAAAATTGCTGTATTAGATGAGGTAGATATGGTTGTAACCTCTGTTGTAGGAATGATTGGTCTAAGGCCAACAATAAAGGCAATAGAGGCAAAAAAGGATATAGCTCTGGCTAATAAGGAAACACTAGTTGTTGCTGGGGAACTTATTATGAAAATGGCTAGAGAAAATAATATTAATATATATCCAGTTGATTCAGAGCATAGTGCAATATTTCAAGCTTTAAGTGGCTATAAAACTGAGGATATAAGTAAAATTATTTTAACAGCTTCAGGAGGACCTTTTAGGGGAAAGGATTCTGAATATTTAAAAAATGTTACAGTAGAAGAGGCTTTAAATCACCCTAAATGGAATATGGGTAAAAAAATTTCCATTGATTCAGCAACTTTAATGAATAAAGGTTTAGAAGTGATCGAAGCTCATTTTCTATTTGATTGTCCTTATGAAAAAATTGATGTGGTTATTCATCCTCAGAGCATAATACATTCAATGGTTGAATATAATGATGCAAGTATTATTGCTCAGCTGGGATCAACTGATATGAGACTTCCAATTCAATATGCATTAAATAGAAAGGAAAGAAAAAATTCTATTGCTAAAAAGCTGAATTTTTATGAAATTAATGAACTAACCTTTGAAAAGCCAGATATAGAAACCTTCAAGTGCTTAACACTTGCTTATCAAGCAGGAAAAGAAGGAGGTCTTGCGCCTTGTATTTTAAATGGTGCTAATGAAGAAGCTGTTGCATTACTATTAGAAGAAAAAATAAAATTTATGGAAATTCCAACTATAATAGAGAAGACCTTAAATTACTTTAAGGAAGAAAAAACAAAGGAAATTACTTTGGAGAATATATTAAATATTGATAATAGGGTAAGAAAATATGTAAGGGAAAATTGGAATTAGGAGGAAGTATTTTGTATATAATTTATGCGTTAATAGGATTTGGGTTGCTTATTATTGTTCATGAACTTGGACATTTTATTATGGCTAAGGTTAACGGAATTAAAGTTGAAGAATTCTCTATAGGAATGGGACCAAAAATACTTTCTACTCAGGGAAAAGAAACAAAATATTCCTTAGGTTTGTTTCCTATTGGAGGATATGTTAAAATGCTAGGTGAGGAGGAAGAAGTACAGGATGAAAGAAGTTTTTCATCTAAGCCTCCTTTAAGGAGAATAAGTGTAATAGTAGCAGGAGCTGCTATGAACTTTTTATTTGCTGTACTAATGTACACATTAATTCTAAATAAATTTGGTTATAGCTTGCCAGTAGTAGATAGCCTTGTAGAAAATTCTCCTGCTATGGAAGCAGGACTACAAGAAGGAGACAAATTTCTAAAGGCTAATGGAAATAAAATTTATACATCAGATGATATTCAAATTGCTATAGGAATGGCAAAGGATAATCCGGTAGATTTTGTAATAGAAAGAAATGGGGAAAAGTATGAATATACAATAACTCCAGAATTAGTTAAAGATGTTGATGGTGAAAGATATATGATAGGTTTTGCATTTAAATATGTTCATGAACCTAACATCTTGGAAAGTTTTAAACATAGTTTTAATAAAACTATTTCTGCAGTAAATCAAACTTTTACTGGACTAAAAATGATGATTACGGGAAATATCAATTTAAAAACAGACGTTGGTGGTCCCTTATCTATTATTAGAATGTCCAGTGCAGCAGCTCAAAATGGAATTTGGAATTTAATCTATTTTTTAGCTTATATAAGCATAAATTTAGCAGTTATGAATATGCTGCCATTCCCTGCTTTAGATGGCGGTTGGACAGTTATATTATTAATTGAATTAATAACAAGAAGAAAGGTTCCAGAAAAAGTAGTTGCAGCAATAAATTATTTTGGAATTATGTTTTTATTTGGAGTTATGATTTTAGTTACTATAAAGGATATACTGTTCCCTATAAGTTTATAGGAGAGATAAGATATGGAAAGAAGAAAAACAAGGAAAATAAAAGTAGGAAATATTTATGTTGGTGGAGATGCAAAAATTACAATTCAATCAATGACTAATACTGATACTAGAGATGTAGAAGCAACTCTTGCTCAAATAAGAGAACTAAGTATTGCAGGTTGCGATATAATTAGATGTGCTGTTCCAGATATGAAAGCAGCAGAAGCATTAGAGGAAATTTGCAAACAGTCACCAATTCCAGTAGTTGCAGATATACATTTTGATTATAAATTAGCCCTTAAGGCAATAGAGAATGGAGTTTCAGCCCTTAGAATAAATCCTGGCAATATAGGAAGTGTAGAAAAGACAAGGGCTGTAGTTGAAGCTGCTAAGGCTAAAAATATTCCCATAAGAATTGGTGTTAATGCAGGTTCCTTAGAGAAAAGCATATTGGCAAGAGATGGTAAGCCAACAGCAAAAGGTTTGGTTGAATCAGCTTTAAAACATGTTAAAATTTTAGAAGAATTAGACTTTCAGGATATTGTTATTTCTATAAAATCTTCAGATGTTGTTATGATGATAGATGCTTATAGATTGATAGCAGATAAATGCGATTACCCACTGCATCTAGGAGTAACGGAATCTGGAACTCCTTTTAGAGGAACAATTAAGTCAAGTATAGGTCTTGGAACTTTATTGGCAGAAGGAATAGGAGATACAATAAGAGTTTCTTTAACAAGTGATCCAATAGAAGAAGTAAA
Organism: Caproiciproducens sp. MSJ-32; assembly: GCF_018918055.1. Lineage (GTDB taxonomy): Bacteria > Bacillota > Clostridia > Clostridiales > Clostridiaceae > Clostridium. Next base: position 18,645 of record NZ_JAHLPS010000093.1, read on the forward strand.
GGTTGCAAAGGAAATATTAAAAGCCTTAAAATTAAAAGAAACAGGGCTAGAATTTGTTTCTTGCCCAACTTGCGGAAGAACTCAAATAAATTTAATTGAGATAGCTAAGGAAGTTGAAAAGAGATTAGAAAATATAAATAAAAATATTAAGGTTGCAGTAATGGGTTGTGCAGTTAATGGGCCTGGAGAAGCAAGAGAAGCTGACATAGGAATAGCTGGCGGTAATGGTGAAGGATTAATATTTAAAAAAGGTAAAATTATAAAAAAAGTCAAGGAAGAAGATTTAATTGAAGAATTAATGAAAGAAATTGAAAATTTATAAGGGAAATTTTCTATAAAAATCTTCAATTTAATTCCTTCTCTATCTTTATTTTAAATTTCACTTGTATTAATTTTTAAATTATGTTAGGATAAAAATATGAAGTAATTTACTAATAGCTAGAATTTGGGAGTGGGATATTAAATACCCGCTCTTTCTATTTAATTGCAACTAAAATAGTTGCTTTTTTTATAGAATATTGGGAAAACTTCTATTATAGCTTTTAATCTTCAAAATTATTATAAAGGAGGCTTAATATGAGGGTTGATTCTTTAATTAAAGAAATTGATCAATATGCAAGACCTATAGCAGAGGAATTAAATTTAGAAATTTATTACATCGAATATGTAAAAGAAGACGGAGAGTATTATTTAAGAATATATATCGATAAAGAAGGTGGTGGCATAACTTTATCAGATTGTGAAGCTATGTCTAGGAGAATAAGTGATATATTGGATGAAAAGGATCCAATTCCAGAAGCTTATTATTTAGAAGTATCTTCTCCAGGCTTAAATAGAAGACTATATACTGATAATCATTATATAAAACAAATAGGAAAAGAAATTCAAGTTAAGCTATCAAAGGGGCTTGAGGGAAGAAAAAATTTCAAAGGAATACTTAAAGAAGTAAAAGAAACTTCAGTTGTTTTAGAAGAAGCTGGAGAAACAATAGAAATTCCAAAAGAAAAAATAAAATCAGCTAATTTAGAAGGGGAAATATAATAAGGAGGATACTAAAATGAATGAAGCGTTTATAGCTGCTCTTAAAGAAATAGTAAAAGAAAAGGGGATTAGTGAAGAGCTTTTATTTACAACAATTGAAGATGCATTAGTTGCAGCATATAAGAAAAATTATGCTGGACCAACAACTTCTGCACAAAATGTAAAAGTAAGTATAAATAGAGATAATGGAGAAATTCGTGTATATTCACAAAAAGTAGTTGTTGAGGATGTATATGATCCGGTAACAGAAATAAGTATAGAAGAGGCAAAGGCTATTAGTCCTAGATATGATTTAGACGATATAGTAGATTTAGAAGTTACTCCTAAAAACTTTGGTAGAGTTGCTGCTCAGTTAGCTAAAGGTGTAGTAACTCAAAGAATAAGAGAAGCCGAAAGAAATGCTATTTATAATGAATTAAAGGAACTAGAATATGATATAATTACTGGTACAGTATTAAGAAAAGATAAAAATAATGTATTTATTAATCTTGGAAGAATTGAGACTACTATTGGACCTAATGAACAAATACCTGGAGAAGAATATAAGTTTAATGAAAAAATAAAACTATATGTAGTAGAAGTAAAAAATGGTTCAAAAGGTGCTCAAATTACAGTTTCAAGATCACATCCAGGACTTGTAAAAAGATTATTTGAATTAGAAGTTCCAGAAATATATAATGGCGTTGTGGAAATAAAAAGTATTTCAAGAGAAGCTGGTTCAAGAAGTAAAATTGCTGTTCATTCAAATGATGAAAATGTTGATCCAATGGGAGCTTGCGTTGGTCCAAAGGGTGCAAGAGTACAAAAGATTGTTGATGAACTTAAGGGAGAAAAAATTGACATTATAAAATGGAGTAAAAACCCAGAAGAATTTATAGCAGCAGCTTTAAGTCCAGCAAAGGTATTAGAAGTTACTGCTGACGAAGAAACAAAGTCAGCCAAAGTAATTGTTGATGATAATCAATTATCTTTAGCAATTGGTAAAGAAGGGCAAAATGTAAGACTTGCAGCAAAATTAACAAATTGGAAAATAGATATTAAAAGTAAATCACAAGCTGAGGCTTTAGAAGAAAATCCAGATATTGATGAAGCAGTTGAAGAATAAGGAGGGTTTTTCTATGAAAGTAAAGAAAATTCCTTTAAGAAAATGTACTGGATGTATGGAAATGAAACCTAAGAAAGAACTTATAAGGGTTGTAAAAAGTCCAGAATTAGAAGTTTCGGTTGATTTAACTGGAAAGAAATCTGGTAGAGGAGCCTATATATGTAGAAACATAGAGTGTCTAGAAAAAGCCTTCAATACCAAAAGACTTAGTAGAAGCTTAGATATTGCAATTGATGAAAGTGTTTATAATAGGTTAAAGGAAGAAATAATAAATGAATAAATTCTTTAATTTTTTAGGATTAGCAAAAAGATCAGGTAATTTGATTGAAGGCTATAGTAAATGTGATGAACAAAGAAATAGAAAAAATATTTCTTTATTTATAATTTCAAAGGACGCTTCAGAAAGTACTAAAAAGAAATTTATCAATCATTGTAAAATAAAAAATATAGATTTTATCGAAGATTTTACAAAAGAAGAGTTGGGTACTTCTATAGGTAGAGAAGAAGTAAAAATTTTAGCTGTCACAGATGAAAATATGGCTAAAAAACTCTATACCCTTTATGAAGAGGAAAAATAAAATTTAATCGGGGGTGTTTTTATTGTCAAAAATAAGAGTTTATGAATTGGCAAAAGAACTGAAAATTAGTTCAAAAGAACTTATTGAACTATTAATGAATGAATTTAGCATTGATGTTAAAAATCACATGAGTGTGATAGAAGAAGAGGACGCAGATTTAATTAAGGAATTACTTGCAGAGAAAGAAAAAGAAGAAAAAGAAGAAAAAACAAAAAATATTGTAGATGAATATGAGGAACAAATAGAAGAAGAAGTTAATACTAAAGTTAAAAAGAAAAAGAAAAAGAAGAATGAAAATAAAGAAGAAAAATCATCTGAAACTACTTCTGAAGTTATAGAAATTGGAGAAACTATAACTGTAAAAGAATTAGCAGAAAAGCTAGGAAAGCCAGCTGCTGATGTTATTAGAACTTTAATCTTCACAGGTGTTATGGCGGCAATTAATCAAGAAATAGACTTTGAAACTGCAGAAAAAGTTTGTGAAAAATATGAATGCCTAGCTGTTAGAAAAGAAGAAAGCGAAGAAATTAAAGAATTAGAAGTGGAAGGAATAGAAGAATTAGAAGAAGATATAAATGAAGAAAATTTAGTAAAAAGACCTCCAGTAATTACTGTAATGGGGCATGTTGACCACGGTAAAACTTCATTATTAGACTATATTAGAAAGACTCATGTTACATCAAGTGAAGCTGGTGGAATAACACAACATATTGGTGCTTATACAGCTAGTTTAAACGGAGAAAAAATTACTTTCCTTGATACACCAGGACATGAGGCATTTACTGCAATGAGAGCAAGGGGTGCTCAAATTACAGATATAGTTATTTTAGTTGTGGCAGCAGATGATGGATTAATGCCTCAAACAAAAGAAGCAATTAGCCACTGTAAAGCTGCTAACGTACCAATGATAGTTGCTATTAATAAAATTGATAGACCGGGTGCTAATGTTGATAGAGTTAAGCAAGAACTTGCTGAAGAGGAAGTGTTAGTAGAAGAATGGGGTGGAGATACTATAGCCGTTCCAGTATCAGCAAAGACTGGTGAAAATATTGATCAATTATTAGAAATGCTTCTATTAACAGCAGAAATGCAAGAACTTAAAGCAGATCCAAAGAGAAAGGCAAAAGGTACGGTTATTGAAGCTAAATTAGATAAGGGAAGAGGTCCAGTTGCTTCCTTACTTGTTCAAAATGGTACTTTAAATGTAGGAGATTCAATATTAGTAGGCTCAACCTATGGTAGAATAAGAGCTATGTTTGATGATAAAGGAAAGAAAATTAAATCTGCTGGTCCATCTATTCCAGTAGAAATATTAGGTCTTTCAGAAGTACCTGAAGCTGGAGATAGATTTATAGTAGTTAAGGATGAAAAAACTGCTAGAACTATGGCTGAAGCTAGAAAAGAAAAAATTAAGGATGAAAGCTTACGTGCAAGTACTAGAGTTTCATTAGAAGACTTATATAATCAAATAAAAGAAGGTAATGTAAAAGAATTAGATATAATAGTAAAAGCTGATGTGCAAGGATCTGTTCAAGCTTTAAAACAATCTTTAGAAAAACTGTCAACTGATGATGTAAAGGTTAGAGTTATTCATGGGGCAGTTGGAGGAATAACAGAAACTGATGTAAGTTTAGCAACAGCTTCAAATGCTTTACTTATTGGATTTAATGTAAGACCTGATTCTAATGCAACAGCAGCTGCTGAAAGAGAAAAGGTTGATATTAAGACTTATAGAGTTATATATGACGCTATTGAAGATGTTAAATCAGCTATGATAGGAATGCTTGATCCAGAATATAAGGAAGTTGTACATGGAAAGGCAGAAGTTAGGGCAACTTACAAGATTTCAAATGTAGGAACTATTGCAGGTGCTTATGTTCTTGAAGGTAAAATAATTAGAAATTCAGAAGTAAGGATAATAAGAGATGGAATAGTAATTTTTGAGTCTAAGCTTGCATCCCTTAAGAGATATAAAGATGACGTAAAAGAAGTTAGCGCTAATTATGAATGTGGATTAAGCATTGAAAAATTCAATGATATTAAAGAAGGGGATATAATAGAATCATTCACTATGCAGGCAGTCGAAAGAAAAAAGCTTTAAAAAGAGGTGATTTTAATGGCTAATTATAGAAGCGGAAGAATTAATGAAGAGGTCAAGAAGGAAATAAGCATCATAATAAGAGATGAAATAAAAGACCCTAGAATGACTGGAATGGTATCAATAACATCTGTTAAGGTAACTAAAGATTTAAGTTATGCTAAGGTATATGTAAGTATATTTGCCAAAGATGATGAAGAAAAGAATGAAACATTTCAGGCATTAAAAAGTGCAAGTGGATATGTTAGAAGGGAATTAGGCCATAGATTAAACTTAAGAAATACACCCCAAATACTTTTTGAATTAGATGATTCTATAAGCTATGGTATGAGAATAGAGGAACTTATAGAAAAAGGAAGGTCAAAGTAGTGAATTCCTTAGAAGAAATAAGCAGAACTTTGTTAAGAAGCAAAAAAATAGGCATTACCTACCATGTATCACCAGATGGTGATGCAGTAGGTAGTGCGCTTGCACTTTTAAATGGACTTAGGTTATTAAATAAAGATGCTTATTTAATTTCAAAGGATCTTATTTCTGAAAATCTTCAATTTTTAAAGAATTCTTCTGAAGCTGCTGGTAAAGTAGTTAAAGCAGAGGATGGGACAGAAGTTGTAGTTGTTTTAGACTGTGGTAATTTTGAAAGAATTTCTGCTGATCTTTGTGATTATAAAGGAGAAATAATAAATATCGATCATCATATTAGTAATGATAAATATGGAAATAAAAACTACATTGACATAAAAGCAGCTGCAACAGCAGAGATTGTTTTTATGCTTCTTGAAAAATTAGGAGTAAGTTTTGAAGAAGAAAATGATGATATTAAGGAAATTGCCACATGTCTTTACACATCTTTAGTAACAGATACGGGTGCTTTTAGACACTCAAATGTTACATCAAGAACTCATCTAATTGCTTCAAAGCTAAAAAATGTAGGAGTCAATAATACAAATATATATGAAAATCTTTTTGATAGTAATAGCTTTGAAAAGATGAAGCTAATAGGAAAAGCACTAAGTAATATTGAACTATTATTTAATGGAAAAGTGGCTTTAATAAGAATTCCAATCTCTTATGGAAAAGAATTAGGTATTGAAATCGGAGATACTTCTGATATTATTTCTTTTGCCTTACAAATAAAAGGAATAGAGCTAGCAGTTTTAATTAAGGAAATAGAAAATGGGTCTAAAGTAAGTCTTAGATCAAAAACTGCCTTCGATGTTAGAGAAATTGCTGAAAATTTAGGTGGTGGAGGACATGTTAAAGCTGCTGGAATAACATTTAAAAATATCAGCTTAGAAGAGGCTGAGGATAAAGTACTTAATGAAATAAGGAAAGTGTTGTAAAATGGATGGAGTAATTAATGTTTATAAAAATAAAGGTATGACCTCTTTTGATGTAGTAAGAAAAGTAAAAAAGATAGCAGCTACAGGAAAAGTAGGTCATACAGGTACTCTTGATCCAGAAGCTTGTGGAGTATTACCAATTTGTATTGGAAAAGCAACTAAAATAATAGATTATATTATGAATTCTGATAAGGTCTATGAAGTTGAGTTTAAACTAGGAATAAAAACAACAACTTATGATTTAGAGGGAGAAGTAATTGAAGAAAAAGATACATCAACTTTAGAAAATAAGAAAATAGAAGAAGTTATTAATTCTTTTATTGGGGAGTATTATCAAATTCCACCAATGTATTCTGCTCTAAAACAAAATGGAGTAAGGCTTTATGAATTAGCTAGACAGGGAATTGAAGTTCCTAGAGAAGGAAGGCTTGTAAATATCAAAGAAATTACTAACATTGTAATTAATAACCCCTATGTAAAAATGAAGGTAAGGTGTTCAAAGGGAACATATATAAGAAGTCTCTGCTATGATATTGGAGGAAAATTAGAAGTTGGAGCTACAATGACAGAGCTTAAAAGGACTAGAACTTCAAATTTTTCAGAGGAAGGAGCCATAAATATTGACTGTTTAACTTCCGAAAATATAAAAGACTATCTTATTAGTATAGATGAAGCTTTATCTTCTTATGATAAGCTTATTATATCAAATAAATTTTCAAAGCTATTGATAAATGGTGTTAAAGTTTTTGATAAAAGACTTACTAAGAGTAAGGTGGAAATTGGTAAGCTATATAGAGTATATGATGAAAATAAAAAATTTATTGGTCTTGGAAAGGCTGATGGTAAGGGGTTTAAAATTGAAAAATTACTTATTATTTAGGGGGATATTATGAAAATAGTTGATGATGATATTAATATAGAAGATAAGGAAAAGCCTAATTATGTTGCATTAGGAAGTTTTGATGGTCTTCATTATGGACATTTATCCCTTCTAAGGAAGACAGTTGAGATTTCTAAAAAAAATAATGGAAATAGTATAGTATTTACATATAAAAATCATCCAAAAACTTTAATTAATCCAGATAAGGTTCCAAAGTTAATTATGGATTTAGAAAGTAAGATAAAATGTTTGGAACAAGAAGGAATTGATATTGTAATATTAAAAGAATTTACAAAAGAATTTATGCATATTCAGCCTGAAGATTTTATTAGGATGCTTTGTGAAAGATATAATATTAAGGGAATTGTTGTTGGATTTAATTTTAGGTTTGGATATAAAAATCTAGGAGATATAAAGCTATTAGAAGCTCTAAAGGATAAATATGGTTATGAATTATTTGTTATGGAACCTTATACTTATAAAGATGATGTAATAAGCAGTAGTAGAATAAGAAAGGCAATATCTGAGGGAGAAGTTGATGAAGCTTCTAAAATGCTATCAAGATATTATTCAATTAAAGGGGAAATCATTCATGGCAAAAAGTTAGGAAGAACTATTGGTTTTCCTACTGCTAATTTAAAGGTAAATCATGAAAATATTATTCCTAAAAAGGGAGTATATTATACTAATGTAGAATTTAATAATAAAATTTATAAGGGAATAACTTCTGTTGGGAATAATCCTACAGTAAATGGGAAAGAATTAACTATAGAAACCTTTATTTTAGATTTTGAAGAAACAATATATGGTAAAGAAATTAGGTTATATTTTATTAATAGAATGAGAGATGAAATAAAATTTAATAGTTTAGATGAACTTATAAACCAGCTCAAAAAAGATGAAGCTTATGCTAAATCTAGGAATATAGAAATAAAAATTATGTAAATTTATAATTTACAATATAAATATCATTTGTTATAATATCAAATGGAGAACCTAATTCTAAGATATGAGGGTGCTGTCTCATTTCATGGATTTAGGGGATAATTATTATGGAGGTGCGATAAATGGACGCAATAAGAAAGCAAGAAATAATCAAAGAATTTGGAAGACATGAAGGAGATACTGGTTCACCAGAAGTACAAATTGCTTTATTAACTGAAAGAATCAATGCTTTAACTGAACACTTAAAGCAACATAAAAAAGACCACCACTCAAGAAGAGGTCTTTTAATGATGGTTGGACAAAGAAGAGGTCTTCTAAACTATTTAGCAGATCAAGATATCGAAAGATATAGATCTATAGTAAAAAGATTAGGCTTAAGAAGATAGTCTTTAGAGCGGTTTTTAAGCCGCTCTATTATTTTAATTATTTTAAAAACTGTAAGAGGACCGAAAGGAGGTTGCTTAATGAAAAATGTATTAAAAACTAATATTGCTGGAAGAGAATTAAAATTAGAATTTGGTAATATTGGAATGTTATCAAATTTAGCAGCATTTATTAGCTATGGTGATACAGTTATTTTAACTAATGTTAATGCTTCAGAAAAACCAAGGGAAGGTATAGATTTTTTCCCATTAAGTGTTGAGTATGAAGAAAAACTTTATTCAGTAGGAAAAATTCCTGGAGGATTTATAAAAAGGGAAGGCAGGCCTTCCGAAAATGCAATATTGCACGGAAGAGCTGTAGACAGACCTTTAAGACCACTATTTCCAAAGGGATATAGAAATGATGTGCAAGTAGTTTGTACGGTGGTATCAGTAGAAAAAGATAATTTGCCAGAAATTTTAGCAATTAATGCAGCGTCTTTAGCATTATGCTTATCAAGTATTCCTTTCTCAACACCTGTAGGAGCAGTTCAAGTAGGATTAGTAAATGGAAAATTCATTATAAATCCAACCTCAAGCGAAAGAGAAGAAAGCGATCTTCATTTAACAGTTTGTGCAACAAAAGATAGAGTAATGATGATTGAGGCTGGTGGAAATGAAATTCCAGAAGATGTTATGATTGAAGCTATAAAATTTGGCTTTGATGCTTGTCAAGATATTATTAAATTCCAAGAAGAAGCAGTAGCTAAGTTTGGTAAAGAAAAAATAGTTCCAGAATTATATGAACCAAATAAAGATCTAGAAAAAGAAATTACTGAATTTGCTGGCGAAATGATAAAAGAAGCTATGTGGATTACAGATAAGGATGAAAGAAATAAGGCAGTAGATGAGTTAACTGAAAAGGTTTATGCTGAATTTGAAGAAAAATATCCAGATAATATAGCTGATATTAAAGAAATATTATATAATCTGCAAAAAGAAGTTGTTAGAGACATGCTTCTAAATCATCATAGAAGACCAGATGGAAGAGCTTTTGATGAAATAAGACCAATTAGCTGTGAAGTAGGAGTTTTACCAAGAACCCATGGAACTGGTATCTTTACAAGAGGATTAACTCAAGTAATGACTGTTGCAACTTTAGGTGCAGTTGGTGATATTCAAATAATTGATGGCATAGGTGAAGAAGAATCTAAGAGATATATGCATCATTATAACTTCCCTGGATATTCCGTAGGAGAAGTGAAGCCGCTAAGAGGACCAGGAAGAAGAGAAATAGGTCATGGTGCTTTAGCTGAAAGGGCATTAGAACCACTTATACCATCTGAAGAGGAATTCCCTTATACAATAAGATTAGTTTCAGAAGTTTTAAGTTCAAATGGATCAACATCACAAGCTGCAGTTTGTGGAAGTACTCTAGCGTTATTAGATGCAGGTGTTCCAATTAAAAGACCGGCAGCTGGTATTGCAATGGGACTTATAACTTCAGAAGATTTATCAAGAGAAGAAGTATTAACAGATATTCAAGGACTTGAAGATTTCTTTGCAGATATGGACTTTAAAGTAGCTGGTACAGAGGTCGGAATAACTTCAATACAAGTTGATACTAAAATTAAAGGCCTAAGCTTTAAAGTAATTCATGATGCTATATATGGTGCAAGAAAGGCAAGACTTCAAATAATTGAAAAAATTAAAGAATGTATTCCAGAACCAAGAAAAGAAATTTCTAAATATGCACCAAAGACATCCGTTATTAATATTAATCCTGAAAAGATTAGAGATGTTATTGGTACAGGTGGAAAAGTTATTAATAAGATTATTGAAGAAACTGGAGTTAAGATAGATATTAAAGAAGATGGAACAGTATTTGTTTCTTCAACAAATCATGAAGGTGTAAATAGAGCTATATCAATTATAGAAGGTTTAACTAAAGAAGTAAAATCAGGAGAAATTTATCTAGGTAAGGTTATAAAAACAACTCCTTTTGGAGCTTTTGTTGAAATACTTCCTAATAAAGAAGGCTTATGCCATATATCAAAATTAGATAAAGAAAGAGTAAATAAGGTTGAAGATGTAGTTTCTATTGGTGATGAAATCTTGGTTAAGGTAACTGATATAGACAGTCAAGGAAGAATAAATCTTTCTAGAAAAGATGCTTTATTAGAGCAGGTTAAGGATAATAAAGACAATCAATAAAAGTAGTATTAAAGGGCAATTTATTGCCTTTTTTTATTTTTTAGGATTATTAATAATATAGAATATAATTAATATTTAGGATATTTTGTTGTAAATTATTTAAAATATAACTATAATCATAAATAATCTTAATATAAAAACTTCAATAATAGTAAAATTAATTGAAGTTTATTATTAATGATATGAGGAGGTATTATGTATAACATCTATAAATTAAATAATGGACTTAGAATAGTCACAGAGTACATAGAACATGTAAATTCAATTAGCGTAGGCGTAATGGTTCAAAATGGTTCAAGAAATGAAGATTTAATAGTGAATGGCATTTCTCATTTTATTGAACATATGTTTTTTAAAGGAACAGAAAAAAGAAATTCAAAGGAAATAGTAGAGGAAATTGAAAATGTAGGAGGACAGATTAATGCTTATACAAGTAAAGAAGTAACTTGTTATTATATTAAAGCATTAAATACCCATGTAAATTTAGCGATTGATATATTAGCTGATATGCTTATAAATTCAAAGTTTGATGAGGAAGAAATAAGGAAAGAACAAGGAGTAGTAATAGAAGAAATTAATATGAGTGAAGATAGTCCAGAAGATGTCTTAAGTGATATTCAAGCAAAGGCAATGTTTGGAGATAATCCATTATCTTATCCAATCCTTGGAACTAGTGATAATATAAAATCTTTTAATCAAAATAAACTTAAAAGCTTTGTAAGAAGTCATTATGCACCTAATAATTCTGTCGTATCTATATGTGGAAAATTTGATGAAAAGGAATTAAAAAAAATCCTTGAAGAGAAATTTGGCGGATGGAAGTCTGAAGATGAGTATAGGCCATTTTATGAAGAACCAGAAATAATAAATGGAACTATGTATACAAATAAACCTATAGAGCAGCTTCATATAAATTTGGCATTAAAAGGATTGCCATATGCTGATGATAAATCCTATGCTTTATTGCTTTTAAATAATATTTTTGGTGGTGGAGCTTCTTCAAGACTATTTCAAAAGGTCAGAGAAGAATTAGGTCTTTGCTATTCAATTTATTCTTATGCTCAACCCTATTTAGGAGTAGGAGTAAATAATATTTATACTGGAGTAAGCAAGCAATATGCAGAAAAGGCTTTAGATGCAATAAATAAAGAACTTAATGATTTTGTAAAAAATGGAATAACGAAAGAACAATTAGAAATAAATAAGGAGAAAATTAAAGCCGGCTATATTTTAGGTTTAGAAAGTACATCTTCAAGAATGTTTGCAAATGCTAAATCCTTATTATTACAAAGTAAAATAAAAACTCAAGAAGAAGTTATAGAAAAAATTAACACTATAAATAATGACGACATAAATTATGTATTAGATACTTGCTTTAAACCAGGCATAATAAGCACAGCTTATGTAGGTCCTGATGTTGATTTTGAAAAGTTAAATAATAGTATAGAACCTAATATAAATGCTTTTAAAATCTTAAATTCACAAAAAGTATAATAATATTATGTAATAAAAGAACTCCTATTATCATAAGATTTACAATAAGAGTAAAGTGGAGGTGGATCTTATGTTAAGAGGAGATAGAAAAAAAAGTGATTATTATCATGAAGAATTTAATGAAGAAAATAAATATAGACTGCTTAGTGAATTAGAGACTTATGAGATTTTTAATACTGAAGAGGCAGAAAAATATGATACTCAGCATGATTTAGACTTTATTATAGATGAAAAAGGAAACTTGAGATATATTGTAGCTGCTGTTTATGGCAGTAAATTCGGATTCTTTGGTAGTAAAGAATATGTGGAAATACCATGGGATTTTGTAACTAAAATAGGAGCAAATGTTATAGTAGTTTCAGCGGATAGGAGTAAGATAAAAAGAACAAGAGCATAGAATTTTGTAGGGGGTTATTACTTGAAAATAATTATTCAAAAGTTTGGTGGTACTTCTGTATCTACTGAAGAAAGAAGAAATCAAGTAGTAGCTAAAGTTAAGAAAGCAATAAAAGAAGGCTATTCTCCTGTAGTGGTTGTTTCTGCCATAGGAAGAGCAGGAGATCCTTATGCTACTGATACTCTTCTTTCACTTATTGATGATAATTATAAAAAGGGTAACCTACAAGGAACTGATATGCTTATGTGCTGTGGAGAAATAATAAGTACAGTTATAATGAGCAATGCATTAATTAATGCAGGAATTAATGCTACTCCACTTACTGGTGGTCAAGCAGGTATAATAACAGATGATAAATTCACTGAAGCTAATGTAACTTATGTAAATACTCATAATTTAAGGGAACTTATAAAAGAGGGTATTGTTCCTGTTGTTGCAGGATTTCAAGGTATTACTGAAAAAGGCTATTTTACTACTCTTGGAAGAGGTGGAAGTGATACTTCAGCCTGCATATTAGGGGCTTATCTTAAAGCTGAAGGCATAGAAATATATACGGATGTAGATGGTATGATGACTGCTGATCCAAGAATAGTAGAAAAAGCTAATTTAATTCAAAACATTAGTTATGAAGAAGTATTTCAATTAGCTAATCAAGGAGCAAAAGTAATTCATCCTAAAGCAGTTAATTTTGCTAAAGAGTCTAATATTCCTATTTATATAAAAAATACAATGAAGGATTCAGAGGGAACTTTAATTAATAATAAAATATTTTCTACTAATGATAAACACATTACAGGAATTACTCATTTAAAGGATAGAGTTCAGATAACTGTAAAGCTAAATGAAAATAATAATAGAAATTATAGAACTTTATTAGATAAAATTGCGCAAAAAAATATAAGTTTGGACTTAATAAATATCTTTCCTACTGAACAGATTTTTACTATCGATTTAAAAGAAAAATTAATTTTAGAAGATTTATTAAGGGAATTAAATATAAAATATGAAGTAAAAGATAATTGTTGTAAAATTGCAATAGTTGGAATTGGAATGATTGGTGTTCCTGGAATAATGGCTAAAATAATTAATACTTTGAGAAAAGAAAATATAGAAATACTTCAAACAGCCGATTCAAATATGACAATTTGGATTTTAATTGATAATAGAAATTTAGAGAAGGCATTAAATTTACTTCATGAAGTTTTTCTGTTTAATGAATAAAATACATCCTCCTGTACAAAATAGAACTGTATAGGAGGATTTGCTATGAAAAGATTTGGGATTTTAAAACTTAAAAATAATAAAGAAAATGAAGTTTTAGGAATAAGCAAAAATAGTACAATATATGATAAAGATATTACTTTAATTAATGAAAATGGGAATAAAGATACAAAGGAAGAGAATGAGGAGCTAAAGGAAAAATTTCAAGAAATAAAGGAATTTGGTACTGCAAATGAAAGTGAAGACGAATCTATTCAAGTATTACCTATAATAGGACAAATAGAAGGACATCAAGTCCTTCCAGCTCAGGCTAAAGCTACAAAATATGAACATGTTATTCCTCAGTTAATTTCCTTTGAAAGAAATGAAAAAGTTAAAGGAGTATTAATTGTATTAAATACAGTTGGTGGTGATGTTGAAGCAGGTTTAGCTATTGCTGAGATGATAAATTCTTTATCAAAGCCAACAGTATCTATAGTAATTGGTGGAGGTCATTCAATAGGAGTACCTCTTGCTACATCATCTAATTATTCCTTTATAACTCCTTCAGCTACAATGATTGTTCATCCAATTAGAATGAATGGTTTTGTGATTGGGGTTTCTCAAACCTTTGAATATTTTCAAAAAATGCAGGAAAGAATTGATAATTTCATAGTAAGAACATCAAAAATAGAAAAAGCAAAATTAAAAGAAATGATGTTAAGATCTGATGAATTATTAAATGATATGGGAACAATTTTAATTGGTGAACAGGCTGTGCAATGTGGTTTAATAGACGAAGTTGGAGGAATAAATGATGCTTTAAATAAATTAAAAGAATTAATTGAAGAGAAGGAAAATAATAAATAATAAAAAGAAAGCAATTTAAATAATATAAGTTATTTAAATTGCTTTTTTTCTTATAAAGTTTATAATATTATTATGTATATGTAAAATTGGAAAATATGCGTAAGAGGTGATTTAGTGCCTAGAAGTAAAGGGAAAAAAACAGTTAAAAAAGAAGAAAAGAAGAAAAGTGAAAATGGCGATATTAAAGGAATAGTATATATTGCATCAGGATTATTATCAGGAATTGCTATTTATACAAGCTTAGCAGGAAGCTTATCGGTAATTTCAAGACAAATAATATATAGATTGATTGGTATAAGCGCATATGTTTTACCATTATACTTAATATACTTTGGATATAATGTAATAATATCCAAAGGAAGTATTAAAATATCAAGAAGAATTTTTGGAATTACATTAATAATAATAGCAATAACCTTAGGCTGTGCTACAGCAAGTATTCATATTTTAAAAGGAATAGAAGGTTTCAAAGAAACTTGGGATTTAATTGTTTTTGAAGATGGAATAAATGGAGGATTTTTAGGACATTTAATAGCATATCCTTTATTTAAGCTAATAGGTTTTCCAGGTTCTTATATACTATATTTTTCAGTTTGGGCTATTGGTTCAACTTTAATAATGAATATAACTTTATACGATATTATTATGTGTCTAAAAGAAAAAATAAATAGTAAAAAGTTTACTAAAAAGAAGATTAAGAAAGAAGAAAAGCAGCATTCTAAGGAAAGCTCTAAAAAGTCTTCTTTAGTTGAAGTTGTTCCAGAAGTAAAAGAAAGGGAAGAATTCATAAATGGAATTAATAATAAAATAAAAATATTAGATTTTATGAAAAATTCTTCATTAGATGATATAAAGGAAGATAATTCTAGTAAAACTGATAATCCTTTTAATATAGAAGTTTATGATGAAGAAATGATTAGTGATAATAAAGCTGATAAAGAAGTAGTGATTGAAGAAAAAGTATTCAAAAAAGAAAAGCTTTCTAATGATGTAAAGGAAGTAATAAATAAAGAAATTGAAAATCACTTAAATAAAGATAAAGTAGAAGTAAAAGAATATATACATCCTTCAGTTGACTTATTAAATATTAATTCGAAAATGAAGTTAAAAAGTGAAGATAAAAAGGAATTAATAGAGAGTGCTGGAAAGCTTGAAGGAATATTAAATGATTTTGGAGTGGATGCTAAAGTAGTTCAGGTAACAAAGGGGCCTTCAGTCACAAGATTTGAAATACAGCCTAGTCCAGGAGTTAAGGTTTCAAAGATAGTAAATCTTCAGGATGATATTGCTTTAGGCCTAGCAGCCAGCGGAGTAAGAATGGAAGCTCCAATACCAGGAAAGGCTGCTATAGGAATTGAAGTTCCTAATAAAAAACAGACACCTGTACTCTTAAGAGAAGTTTTAGATTCAAAAGAGTTTAAAAATTCTAATCATAAACTTGCCTTTGCCTTAGGAAAGGATATAGCAGGGAAATGTGTGGTAGGGGATCTGGCTAAGATGCCTCATATGTTGGTTGCAGGTGCTACAGGCTCAGGAAAATCAGTTTGTATTAATTCTTTAATAGTTAGTTTATTATATAAATATAGTCCAAAAGAAGTAAGATTATTACTTGTGGATCCAAAAGTAGTTGAACTTAGTGTATATAATGGAATTCCACATTTATTAATACCTGTTGTAACTGATCCTAAAAAGGCGGCAGCAGCATTAAACTGGGCAGTAAATGAAATGAATAAGAGATATAAATTATTTGCTCAATCTTCAGTAAGGAATATTGAAGGTTATAATGCTTTAGCTGATAAGGGGATAGTAGAAGAAAAACTTCCATATATAGTAATAATAGTTGACGAGCTTGCAGACTTAATGATGGCGTGTCCAAATGATGTAGAAGACTATATTTGTAGACTTGCACAAATGGCAAGGGCAGCAGGAATGCACTTAATAATTGCAACTCAAAGACCTTCTGTTGATATTATAACTGGTGTTATTAAAGCAAATATTCCATCTAGAATATCCTTTGCTGTTTCATCAGGAATAGATTCCAGAACAATTTTAGATCATGTCGGAGCAGAAAAACTTTTAGGAAGAGGAGATATGCTGTATAGTCCTTTAGGGGAAAATAAAGCATTAAGAGTTCAAGGTGCTTTTATTTCAGAAGAAGAAGTTGAAAAGGTAGTTAATTTTATAAAAGAGGAAGATAGTATTAAGGCTGATTATGAAGAAGAAATACTAGAGCATATTGAAATGGGTGTAAAGGAAGAAGGTAAGAAAGCTGAAGAAGAGGGAGCAGATGAGCTGTTAGAGGAAGCAATAAAAATTGTAGTTGAATATAATCAGGCATCTACATCTTTCCTGCAAAGAAAATTGAGAATAGGTTTTAATAGAGCTTCTAGAATAATGGATGAATTAGAGGTAAGAGGAATTATTTCAGAAAAAGATGGAAGTAAGCCAAGGCAAGTATTAATTTCAAGAGAAGAACTGGATTTATAATAAAAATATTGTAAATGCATTTTTTCTCCATTAAAATAAATATGTTATAAATTAAAACTTAGGAGGAAGAAATTTGGAAAAATATAAAGTTGGAATGATAAGCTTGGGCTGTGATAAAAACAGAGTTGATTCAGAGCTTATATTAGGAACAATTAATAAATTTTATGAAATTACTAATGATCCGAAGGAAGCAGACATTATAATAATTAATACTTGTGGATTTATCGAAAGTGCTAAGCAGGAATCTATTAATACTATATTAGAAATGGCGGAATATAAGAAAAATTATAAATGTAAAATGCTTATTGCAACTGGCTGCTTGACTCAAAGATATGGAGAAGAGCTATTAAAGTTAATGCCAGAGATAGACATCCTTATGGGTGTTAATGATTATATGAAGATACACAAACTTATATTGGACTTTATAAAAGGAGAAAGAAATATACTTTCAGCAAATTATAGTGATGAAAACATAAATGAGGGAGAAAGGTTATTAACAACAGATAAGCATTTAGCCTATGTAAGAATAGCAGAAGGCTGTGATAATCATTGTACTTACTGTATAATTCCCAAAATAAGGGGAAAATTTAGAAGTAGGAGTATAGAATCCATAATAAAGGAAGTAAAACAGTTAGCTGAAAATGGAGTTAAGGAAATAATATTAATTGCACAGGATTTGACAAATTATGGAACTGATATTTATAATGGTAAAAGACTTCATATTTTAATCAATGAAATATCAAAGGTAGAAGGTGTTCAATGGATTAGACTTCTTTATTGCTATCCAGAAGAAATTACAGATGAATTAATAGAGGAGATAGCAAATAATGAAAAAGTAGTAAAATACTTGGATCTACCTATACAACATATAAGTAGTAAAATTTTAAGAATGATGGCTAGAAAGACAAATAAAGAAAAAGTAATAGCTATTATAAATAAGTTAAGAGAAAGAATACCTAATATAGTATTAAGAACCTCTCTAATTGTAGGTTTCCCTAACGAAACTGAGGAAGATTTTAAAGAATTAGAAGAATTTTTGAAGGAGTATAAATTAGACAATGTTGGAGTATTTACATATTCTAAGGAAGAGGGAACTCCGGCAGCAGAAATGAATAATCATGTTCCAGAAAAAGTAAAAGTTGAAAGATACAACAGACTTATGGAAATACAGAAAGAGGTTGTAGTAAATCTAAATAAATTGAAAATTTCAAAAATTTATGATACTATTATTGAAGGAAGAAAAGGAAAATATTTCATAGGAAGAAGCACTGAGATGGCTCCAGAAATTGATGGAAACATACTTGTAGAAACTGAAAAAGCCCTTAATAAAGGTGATATAGTTAAGGTTAAGATAAATAAAATTCTAGATTATGATTTAATAGGAGAGATATATAATGAATTTAGCAAATAAGCTTACAATGCTTAGAATTATATTAGTTCCAGTTTTTTTGGTTTTTATAGCTGTTAAAGATATTCCTTATGGAACATTTATTGCTACCATAATATTTGTTATAGCATCTGTCACAGATCAGCTGGATGGCTATATAGCAAGAAATAGAAATCAAATAACAACTTTCGGTAAATTTATGGATCCCTTAGCAGATAAACTTTTAGTTACAGCAGCATTAATATCATTAGTAGAATTAAAGATAATTCCAGCTTGGGCAGCAGTTGTAATAATAGCAAGAGAATTTGCTGTTTCAGGATTAAGAACAATTGCTGCATCAGAAGGAAAGGTCATTGCAGCTAGTATTTGGGGAAAAGTTAAAACTGTTACACAAATAATTGCTATTTTACTATGCTTATTTAGAGTAAATATTGAATCAGTTGATTATTTATACACATCAGTTACTCAAAATCAAATTCTAAATTATATAATTATGTATGGTTCAAAATATATTTTAATATTGGCAGTTATAATTACAATAATTTCAGGAATTGATTATTTTGTAAAAAATAAAAATGTAGTAAATAGTAACAAGTAATAAAGTTTTTAATAGTTTATTACTAAACTGTTTATCTGAATAAAAAAAAGGATATAATTAATAATAAAGTTCCATCTAATAAAGTTGGAGCTTTTTATATAAATAATATTATATAAATATTGACTATATAAAAAAAATAAATTATAATAAATACATAGAACAAATGTTCGTTTGGAGAGGAAGGTGCTATATGGGAAATATAAATATAGATAAGTTAAAAGCCATAGAAAATGCAATGTCCCAAATTGAAAAACAATTTGGTAAGGGTTCAGTAATGAAGTTGGGAGAAAATAGTACATTAAATATTGATACTATTTCAACAGGATGTCTTGATTTAGATATAGCTTTAGGGATAGGTGGACTTCCAAGAGGTAGAATTATAGAAATATTTGGACCAGAAAGTTCAGGAAAAACAACAGTTGCTCTTCATGTTGCGGCAGAAGCACAAAAGCAAGGAGGAGCAGTTGCTTTTATAGATGCAGAACATGCTTTAGATCCAAATTATGCTAAGAATTTAGGAGTTGATATTGATAACCTTATAGTATCACAACCTGATACTGGGGAACAGGCATTAGAAATTACAGAAGCGTTAGTTAGATCTGGTGCAATTGATGTAATAGTTATTGACTCTGTTGCAGCATTAGTTCCAAGGGCTGAAATAGAAGGGGAAATGGGAGATTCTCATGTTGGACTTCAAGCAAGGTTAATGTCTCAAGCTTTAAGAAAATTAACTGGTGCAATACAAAAAACAGGATGTATAGCTATTTTTATTAACCAATTAAGAGAAAAGGTTGGTATCATGTTTGGGAACCCTGAAACTACTACAGGTGGTAGAGCTTTAAAATTCTATGCTTCTGTTAGATTAGATGTTAGAAAAACTGATTCTATAAAACAAGGTGAAAATATTATAGGAAACAGAACAAGAGTTAAGGTAATGAAAAATAAGGTTGCTCCTCCGTTCAAACAAGCTGAATTTGATATTATGTATAATGAAGGAATATCAAGAACAGGCAATATTGTAGATGTTGGAGTTAAGGAAGGTATTGTACAAAAAAGCGGTGCTTGGTTCTCTTATGGGGATGTAAGATTAGGTCAAGGAAGAGAAAATGCGAAACAATATTTGAAAGACAATCCAGAATTAGCATTAGAAATTGAAAATCAAATTAGAGAAAAATATAATCTTCCATTGGCTAAAGTTTCAATAGAAGCAAAAGAAGATAAAGAAAAAAAGGCAGAATAATTTTTCCTATTTATTGAATAAACTTGGTAATTATGTGTATAATAATAGTCGGTGTGCAATTTCATCGGCTATTTTTTGATGGGCTATTTATACATTGATAAAATGAAAACGATGTTATGGAAAATATTCAACTAAACTTGACATAATTTTAAAATTAAGATAAAATAATAACAAATACTGGTTTATCCTATTTCAAATATCAGTTAGATTAATTATGATACCTCTACATTTTCATTAAACAAATTGTTTATTAAATGGAGGAGGTGTTTTATATGGAAATTCTTATTAAAATTATAGTTGGAATTATAGTATTAGCAGTTATATGCTTAATACTTTATAACGCTATAAAGAGTGCATCTAAAAAGAAGATTGAAAGTTTAGAAAGAGAAGCTTTCGAAATTTTAGAAAATGCTAAAAAAGAAGCTGAAGCAATAAAGAAAGAATCAATTTTAGAGGCAAAAGAAGAAGTTCATAAATTAAGAAATGATCTTGATAAAGAATGTCGAGAAAGAAGAAATGAAGTCCAAAGGCTTGAAAGAAGAATAATTCAAAGAGAAGAATCATTAGATAAGAAAAGTGATTTTTTAGAAAAGAAAGAAGAATCTTTAAATAAAAGGTTACAAGAAATCAATGATCTGGAAGCAAGCGTTCAAGAACTTTACGCTAAGAGAAGAGAAGAACTTGAAAGAATATCAGCATTAACTTCTGAGGAAGCTAAAGAAATTCTTTTAAGTGAAGTAAAAAGAGAGATAACACATGAAACTGCTATGATGATTAAAGATATTGAAGCAAGAGCTAAAGAAGAAGCAGAGAAAAAAGCAAGAGAAATAATAACTACTGCAATTCAAAGATGTGCAGCAGATCATGTATCAGAATCAACAGTACATGTTGTTGCCCTTCCAAATGATGAGATGAAGGGAAGAATTATAGGTAGGGAAGGTAGAAATATTAGAACCCTAGAAACATTAACAGGAGTAGATGTAATTATAGACGATACTCCAGAAGCAGTTATTTTATCAAGTTTTGATCCTGTAAGGAGAGAAATTGCTAAAATAGCCTTAGAAAAGTTAATTGTAGATGGAAGAATTCACCCAGCTAGAATCGAGGAAATGGTAGAAAGAGCTACTAAGGATGTTGAAAATGATATTAAAGAAGAAGGAGAACAAGCAACTCTTGAAGTAGGAGTGCACGGAGTTCATCCTGAAATCATTAAGTTACTTGGTAGGCTAAAGTACAGAACTAGTTACGGACAAAATGTGTTAAAACATTCAATTGAGGTTGCCTATTTAGCCGGTATTATGGCTTCGGAACTTGGTTTAGATGTAAATTTAGCCAAGAGAGCTGGCCTATTACATGATATTGGCAAAGTAGCATCGAAAGAAGATGAAGGCCGTCATGCTGTAATTGGCGGCGATTTAGCTAAAAAATATGGAGAATCTCCTATTGTAGCTAATGCAATTGCAGCCCATCATGGAGATGTTGAAATGTTAACACTAGAAGCTGTATTAGTTCAAGCAGCAGATGCTATATCAGCTGCAAGACCAGGGGCAAGGAGAGAAACCCTAGAAGCGTATATTAAGAGATTAGAAAAGCTTGAAGAAATTGCAAATTCTTATGAAGGTGTAGAAAAATCATATGCAATTCAGGCTGGTAGAGAGATAAGAATTATGGTTAAACCAGATCAATTAGATGACGCTGGAATAGTAGAATTAGCTAGAGATTTATCTAAGGATATAGAACAAAACCTAGAATATCCAGGTCAAATTAAAATTAATGTTATAAGAGAAACAAGAGCGGTAGATTACGCTAAATAAATAAATGCATTTTGCTTAGCAAAGTGCATTTTAATTTTTTTATTAAAAAATTAAAAAATATAATAAAAAAATTATAATAAAAAAAGGATTTTTATTTGGAATGTAGAATATAAATATAGGGAATGAAATAATATTTAAATTAAATTGTAAACGATTTTTTATCTAGGAGGTAAAGACAAAGTGGAAGTATTAAAAGTTTCAACAAAATCAAATCCAAATTCAGTTGCAGGTGCGTTAGCTGCAATCATTAAAGAAAAGAATATAGCAGAAATTCAAGCAGTAGGAGCGGGTGCTATAAATCAAGCTGTTAAAGCAATAGCTATAGCAAGAGGCTTCGTTGCTCCTAGTGGTAAGGACATAGTTTGTGTTCCAGCCTTTACTGATATTCAAATAGACGGTGAAGAAAGAACAGCTATAAAATTAATTGTTCAGCCAAGATAGCGGAATTATTTTATTCAAAAGATTAAAAAGGACTAGCTTATAGTCCTTTTTGTAAATTAAAATACTATAATATTACAGAATAAGATTATTATAACTTGAAATTTTCTATAATAATAGATATAATTAAGAAGTTAGAAGTAAACAATTTAAAATATTTATAAAGAGGTGTGTTTAATGGTATCTAAAGACGTTGTTGTTAACAATGGAACTGGTTTACACGCTAGACCAGCAACTTTATTAGTTAAAAAGGCTTCATCATTCAAATCAGATGTAAGTATTGAGTACAATGGAAAGAAGGCTAATGTTAAAAGCTTAATTGGTGTTCTTTCGCTAGGAGTTACAAAGGGAGCTAAAATAACTATTATTGCAAATGGTGATGACGAAGCTAAAGCTGTTGAAGAAATTGCAACTTTAATAGCAAATTTAGAAGACTAATATAAAAAAGTGCCAATGGCACTTTTTTTTTGAGTAGGCCATCATAATAATATATTATGCTTTTAAAATTGATATAAGGAGACATAATTTATGCAACAAACACATAATAGTGAGAGAATAATAGAAATAATAAATGTTATAAATGATACATGTAAAGATATTTTAGATGAAAGATATTTGTTTCTTGCAGAGAATTTATGTAAAGAGTTATTAAAAATTAAGCATGATGGAATAAATAAGGGAAAGATAAGTTCTTGGGCATGTGGAATAGTACATGCAATTGGTATTAGAAATAACTTATTTAAAGATAGCAATATAAAAGTTGCTCAAATATATGAATTATTTAATGTAAGCAGTAGTACTGGCTTATCTAAGTCAAAGGAAATTAGAAATGCAATTGACTTAAAGGAAGATAGATGGTCAATAGAATTTCTGGAAAATAATAATGATAATGATGTTTGCGAAGAAATTGCTGCTGATTTGAAAATTGATGAGAATCTATTAAAAGCTAATGAATTAGCTAATGAAGCTTGGAATACTAAAAGTTTTAATAAAAGATTAAAATTAGCTAGAGAGGCTTTAAAAATAAGTGAAAGATGTGCAGAGGCTTATATAATTTTATCTTTTGATAATTCTTTATCTGATAAGCAGCAAAAAGAAATGGCCCAAAAAGCAGTAGAATTATCTGCAAATAATATTAACGAAGAAATATTAGAAAGACATAAAGAAAGTTTTTTAGATTTTGATCTTACTAGAACATATTTTAGTTCAAAATATAGATTAGGGATTTTACTTTGGAATATGAAAGAAAAACAAGCTGCTATTAAAGAATTTTTAGATTTAATTGAAGTCTTTCCAAAGGATTCATTAATGGTTCGATCTTTTTTAATGTCATGGTTAATTGAAGAAAATATGGATAAAGAATTAGAAATGCTTTTAGACAAATATAAGGGTGATTATTTATCTTCAACTAGATTCACTAAAGCTTTATACCTTTATAAAATTGGAAAAACAGAAGAAGCTTTGAGATACTTAAGAGTTGCGAATTCTACAAATCCATTTGTAGTGGAATTATTATTAAAACAAAGAAAAATCAAAAAGAATAATAATAAATTTGAAAAGTTAGGAACTGAAGAAGAAGCTATTAATTATATCAAATATGGTGATGCTGCTTGGAATTCTGTTAATGAAGCCAAGAACTGGCTTAAGGAAGTAAAAGATCTTTTATAAAATATATTTATTGTATAAAAAGGAGCTATCTCAAAATATAAGATTATTTATCCTTATTTTGAGATAGTTCCTTATAATTAAATATTTTTGTGTAAATTAATTAAATTGAATAATAGCTTACTATAACCTTGCTTAAAATTATATTCTAATGGCATATTTTTTTCATCTTTTAAATATTCAATTGTTTTTTTATCTTTTTTATCAAAATATAATTTTAAAAGGGCTTGATAATATGCTGAATTAACTCCTATATATATTTTTTTATATAACTCTTTATCATAGCTATAATTTAACTTATTAAGTTTATTATAAATTAAATAGTAAGCAATTAAAAGAGAAGTCTTTTTTTCTTGCCTATAATCAAGTTCTATTATTTTATCAAAGTCTCTTATTAATATTTCAGAGAATTTAATAAAATTTTGATCTATCTCATAAAGGTCATTATTAAAATAACTTAAGATAGAGTTCGTATAAAAAGAAGTATTATTTAAAAAATCCCATAGATTATTAACATCAAACTCTTTATAATCAATTTCATTAGAAATTTTCTTATGAATTTTTGTTAAAAATTCTTTAGAAGCTGGATTTACATATCCATTTGCACATAGGGTAAAATTTCTGACTAAATCAAAAGCTATTCTTTTGTCTTCCTTTGCTCCAATAGCATATTTACCATCGCTGTTAAAAAAATTGATAGTTGAAATTCCAAAGTGTAATAAAGCTATTATAGCAAAATAAGAATATTGAACATATATTATTCCAATTAAAAATAGAATAGTAAAAATTATAAAGTCAAATATTGGACCTGAAAATAAGAAAATTCTTAATTTTTTAATAAGATTATTGTAGGATTCCTTATTTGTAATATTTATTGAATTAAAATGCAGTTCGCTTGTTATATTATGCTTATAAAATTTGACAAAAGTTATTTTTATTTTATTTTTGTTCTTATATATTTTAAAAGGAATAATGTAAATATAGGAGCATTTTAATTTTAAAAATAAAGATGTAATAAAATGAGTTAATTCATGGAGGATAAGAAGTATATATTCAAAAAATAATATTTTAATAAGTAATATTATATAATTCAAATTTTCATCCGTCACAATTTTCTTTATATATTTCTATATTAATAATAAATACAGTAATAAAG
>NZ_JAHLPS010000116.1 GCF_018918055.1 Caproiciproducens sp. MSJ-32
CATTTCTCAAATATTTCTATTTCTTTTTCTGTAAATAATTTTTTGCTCATTACATTCTTCTCCTAATGATATTTATTTTATTATACATAAAAATACCCTATGGCATAGACTTTTTTTAAATTGTCTATTCCATAGGGTACATTTTACATTTTATAAACTGATGGTTTTTTATTTTTAATATAAAGTTTTATTAATAAATTCTAAAGAACTTTTGATAAAAAGTCTATTGTTCTTTGATGTTTTGGATTCCCAAATATTTCTTCTGGAGTTCCCTGTTCTACTATATTTCCTCCATCCATAAATATTATTCTATCCCCAACTTCTCTAGCAAAGCCCATTTCGTGAGTAACTACAACCATGGTCATTCCTTCTTTTGCTAAATCCTTCATAACATTTAAAACTTCTCCAACCATTTCTGGATCTAGGGCAGATGTTGGTTCGTCAAATAATAAAACTTCTGGTTCCATGGCTAAAGCTCTTGCTATTGCAATTCTTTGCTTTTGTCCCCCTGACAATGAAGCTGGATAAGCATTTGCCTTATCTAAAAGTCCAACCTTCTTTAATAACTCTTTAGCCTTTTCTTCAGCTTTTTCTTTTGAAACTCCCTTTACTGTAATTGGTGCAATAGTTATGTTTTCTACTACAGTTTTATGTGGGAATAAGTTAAATTGTTGAAAAACCATTCCCATTTTTTCTCTTACTTTATTTATATCTGTCTTTTTATCGGTAATATCCTGCCCCTTAAAAAGAATGTGTCCCTTTGTAGGTTCTTCTAATAAATTTAGGCATCTTAAAAAGGTACTTTTTCCTGAGCCTGAAGGTCCAATTACAACTACAACTTCACCTTGTTTAATTTCTTCATTAATTCCTTTTAAAACTTCATTTTCACCAAAATATTTGTGTAAATCATTAACGTGAATCACTTACCTTCATTCTCCTTTCTACCCAATTTAATAATCTGCCTAAACTAAATGTTATCACAAAATAGAAGGCAGCTGCTATTATTAATGGTTCTAAACCTCTATAAGTATTTCCTCTTACAACATTAGCTGCATACATAAGCTCTCCAACTCCTATGGAAGAAGCAATTGAAGATTCCTTTATTACAGTAACAAATTCATTACCTATAGCTGGAAGAATATTTTTTACAGCTTGAGGAATTATTATTAATCTCATAGCCTTAACTTGAGTCATTCCTAAACTTCTTGCTGCTTCTAATTGTCCCTTATCTACAGCATCTATTCCACCTCTTATTATTTCTGAAACATAAGCCGCTGAATTTAAAGACACTGCAATTATTCCAGCTGTTAAAGCTTCTACATTTATTCCTAAAAGCTGGTCAAAAGCAACATAAGCAATCATAACTTGAAGAAGCATAGGAGTTCCCCTTATTATTTCTATATAAGCTGTTGCAATTACTCTAAAAATATATATCTTCCATATACGTAAGTTTGATCTCTTCATAAAGCATAATAATGCACCAAAAAGAACACCAAAAAATACTGATATAAATGACATAAGGATTGTCCACTTAATACCATTTATAAAATAGGGCATACTATCTGCCACAAAACTAAAATCTAAATTCAAATTTTCCACCCCTTATATTCAGTTCACAGTTAAAAGTGCCTAATGCACAATTAGGAAAGAAAGCACTATGTAGCTTCTAATTTACAATTAACAAAGGACAATGGACAATTCAGGATTAAACTGCTTCATAGTTTCTTTAATTCAAATTATTTATAAATTCTTAAGAAACTAATAAGTTTTCATAATTCCACTTAAACAGAATTATATCCTTAATTGTCCATTATTGCCTATCCATTGTGTATTTTTACTCACTTATGCCTTCTGCTAATTTATTTGCATCTACTATAAATTGATCTAAAAGACCTTCATCTTGTATTCTCTTAATTGTTGCATTAACAGCTTCTAATAACTTTGGTGAGTTTTTCTTTAAGGCAATTGCAGAACCGCCTGCTTCATCTTTAATAGTTTCTTCAATAATAGCTAATTCAGGATTATTTTTAACTATCATTTCTGCAACTGGCAGCTCACAAACTAAAGCTTCAATTTTTTCTCCCTTTAAGGATACAACTAAGTCATTAACATTTGACAATAATTGCATTTCAACATTTTCAATAGTTTCTGCAGCTAAATCTGCTTGAATTGAGCCCATTTGAGCCCCTACTTTTTTTCCATTTAAATCTGCAAAAGATTTATATTTTTCAAGATCCTTAGCTCTTACTATTGCTCCATGTTCTGCTGTATAGTAAATATCAGAAAAATCTACAGCCTTCTTTCTTTCCTCATCCGGGCTCATACCTGATATTACTAAATCAATTTTATTGTTTGGCAGAGCAGATATTAAAGTGTCAAACTTCATATCCATTATTTCAAGTTCCACTCCAAGGTCCTTTGCAATTTCCTTAGCTATATCTACATCAAAGCCTACTATTTTATCTTCTCCATTTTCCATTATGTGAAACTCATATGGTGCGTAATCTGCACTTAGTCCTACAACTAAAGTTCCTCTTTCTTTAATTTCATCTAGTTTATCGCCTTCTGCCTTAGCACCACATCCTATTAGAGCAAAACTCATTAGTCCTGCCATTGCTGTTGCTAATATTTTCTTTATATATTTATTTTTCATTATTTTTCCCCCTTGAGAATTTTCCTAAAATTAATAAATTGATTATACATCTGAATTTATAATTATGCAAGTATTTTTTATATTTTTACATATTTTATTGATTTCATAGGTTTTACATAAAAAATTATGCATATTCTTATGCATAAATATATTTTTATGCATAAATCAAATTTTATTTTTATAAATATAGTTTCTCCTATATAAACTATTTAATTCAAAAAGAAGAGCATTACTACTCTTCCTTTTATACTTTATTTTCTATTATTCCTTAAGACTTGCTGCTAATTTATTGGCATTCTTCATAAATTTATCCATAAGTCCTTCATCTTGTAATTTTTTTATTGTTGAGTTAACTGATTCTAATAGTTTTGGTGAATTTTTCTTTACTGCTATAGCTACTCCTTCATCAGAAAAATCTATCTTATAATCTGATTTAGCTAATTCAGGATTATTTTCAACAGCCATATCAGCAACTACTTCTTCTACAACTAAAGCTTCTATCTTTTTTGATTTTAAACTTAAAATTAAGTCATTAACATCATTTAATAGCTGTATATCTGCATCTTCAATATTTTCTGCTACTATGTCTGCTTGGATTGAGCCTAATTGTGCACCAACTTTTTGCCCCTTTAAAGCTTCAAAACTATTATATTTTTGAGCATCTTCAGCTCTTACCAGCATTGCCTGACCTGCTACATAATAGATATCAGAAAAATCTACTGATTTCTTTCTTTCTTCAGTTGGAGTCATACCAGATATTATTAAGTCTATCTTATCAGTTGTAAGAGCTGATAATAAGGAATCGAACTTCATATCTTTAATTTCAAGTTCTACCCCTAGGTCCTTTGCAATTTCTTCTGCTATGCTGATATCGAAGCCGACTATCTTATCTTCACCATTTTCCATCATATGAAATTCAAATGGTGCATATCCCGCATTAAGACCTACTACTATTTTTCCTTTTTCCTTAATCTCATCAAATTTATCTCCTTCTGCTTTAGCTCCACATCCTATTAAGCCAAAGCTAATTACTCCTGCCATTGCTATTGCTAATGCACTTTTTATTATACCTTTTTTCATATTTGTCCCCCCAAAATTTATTTGTTGGTATAATTATACACATATATCTTATAATTATGCAAGTGTTTTTTATAAATTTCTTTATTTTTTATTAATTTTCCTTATCTCCTCTCATATTTCAATGTATATTTATAATCCCTATACTAGTATTTTTGTTTTGTATTTTATTATTAACTAATAATTATACAAACAAATTTATAGTTTCAATTTTTATCTAGAAACATATATTATTAGTAGTTTTTATTAATGATTAATACTTAGGAGTGATAAATTTGAAATACAAAAAAGAAAGACATCTTTTCCCAGGAGGTAATACTTCTAAAGGCTTTCATTCTTTTTATGATTATATTCTCCCTCAACAGGAAGCAAATAGGATTTTATGTATGAAAGGCGGCCCTGGTACTGGAAAATCTACTTTAATGAAAAAGGTAGCTAAAGTCTTTATAGACAAGGGCTATTCTTTGGAATATCACCACTGTTCTTCTGATGATAAGTCTCTAGACGCTATAGTAATAAAGGAATTAAAACTGGCTATTTTAGATGGTACAAAACCTCATATGGTTGATCCAAAAAATCCTGGTGCTGTTGATGAGATCCTCAACATGGGAATAGCATTAGATAATGAAGCTCTTTCTTTAAATAAGAAAGAAATTATGGAAATCCAAAGTATAAAAAGCACCAATTTTAATAGAGCTTATAACTTTTTAGCCTCTGCTAAATCTATCCATGAAGACTGGAGCCGATTAAATTCAAAAGCTTTAATTCCAAGTAAAAGTTCTACAATAACTGAAAGCTTAATTTCTGAAATATTTAGCGGAAATAGTAAGTTTGGTTATGGTAATGAAAGGCACTTATTTGCAACAGCTTATACACCTAACGGAGTAATTACTTATGCTAAAGGATTAACAGAAAACTTTAATAAAAAGTATATTTTAAAAGGCGGTCCTGGCTTTGGTAAATCTACTATATTAAAAGATATAGGCAAACTTGCTCAAAGGAAAGGCTACTTCGTTGAATACTTCCATGATCCATTTATTCCAACCAGATTGGAACATATCCTTATTCCTGAAATATCAACCTGTATTTTAACAGAAAATGAAATCAGCCAATGCTCTTTTGAAGGAAAAGTCTATAATATGGAAGACTTCTGCGATAGTTCTATTATTTCCAATTTAAAATCAGAAATAGAATACGATAAAAATATTTTCTATGAATTGACAAATAAAGCAATAGAACTTATTAATTTAGCCCATAAGGTTCATGCTGAATTAGAAACTTATTATGTAAAAGCTATAGATTTTTCTATATTAGATAAAATTTATAATGAAGTCATTGAAAAATTTGAAAAATATGAAATTAATAATTAATAAATCCAAATAAGTTCAACCTACAAATATAAAGGGAAAAGATATAAAAATCTTTTCCCTTTTTTAATATTTATAAAGAAGTGGTTTAATAATACATTATATTATATTCATCAATATTTATTATGCTACAAAATTTGAATATGAGGAAATTTTGAAATTAAAGCAGCTTCCCTCTATCTTACTGATATAACCATAAATATTAGGCTTATTATTGAAATTAATAAGAAAACTAAGGAATAATAATATTTTTTTCTTCCGATTTTTTTAAGATAAAATCTGATTCCCCATAAAAACATACATATACTGATACTCATTTGAAGGGGCAAATAAGTATTGAAAATTGGCAATATAATGAAGTTATAGGTTGTCAAGAAGGTAAGAATTATAACTACGCTTGTAATAACTGTTATTAAAGTTACTAAAAAACTAAAACCTTCTTCATATAAGCTCTTCAAATTCCTCTTCACTTATAATTTTAACTCCTAACTCAATAGCTTTATCTAATTTTGAACCTGCTTCTTCTCCAGCTATTACATAATCAGTTTTCTTACTTACACTACTTGAAACCTTTGCCCCTAGGCTTACTAGTTTTTCCTTTATTTCATTTCTTGTATAATTCTTTAATGTTCCTGTCACTACAACTGTCTTTCCAGCAAAATTATTTTCTACTATTTCCTTTTCTTCATACCTAGGATTAACTCCAAGACTTAGAAGTTCATCTATTGTTTCTAGTGTTTTTTCTTCCTTAAAGAACTGAATTATGCTATTAGCTACTATAGCACCTACATCTTGAACTGTTATAAGCTCTTCAAAGCTTGCATTTTTTAATCCCTCTAAAGACTTAAATTTATCAGCTAAATCTCTTGCAGTTTTTACTCCTACATTTGGTATTCCTAAAGCATATATAAATCTAAATAATTCACAGTCCTTACTTTTCTCTACTGCATTTAATAGATTTTCTGCCTTTTTAGGACCAAACTTTTCAAGATTTAATAATTCTTCTTTCTTTAATTTATAAAGTTCTGCAATTGACCTAATATCTAACTTTTCAAACAGCTGCTCTGCTGTCTTTTCTGAAAAACCTTCTATATTCATTGCATCTCTTGAAGCATAATGAACTATAGATTTTACCATTTGCGGCTTGCAGGATAAAGTATTTTCACAGAAATAATGAGCTCCATTTTGAACAAGTTTAGCCCCACAGGACGGACAATTTTCTGGAACTTTTATTTCTATTGTATTTTCCAAAGAATCTTCTACAACTCCCATAATTTCAGGGATTACATCATTTGATCTTCTAACAAATACTTCTGCTCCAATCCTTACCCCTTTTCTTCTTATATCATCAATATTATTTAAGGTCGCTCTCCTTACTGTAACTCCTGCAAGTTCAACTGGTTCTAATATTGCTGTTGGACCAACTCTTCCACTTCTTCCAACATTCCATTCAACATCTAATAGTTTTGTAGTTGCTTCTTGAGCTTCAAATTTATAGGCTATTGCCCATTTAGGGAATTTTATTGTGTATCCCATAAGATTTCTAGTTCTTATATCATCTATGGCAATAACTACTCCGTCTATATCATAATTTAGGTCAAATCTTATATCTTCTATATATTTTATTTCCCTTTCTATTTCTTCTACAGTAGTACAATACTTAACATAATCATCCATAGGAAGACCTTTTTCCTTAATAAAGTTAAGCATTTCTTCATAACTTTTAAATTGTTCTCCCTCTTTATAGCCTACATCATAGAAAAAGGCAGATAAATTTCTTTTTGCAGTTTCCTTTAAATTTAAGTTTCTTAAGGCTCCAGCTGCACCATTTCTCAGGTTCTTTAAAGGAACAGCTGCTGTTTCATTATATTTTTGAAAAGCTTCTGTTGTCATTATAGCTTCTCCATGAACCTCAAAAAGAACAGTTGAATTTATCTTTAAAGGTATTGATTTAATTGTTTTAACTTGAGCTGTAACCTCTTCTCCTACTTCTCCATTTCCTCTTGTTGCTGCAGTTGTAAGAATTCCATTTTCATCATAGGTTAAATTTATTGTTAATCCATCAAATTTCTTTGTTAAAACATATCTTAAAGGAGGCAGATTTTCTCCTCTTTCATTCATTTCCTTAACAAACTTAAGATTTTTGTTATGCCATTCCCTTAAAGCTTCTATACTTTGTGCCTTATCCAAACTCCAAAGTCTTCCCTTATGGCTGTATTTATTAAAGCCCTCTAAAATTCCATCTCCAACTCTTAAAGTAGGAGAATAAGGAAGAACATAACCTGTTTCCTCTTCAAGCTTTCTTAATTCATCATACTTTTCATCATATTCCTTATCAGTTACTGATGGATTATCTAAAGTATAATACTCATAAGAATATCTATTAAGTTCTTCTACCAATTCTTCAATTCTCTTTTTCTTATCCATGATAAACCCCCTTAATAAAAGTGCTACGCACTTTTTTAGTTCACAGTGCACAGTTCACAGTTCACATACTTTCTTAAACTAATTCTAGTTTTGCAAAAGACAGCATTAGCGTCTTTATTCCTTGCTTGTCAAAAGCTATTGTAAGTTTTTTATCGTCGCCTACATTTACTGATGAAACTATTGTTCCTACTCCAAATTTGCTGTGTCTTACCTTTCTTCCTAAAGTAAATTCTCCAGCATTATCTACTGTTTTATTTTCTTGTTTAGTACTGTTTTCGTTATTTGAAATTAAACCATGAGGATTATTATATCTTTCTCTAGCAAACATTACTGGTCTTTTTTCTTTATTTTCAGGGTTCCCAGAAACATATTCTTTTAAACTTGGTGCAATTTCATTTATAAAATCTGATTGAGCATAAGCAACTGTTCTACCAAATTGCTTTCTTACTTCTGCTGAAGTCATAAATAATTGTTCTTTAGCTCTTGTTATTCCAACATAGCAAAGTCTTCTCGATTCTTCCATTTCTGCTTCACTATTAAAGGAAGCAACTCCTGGAAATATTCCATTTTCCATTCCCACCATAAATACAACCGGGAACTCTAATCCCTTAGCGCTATGAACTGTCATTAATACTACTGAATCTTCTTCCTCATCTAACTTATCTGTATCCTGAACTAACGAAACTTCTTCTAAATATGCTGAAAGGCTCTTATCTTCGCTCCTTCTTTCAAAGTCAACAGCATCAGATACTAATTCTTTTAAATTTTCTATTCTGCTCTTATCTTCTATTTCACCAGACTTTTCAAGTTCTGTAAGGTATCCTGTATCTTTTAGAATTGTTTCTATTAGATTTGATACTGGTATTACTTCACTTAAATCCATAAAATTTTCCATAAGCTCTACAAACTTTTCTATTCCAGAACAGTTTCTTGCTGTAAGAGTTGGAATGGTTCTAACAGTAGTTAAAGCATCCCAAAGAGATATATCAAATTCTTCTGCAAAATCTAATACTTTATTTACTGTTGCATCTCCAATTCCTCTTTTAGGAACATTAATAATTCTTCTTAAAGATATACTATCATTTGGATTTACCAAAACCTTAAGGTAAGATAAAAGATCTTTTATTTCTTTTCTATCATAGAATTTTGTTCCACCAACTATTTTATAAGGAATAGTTTTTCTTCTTAAACTTTCTTCAAATATACGAGACTGAGCATTAGTTCTGTAAAGAATAGCAAAATCACTATATCTCTTATTCTCTTCTTCCTTAATTTTCTTTATTTGAGAAGCTACAAAATCACCTTCATCATTATCTGAAAAAGCCCTATATATTTTTATTTTGCTTCCCTCTTCTTGTTCAGTTCTTAAAAGCTTACTTTTTCTATTTGCATTATTAACAATAACTTCATTAGCCGCTTTTAAAATATTACCCTTTGATCTATAGTTCTGCTCTAATTTTATCACCTTAGCATCTGGATAGTCCTTTTCAAAATCAAGGATATTTCTAATATCTGCTCCTCTCCATTGATAAATACAGTTGTGAACAACAATATCATTAGCAATATAGTTTCTTGCGTAATCAATATTTAAATCATAAACATATCCATAATAATTTTCTCTCTCAACAGATACTATCTTATCTTCAACAATTTTTTCTCCGTCAAAAACTGCTAATGATATACCCTCTCTTAAACTTCCAAGGGGCATAAACTTAAATGTATTATTTTCTGTAAGTTTTGCCTTTCTAACTATTTCATAATCCTCTTCTAGCTTAGCTATGCTTCTAGCAAATTCCTCAGCATCATCATATAAAGCGCGTTCTGTTTCAACTCTAAATGTACTTCTTTTTCCATTCCTAACATTAAAGCCTTCATTAATAAGTTTCTCTTTACTCTCATCTCCCGAGGAATTTAATCCTATTCTATGACTAAATAAACCTATTTCTTGAGATTTTATTCCTCCAAAGAAGCTTACATTAATATATTTTCTAACAGTTTTCCCTCTAATTACAGCTGAACTTAAATGATGCGGATAATTATTGTATAAATACTCATCCTCCATTAATTTATCTGCTGCTGAATAAGTATCTATTTCATTAAACAGTTTGTTTATTTGCTCTTGAGTTAATGTTAAATGCCTTCCCCTGCTATTAAATACTAGCTTAGGAATTCCATATTTAACTGAAAAATACTCTTCATAATATGTAGCTTCTGATTTACTATCACATACTTTAAGTATCCACATCTTGTCAGCCTGTTCACCATTTAATCTAACTGTTAATCCACTTGCACTAGTACCTTTTCTGCTTTTAATTGATGAAGTTTGCCCAATTCTATATCCAAATCCATTCTTATACATTAAATACACATAATATTTATCATCTAATACCATTAATCTTGCAAAAGTAATATGATTTGGTGTTCCTATAATAACTTTTCCGCTTTCAGTTGTTACTTTTATTACTTCACCATTATATTCTCTCTTGGAAATATCTTTTATAGGCATAAAATTAGTCCAACCATTACCAGCTGCTACATTTACTTTTTCATTTCCTTGTAAATCTTCTATCTTAACCTTACCATTTTCAGTTTCAACTAAAGTTCCTTCTATTAAACATTGATCATCATCGCCCACGACACAGATATTCTTATATTTATCAGCAAGTAATCTTACTAATTCATATTGAATCCTGTTTGTATCCTGATATTCGTCTACCATAATATATTGGAACTTTCTTTGATAAAATTCTAGTGTTTCCTTATCCTTCTTAAATAATTCAACAGTTTTAAAGATTAAGTCATCAAAATCTAAGGCGTTATTTTCCTTTAGCTTTTTTTGATACATTTCATAAACTTGGGCTATCTTCTTTCCTTTAAAGTCATTTTCATTTTCTCTCATAAAGGCATTTGGACTTATCATATTGTCTTTAGCTGTACCAATTTTGCTTAATATTTCCCTATCAGTAAGGTCCTTATCATTAATATTTAGGGCCTTCATGCACTCCTTAATCAAGGTCTTTTGATCTTGGGTATCATATATAGTAAAGTTTTTATTATATCCTAACTTTTCTATTTCTCTTCTTAAAATTCTTACACAAGTTGAGTGGAAGGTTGATATCCACATATCATCAGCAGTATCACCTATTAAAGCCTTTACCCTGTCTTTCATTTCCTTTGCTGCCTTATTAGTAAAAGTAATAGCTAAAATTTTATAAGGTAAAATTCCTAAATCCTTTATCATATGAGCTATTCTATAGGTCAAAACTCTAGTTTTACCTGAGCCAGCACCAGCTAGTATTAAAACCTGACCTTCAACAGTAGTAGCTCCTTCATACTGCTCCTTATTAAGTAATGATTTTAAATCCATCACCCAGCCTCCTTTCGTATTATTAACATATTATATCATAATTCATTTATATATTTATTAATTTATATTATCTACTCATTTACATCTTCTTTTCTAAAATCCTAGGTCTTTTCAATAATTTTATTCTTATAATCAAGCTTAATGATTTATATCCTTCATTTATCAAATATTTTGAAGGAAATCTATCACACTTTCCATCCTCTTCTGTAAATTATGTTTATTTGTCCATTATTATTTAATTTTTAACAATTTTTTGATTTTTATTTCTAAACTTTTACATTTATAAAAATTTTATTTTAAATATATATAAATAAAATAAACATTTAACTAATGTAAACATTTAACCCCTGATTTTAGGCAAAGAAAAAACGCAACCCTTGGGGCTAGGTTGCGCATTAGCAATAAGCAATAAATAAAAAGGGGGCTATTTATTCCTTTTATTTATCCTTGCAAAAATATTATAGGGTATCTTGCATGAAAATGCAAGCAATTTTAAAAAAAATCCTTGCAAACTTGCATTTCGTGAATGTTATTCCTTCATTTTTCTTTAATATTCGTTAAAATCCTCTCAATCTTTCAATTTCTTCTTCTGTTAATTCCCTATATTCTCCCTCTTCTAAATCATCATCTAATTTTATACCGCCAAATTCAATTCTTTTTAAATATGTAACCTTTTTATCAACAGCTTCAAACATTCTTTTTACTTGATGGAATTTTCCTTCCTGAATGGTAATCTTAACTTCTGATTCTTCATCAGAGGCACTCAATATTTCAAGTATCGCTTCCTTACAAACATATCCGTCATCTAAAGTAATTCTATCTTTAAATCTTTTTACATCTCTATCTGTAACCCTAGCATTTATCTTAGCATAATAAACCTTATCTACCTTCCATTTTGGTGAAATCAATCTATGATTTAATTCCCCATCATTAGTTAAAAATAATAATCCAACAGTATCCTTATCTAATCTCCCAACTGGGAAAGGATTAAAAACTTGATGTTCAATTTCTAGTAAATCAATAACAGTTTCATCCCTATTATCAAAAGTTGCAGAAACAACACCTGCCGGCTTATTCATCATTAAATATATATATTTTCTGTAATAAACTTCTTCACCATTTATACTTATTTTATCTTTCTCCGGATCAACCTGCATTCCACTGTCTTTAACTATTTCTCCATTTACTTCAACAAAGCCCTTTCTGACTACCTGTTTTATTTCTTTTCTCGTCCCATATCCTAAGTTTGATAGTATCTTATCTAAACGTTCCATCTATTTGCACCTGCTTTCTAATTATATTCATCTTAACCTAATTCATTTTAACACAAGGAAAGCTTATTTCAAATAAACAGTTTGGAGCAAAACAGTGTGGAGTTGGGGATAACTTGGACAAGCACCCCATTACTAACAACTCCTAACTACTAACTTCTAACTGTTCTTATATTGATTATAATAAGCTAATACCTTTGGTACATAATTCTGTGTTTCTTGAGGCATTTTATATAAGTCCCCTGAACTTTTTACTCCTCTTCTTTCCATTGTTCCAGGGCCACCATTATAAGCCATTAATGCCATTTCTAAATTTCCATTATACATATTTAAATAACTTTTTATATGTCTAACTCCAGCCTCAATATTTTGTTCTATATCATAAGGATTTGTCACCCCATAAGCTTCCGAATTAAAATCCATAAGCTGCATAAGTCCCTTAGCCCCTGCATGGGAAGTCGCATTTGGATTAAAATTTGATTCTTGCTTAATAATTGCAAGAATTAAATTTCTATCTACCCCATACTTTGAAGCATACTTATCAACAGCTTTAAAAATTGTGTCCATATTATAAGATCCTTCACT
This sequence comes from Caproiciproducens sp. MSJ-32, assembly GCF_018918055.1. Lineage (GTDB taxonomy): Bacteria > Bacillota > Clostridia > Clostridiales > Clostridiaceae > Clostridium. The sequence goes on from NZ_JAHLPS010000116.1 coordinate 12,748, forward strand.
TATATAGCTTACATCACTTAAAGGACTTTCTTTATTTATATCTATTGAACTTGTTATCTTATTTATATCATCTAAATATAATTCTCCTGTAACTATAGGAGCTTGTCTATATCTTAATGGAATATCTTCTAATTTTTGTCCAGAAGATACTGGAGTATAAGTTTGCTCACTTTCAGCTTCAGTCAACATATCTTTATAACTGTCGCTATTTATAAGAGATTCATAAACTAATTCAAATTCATATCCATCTCCTAGAGCTTCCTTTAATACCTTATTAGTCATTACACTTCCTAGGTATTTTTCAACACTTTGAATTTTCACCTTATGCCCTCCCAAAAAACTCTATTTTTATTATTATCGGAGATTTTTTTATAACTTAAGGCATAACTTCAAATTCTAAGCTAGTATAATCTTCATAGTTTACCTTTTTATAATAGCTTTTGCTTAAAACTAGAATTCTATATTTTCCAACTGTAAATGGCAGGAAGGTATAATAACTTTTTTTACTATAACTTTGAACTCTAACCCAGGTTCCCCTTTCCATAATATAAAACTCATAGCAGACATCTTTACCGCCTTCACTTGTAACTTCAAAGGTAATTTCCTTATTAACCTTAATTTCTTTTTCCTTTATATTAATTTTAGTATTTGTAACTGGAATTGCATCATGGACATAAACTGATACTTCCTTCTTTACATCATAGTCCTCAGTACATAATATATTTTTAGCATAAATTTCAAAGGTATATTTGCCTAAAGTCTTTGGTTTTAATCTAAATCTTTTATTTTCAATAAATCCAGTATCTTCTATCTCATGACCATTAATCTTAGTAACATATCTTACAAAAACATTTTTCGTATTTTGAACAATTGTCTCAATATCTATTATATCTCCTACTAAATATATATCCTTTTGAGATAAAAGAACATAATCTATTTCTGCAACTTGATAATCCCTTACTTTAAAGTAAAGAAAATTATGAACATCAAACTCCTTATCTGAATATTTATCTAGAACCCTTACTTCAAGCTCGTATTCTCCACTTTCCTCTGGAGTAAAATTTATCCAATTAGTTAAACCATAATCAGTTCTTTCCTTTTCAACTCCATCTTTATAAACTATAAAAGCATATTTAAGTTCTGTTCCTCCTTCTGCTTTTATTTTAATATTTATCGGTTCATTTTTTACATAACCACCGAACTTACTTGTAATAATATCAACTATTCTTACTGGCTTTTCTGCCTTTTTCTCAATTTTAAAGGATATTTCCTTAATATCTTCATAATCCTTTTCTCCATTATCCTCAAAAGATATATCCTTTACTTTTAAAATTATCTTATATTCTCCTTCAGCCTTTGGCTCCCAAGTAAATAACTTAGACCTTATAAATCCTGTATCTTCAGCTACTGGACCTTCAACTATATATCTATATAAAACTTCTCTCCCTCCACAAACGGAAGCCCTAAAATCTATTTTAGTTCCAACTACTTGAGGCTCATTTAAATCTGAACTAAACTTTCTTATTCTTATTTCATTATAAGGCTTTACCTTATACAAAATATAAGCCCTGTCATCAAACCTTTTATTAGAGAACAGATCCTTCACATAGCATAAAAGCTTGTATTCTCCCTTTATACTCTCAGTAAAAGTAATTATATTATTAGTAGAATAATCTTGAATGCAGGCAGCCCTTCCCTTGCTGTCTATTTTTATAAATTTATATAATATTGTTCTTGTTTTATCACAATTTACCCCAACTTTAAAAATAAGTTCTTCGCCTACTAGGATGTTTTCCGATAAACATTCAAAGCTTTCAATTTCAATCTTTGGCTGATTTAAAACCTTAAAGTTTAACCTTTCAAAATCTTCTACATTTTCTTCAGAAGCCAGCCTTTTGCATTCAATTAATATTTCTACTGTTCCATTTTCTATGGTTGTATAAGTTAACTTATTATCTGTACTGTAGTCCTTAATAGTCTCCCAATCATAAGCACCCATTTTTAAAAATCTATATAGAAGTTCTTCTCCTTCTTTACCTATAACTTCTATATTAATTTTTTCTCCTAATACTAAGGTATCTTTTTCTGTAATTACTTTTCTTATTAACTTATCTTTATTTTCCTTAATGCTGGAAAGTTCCTCCTTAGAAGTCTTTATCTTATATCGTGCCTTAGCATTTTTTAATGTATTTGATTTTTTATCCTTAGTTTGAACCATTATCATATATTCGCCTGGTTTCATAGGCTTCCATTCACATTCATTTTTAGAAGAAAAATCTTGAATAGGCTTCCAGACCAAATTTCCCTCTCCAGGGGTGCCCTCTAAAAATTTATATTCTAAAGCTTCTTTATTATCGGTTATTGCTTTAATTTTTATTTTTTCATCAATTAATGATGGACTTTCTTTATCAAAGCTTATTAATAATTCACTCATACACTCACACCCTATTTATCTCATTTTTACCATAATTATATTATACAGTTCACATAATAAATATTTAATAGAAATTTGTCATTGAGATAAAAAAAAAGAGATAAACTATTATCTATTTTTCTACAGTTTATCCTTTTAAATTACATTCTATTATACTTATTAAATTTTTCTCCAATCGTAAATCATCTTCTTTTGTTCTTTTTTTGGGATTTGAGCTTTTCCCTCCAGCCCTTCTTATTTTCTGGGAAATATGTCTTTGCTCCAAAAGTAAATCTATGTTTTTTTCTGTATATAAATGTCCCTTTGGACTCAATAAAAATGCTCCCTTTCCTAAACATAGGGCTGCCACTCCATAATCTTGACTGATTACTATATCCTTTGACTTACAGGTATTTACAACATACATATCAACACTTTGAAAGCCGCTGTCCACAACTTTTACTTCGCCATAGTCCAGTTGGATATAATGATTAATATCACAATAGACTATCAAGGGAAGTTTATATTTTTTTGCTACATTTTTAATAATGGAGATACCTGGGCAGGCATCTCCATCAACTATAATTCTCATTATTTTAATTTTGCTTCTAATTCAGCCTTTAAATCTTCAAATCCTGGCTTTCCAAGTAATGCAAACATATTCTTCTTGTATGCTTCAACACCTGGTTGATCAAATGGGTTAACTCCTAATAAGTATCCGCTTATACCACAAGCTTTTTCAAAGAAGTAAACCATATATCCAAAGTAGTAAGCACTAATTTCTGGAATATTTAATACCATATTAGGAACTCCGCCATCATTGTGAGCTAATAATGTTCCTCTGAAAGCTTGCTTATTAACAAAATCTACAGTCTTTCCAGCTAAGAAGTTTAATCCATCTAAGTTACCTTCTACTTCTCCAATAGTTATTTCCTTTTTAGCTTTTTCTACATTAAGAACTGTTTCAAACATATTTCTCTTTCCATCTTGGATGAATTGTCCAAGAGAGTGTAAATCAGTTGAGAAGTCAACTGCTGCTGGGAATATACCCTTTTGATCTTTTCCTTCTGATTCACCGTATAATTGCTTCCACCATTCATTGAAGTAATGTAGGTTTGGTTCATAGTTAACTAAAACTTCTATATCCTTACCCTTATTGTATAGAATATTTCTCATTGCTGCATATTTGTAGCAATCATTGTTTTCAAGATCTGGATCAGCATATGCTTCTCTAGCATCTCTAGCTCCTTGCATCATTTCATCTATATCAATTCCAGCTGCTGCTATTGGTAATAAACCTACTGCTGTTAAAACTGAGAATCTACCTCCAACATTGTCTGGAACTACGAAAGTTTCATATCCAACTTCATCAGCTAATGATTTTAAAGCTCCCTTTTCTTTATCAGTAGTTACAAAGATTCTTTCCTTTGAACCTTCTACTCCGTATTTCTTTTCTAAATAATCTTTAAATATTCTAAATGCTATTGCAGGTTCTGTAGTAGTACCTGATTTTGAAATAACATTTATGCTAATATCTAAACCTTCTATTGCTTCTAAAAGATCAGCTATGTAAGTCGAACTTATATTATTACCAACAAAGAATATTTGTGGGTTCTTTCTCTTGTCCTTGCCAAGTAAATTATAGAAATTGCTATTTAACATTTCTATAGCCGCTCTTGCACCTAGATATGATCCACCAATTCCTATAACTATTAATGCATCTGAATTTCCCTTTATCTTTTCAGCAGCTTTCTTTATTCTAGCAAATTCCTCTTTATCATAGTTTACAGGTAAGTCTATCCATCCTAAAAAGTCATTTCCTGCACCTGTTCCATTATGAAGAGTTTCATGAGCTCCCTTTACCATTGCCGCCATTTTTTCTAGTTCTGTAACTTTTGCGTATGGTTCCACTTTAGATAAGTCTAATCTTAAACCTTTTTTCATCTTCATACCTCCGGCATTATTTGAATTTATATTTGATATTGTTCGTTTATATTATAACATACTGAATAAAACTTTCGCATACAAATTCAGCAATAATTGCATTTTTAGTTATCATCACAATATAGCTTCCCCATAATTTCCCCTTAAAATTCTTAAAATTTTATCCTCTAGTTTTTCCGCCAGCTATGTTATATGTTACTCCATGAATATAGCTTGCCCTATTACTTGCCAAATAACATACTAGATCTGCTACTTCAGTAAGTTTTCCTGCTCTGCCTAATGGTGTTACAGAAGTTTTGTTATATCCCGCTCTTAAATCATCTACAGTTATTCCTCTAGTATAAGCTAAAGCAGTTTCATATTCATCCGTTCTAAGACCAGTTGCCTCTAATATTCCTGGTGCAACCCCCACCACTCTTATTCCCAATTTTCCTAACTCCTTTGCCCAAGATCTGGTTAATGAATTTACAGCATTCTTGCTAGCTGCATAAACACTTTGGCCTTCTGAACCTTCAAGACCACATTCAGAGGACATATTTACTATAACTCCTTTTCCTTGTTTAATCATTTCCCTTGCAGCTGCTTGGGCACAGTTGAATACTCCCTTTACATTTACATTCATGACCTTATCCCAAACTTCTTCATCTAACTCATACTTTCCGTGTTCTTCTTTAGGATCTACTAATAATCTAGGAATATTAATTCCTGCATTATTTACAATAATATCTATAGTTCCAAAAACTTCTTTTGTCTTTGATATCATTGCATTTACGCTTTTTCTATCCACAACATTTGTAATAATGTATTCAACTTTTCCATTTTCTTCATTAAATTTAGGCATATTAGGATTCATATCACAAACAACTACATTTGAACCATGATTTAAAAATTCCTGTGCAACTGCTTTTCCTATTCCAGATGCTCCCCCAGTTACTATTACAGTTTTTCCTTCTAATTCTAACCATGTTTTTCCCATTGAAACCCTCCTACTATTATTATTCTTTATAATCTTCTTTAAATTTATATAAAGTTCTAATTATTTTCTTATCAAGTTATTCTAAAATATAAATTTCACTTCCAGCTTTCAAATTTGGAATTTCTTTTTTTTCTACACAAATTGTTCCTGGTAAGGGTGCTTGTGTTGCTCCAGTAAAGGCAAGAGTTATATGTCCCAAACTTTCTAAATTCCTTTCAGCCACATCTCCAACCGCTGTAATTTTATATGGAATCCCATCTAATAGAAAAGTTTGACCAGTCTTGATATGTTCTTTTACCGGATTAACCTCTATAGAGTAACAATAATCTGCTAAGGTATCTGGTGCGTTTTCTCCAAATAGTATTATCATTCCTTCATCTTTAAAAGTTTCTACTAAAGGTCCTAGTGCTTTTATTTTACTTTGATATATTGCTTTGTTATTCATGCTTTCACCTTCCTATACTTTCTGTCAATTAATAATAAATTAAATTTTATTTGCAATTTAGCATACTCTTTCCTTGTCCACATAGTTTCTCTATACGATTAACATAAGGAGCTGCATATTTTGCCCCTGCCTTTCCTGCTAAATACCCCTGCATTTGTGTGAATAATTTTATAGGCCTCTACTATCATTCCTTCTGCCTTGTCAGAAATAACTTGTACATGAAGTTCTGCTTCTTCTCCTATGAATTCACGAATTTCTTTTAGAACTTTATAAGGCTGCTTACCGTACCTTGACAATATACTTGGATTACTTGTTATACCATCTATCGGAAACTTATCATATATATCTCTAATTTTTTCTATATTTACATCATCTATAAGAAACTTCATAACCCTCTCTCCCAATATTCTTTTAAGTAATAGTTGAGTAATTTTTAAAACTACTCAACTATTATTAATCAATTAATTATATAATCCTATACTTGCAAGCCATGCAACTAGAACTCTAGGTACCCCTATTAAGAAACGTGAATATAGTACCGATGGAACCCCAACTTCAACAGTTTCTGGTTCTGCTTCAGCTAAACCTAAACCAACTGGTATAAAGTCGCAGGCACATTGAGTATTTATTGCAAATAGAGCTGGTAACGCTAGGCTTGGTTCAATATTTCCCTTTCCAATTTCAACACCTATTAAAGTACCAACTATTTGGGCTATAACGGCTCCAGGTCCCAATAAGGCTGATAATACTGGTATTGAACATATAAAGCCAAGAATTACAAGACCTATTCCATTTCCTGCTAGTGGTATTAGCTTATTCGCAAACCAGTCTCCAAAGCCTGATCCTTGAACTATACCTATTAGTAAGGCAACGAAGCCCATGAATGGTAATATTGTTGTAATCAAAGATTGAATAGCATCACGGCCGGCTTGATATAGAGTATTTACAACCTTACCAGCTCCCATACCAATCTTTTGAATAATGCTTGATTTGCTTGTCTCAGCAAGAGTTTGAGATACTTTCTTATCAGAACTATATTTGAATTCTCTTTTTTCCTCTTTCTTTTCTTCTATTACTGTTGCAGCAACTGCATCTTCTGCCTCTGCTAAGGATATTTGATCTAAACCTACAGCAGAAACATATATATCTTCAGTTATAAATTTAGCTAAAGGACCGCTTTTTCCAACAGGCATAACGTTTATTGTTGGTATTCTCTTTTGCGGATATATTCCACATCTTAACGTTCCACCGCAATCTATAATAACTAAGAATATTTCATTATCTGGAACAGATGTCTTGAAGCCGTTTACAGCTTTGCATCCAGTTAACTTAACTATCTTTTGAACTATTTCTGGTTCAGCTCCACCGCCAGTTATATATAATAAGGTATCTCTTCCTTCTTCCGGCTTTACTATAAGCGGACCTCCAAATCCTCCATTACCTTTTACTATTTTAATTGCATTATACTTTCCCATATAAACTCCCTCCTAAACTACTTAGCTACAATTTCATTGCTTAACTCAATTTTTTGTTGTTTCATAACATACTTTGTTGTAAAGTCAGTTACCCAACCGGCAAAGAAGTTCATTACTAAACCAACTAATAAATAACGAAGGGCTAAAGGTGTTGTACTTAATCCAAGGGTTTCAATCCCATTTGCTATTCCTAAATATATAAAGATTTCACCTACATTAATGTGTGGGAAAATACCGCTGTTAGTATGACAATGATAAGAAGCAGATGCATAATAACTTGGTTTCATTCTTTCTGGTAAAAATTTTCCCATTGATAAAGCCATTGGATTTCCTAGCATAAAGGCTGATAAGAATGGTAAAATTCCATAAGCTAAAATAACATTTTTTGATGCAATCTTTGCAAATTTATTGATCTTATCTTGTCCAATTAAAGCAATTAAAGCATTCATAAAAATTAATAATAGTGTTACCTTTGGAACTATTCCAGTAACCCAGCTAACAAAAGTTTCAGCTCCAACATCAAATAATCCCATAAAGCCTTCGGCAAATTTAACAATTGTATCCATATAGATTTCTCCTCCTTAATTTTTACTTTTATTTTTTGGAATGATAAAATTAGTTAATCTTTGTAATGGGGATGGCGGTTCTACAATCTCACCTCCTGCCATTATGATATTATAGTTAGAAGAGGCTTCTAGAATAGATTTTTTTAATGTTTTAAGCAGTCCCTTGCAGTCTTCTTCAGTTAAAGCTCCAACATCTTTGCCTTCAAAGCCGGTTAATTTTTTTGCTCTAGCAAATACTGTTACTCCATGCATATAACTTCCTTCAAGTATTATTCCGTCTTCATTTATTGCAAACATTGCTATGCATCCAGCACGAAAGGCTCCCCTAGATTTGCCTATTGCCACCCTTCCTTTTTTCCTAAGCATTTTATAATGCTCAGTGAAACTCTTTATTTGAATAAAAGTTAATAAATACTGAAGCATAAATGCTATTCCTGCACATATTAATAAAAACCAGAAGTTCATCTTACCCCTCCCTACTATTAATCAAAAATATCATTTTCTTTTACAAAATATAAAATTAAATCCTTAAAATTTTCAATCGTAGAAATATCCTCTACAGCCTTTTCATTATTAGCAATAGTTATAATTTCGTCATATACTTTTACCAAAACTGCATCATCATTTGTTTGTTCTGGAAGACATATTAAAAATATCAATTTAATTCTTTCATGAGCATTAATTTTTACTCCATCCTTACTAACGCCTAAACTTATTAATATCTGCCTGCTTTTGTAATTAATTGTGTGAGGTAAGGCAACAAATTCATTAATAGCCATTGTAGACTTCTTTTCTCTTTCCCTTATCCTTTCTTTAAAGCCTTCGTCTACATATCCCTTGGCATATAAGTTCTCAACCATTAGATCAATATTTTCTTGATAGCTTAATTGACTATCTAGAATAAAAAATCTTTCTTCTTTTAAAATACTTAATAACAAAGAGTCCATTCCCTGTACCAAGGGCATGTCTAACTTTTCAGCATATAAAAGGTCTTTAATTTTTCTTTTAAGGGATTCTTTATCGAATATTTTATCTAAATATAAAACTTTTGTACTGGTGTTATACTTTGTTTTAACAGTAGATAAAACTAAATCATAAGTGTCCAATACCTCTCCAATAACTTTATCATCTGAAAATAAGTCTATTGTGGTTTTTGAATCAAAGATATTTCTTAATTGACTTTCAACTAACTTTGCCGTAACTCTGCCAGTACCACATATAACTGCAATTTTATAATCCTTTGGCTTAACAAGTTCCTGCTCTGATATAAACAATCCAAAATATGCTGCTATAAATCCAACTTCATCTTGTGTCATACTTACCTTTAAATTTTCCTCTATAACTTCTTTGGCTAGTTCTGCCATCTTATAAGCAACCTTATAATTTTCCTTTATATCATCAATTAGAGGATTGTTAAGATGAACACCATACTTAAGTCGATTAACTAAAAAGGCTATATGGTAAACAAAATCTTCAAGAATGTCATCTTTAGTAATATTTAAGCCCATTTTAAATCGAATTCTTTCAATTATATCAGATACAAGCTTTAGTATTTCATCAGTTATATGTACACGCTGCGAAATTTCTTCTATATTTATAGGAGTTCTCATTCCTACAATTGGCAAAGTTAAAAACAATCTTTCTTCTAGGATAAAATTAATCTGCAGTCTTCTTTCTATTTCTTCTACAATAGAGGTAACCACTTCAAATTCCCAGCTTCTTAGCAATTCTCCATACTTATTGCTTAATGTTTTTATAGAATGTCCATTCATTAACCTATCAAAGCTTACTGTTAATGATTTTATAAAGGCCTCAAAGGTTTCTTTGTCAAGTTTATATTTACTTATTGTATCCTTTACAAACTGAACAATATCTTCATCTATTTTAAAATCCTCATAAGTAATTTCATAAATATTTTCAAGGATAAAGTTCCTTATATCTAATTCATTACCCTCAAGAATAATTCCATTATTAGGCCTTCCTATAATGCTTAAGTTATAATCAGATAAAATTTCTTTAATTTTTTTCATATCATTTATTATTGTTGTTCTTGCAACATTCATTTCATATGCAAGATCATCTATTAAGTATGACTTCTCACTATTAATAAGCTTGTACACAATAAATGCCATTCTTCTTTGTGGAGAATTAAGAAAATCTCTTTGAGAATATATCTCCTGCTTAACTCTCTCAAATTTAAATCTATCAAATATATATATCTTATATACACCATGTTTAATATCAACAAAGGCTGAATTATCTAATTGATCATTAAGCTTTTTTATCTCATTTTTTATTGTTTTGGAACTGACATTTAATTTTTCAGTTAAAGTTTCTAACGAAACCGAATGTTTTTGTTCAAGTATACTTAAAATCCTCGAGGAACGGTTTTCGTCATTAAAATATTTCATTATGTCCTCCTTTGAAAACACCAAATATTTTATACCCATGAAAGTCAATAGATAATTCTATACTTCTCTTTAGTCTTGATATTTTTAATAATTAATTCCTCCTTTCTTTAATGAAAGTATATCCCATAATTTACTGACAATTAATACTTTCTTTTTCTTATTAAAGGAATTTAATTAATACAAGAGTTTTCATTCAAGTGGAAAATTATTGAATTATTTTTTTCGTATAATAACGACTTTTAAGGGTATAACCTGCATATATAAAAATATATTTTTGTCTAATTTTATAATATTATAGCACAAGGATAATTTAATTAATTCAATGGTTTTTGGCAAAAATACAATTAAAATAAATTTTTATCAAAAAATCACTTAAAAAATTTAATTTATAAAATTTTATAGACTGAGTCTGGATAAAATTTAACTTTTTATAAAAAACAAAATAAAAAGGAGCTATCGCCAAAGGATATTAACACCTCTAAGCGATAGCTCCTTAAATTTTGTATATTTTATTATTTTTTACTTTTATTATTGCCTTTTTTATTAGAAGTCACTCTTTTATTATTTAATTTATTTTTACTATTTTCATCTTCTTTTCTAAAAATAACTTCTTGAAGGGCACCAACAAATCCTAATAAAATACCATATATAAAATTATTTAAGTTTAAAGATCTACTGATTCCTACTACTAAAACAATAGATATTAAAAGAAAAAAGCTTCCATAAGATTCTTTCTTTTTTAACTTATTTGTTATTTTTCTAATAGGGTCAAATAAATTTACATCATTGTTTAATTTCTCAAATATTTTAGAAAATATAACAAAGGCTGTTATTCCACATATAGCTACAATAAAAAATTCCTTCAACTTAATTTCCTCCCGACATCTAAAAAACCTTTTTCACTATTGAATTATATACCCACCTTACTTATATTCCAACAAAAAAGTTAATTAATACTACTCTTCTTAGTGGATAATAAACTAAAAAACGCCTTAAAATCGTGAAAGCTGTCCATTAGTGACTTTTGCTTTAATTTTGCTACATCAAATTTTTTTAATTTGAATATCATTTCCATAGCATAACCAGTTCCTAAAGCAGATATAACCGTTCCAACTCCAAAGCTTCCTCCTAATAAAATTCCAATTAGTAAAACTGTCACTTCCATAACTGTTTTAATTAAATTTATAGACTTATTTAGTTTTTTGTTTAGTCCGACTAAAAGACTATCCCTAGGTCCACACCCAAGACCACAGCTCATATAAAGATAACATCCATAAGCTAATAAAAACAATCCTGTTACAACCATAATTATTCCGGTAAAAATACGATCAGCCTTAGGGATTATATTAATATAATTTAAAAAATCTATAACCCATCCAGCTAAAAAGACATTAACAATAGAACCTATACCAACCTTCTCTCCAACTGCTATGCTTAGTAAAAATACTATAAGGCTTACAATTATACTTGCTTGTCCAATTGTAATTCCCATAACCTTTGATATTCCTTCATGAAAAACATCCCAGGGCAATAAACCAATATTAGAATTTAACATAAACACTGTTGAGCTTCCACATAATATTATCCCCCAGATTAATCTTAATATTTTCTTTAAAACATTCCCCATTATTAGTCCTTCTTTCAATTCTACTTCTGTAATTTTTCTCAGTAAATTTTACCACCATAAAATAGCTAAAACAATAAATTAATTTTCATAAGAATAATTTTATTACAAAATAAAAAAGTGGACATATGTCCACTTGAAAGAAAAGAAAGATATTAAATTTTATTTTAAGGATATAATTTTATTCCTAAACTATTGAAAACACTATAACCCTCATTTTGATCTGCACATTTTACAGCATTATCAAATATAGTAAAAGCACCTATTTGTGTTGAAGGATTTTCCCAACTTTGCCTTACTCTATAAAATTTATCTGGTGAAGGATAGACTTGTTTTCCTGAACTATTAAAAACTATATATCCTGGATTATTATTTACACATTCTATTGCATTTTTTAATACACTAAAGGCTCCTATCTGACTCGAAGCTTCTAACCAGCTCTGTCTTACCCTATAAAGCTCATCATTTATAATATTCTCTCTTAATTTATTTAATTCTTTATTTATCATATCTAAGAATCTTTGCCAACCTAAATCTAAGGTTCTATGAGGACAATATTTATTAGAAAAATCTTGATGCTTTTTAACATTATTTATATTCCATCCAAATTGCTTTAACAATGCTGCAACTTCCTTTGCTGCCCTTTGTTCTGCTTTAGTAAATTTATCTCCACCAGATTTTGAGTAACAAATTTCTATAGCAATATAATTTCTATTACCTTCTCCTGCGACACCATCTCCTGCATGCCAAGCATTCCTATTAAAAGGAATACCTTGTATCGCTTCAACATCATCAATTGCAATATGAAAGGATGTAGCTAAGCCATTAGATTGCATATAGGATATTTCATTGGCTGCTGCAGCATCATTGGCTGTGTTGTGAATACACACTCCCTTTGGTACCATTGAATAAGGACATTTTAAGTTATATTTATCTGGAGATATAAGTTTTTTTATTAAAGCCATAAAAATTCCTCCTAACATATTTTTAAAACCAATCTTTTCTATTTTTCAAATATGCATTGTAAGGAAGGATTTTATGAAAAGCTTGGATTTAGAAAATTAAAAACAGGAATGGGATATTTTATCGATTCTGCTAGGATGAAATCGAAGGGTTTTATAGAATAATGTAGATTTTTATATATTAATTTATATTGACATTAATCTTGTCTCTAATTTATCATCAATTTGTAGTTAATTATTTTTGCTAGGTAGAAATTCTTATACATACTGCTATCTACCTAGCATTTATTTTTTATCTTTAATAAACAAGATTTCATTAATAGCTAGAATAAAGAAACTAGAAAACAAACTTCCTTAATATAAAGTTTTTTTCAATTTCTTTACATGCTTTTTTATTGCTCTATTACTAATAATATTTTTCTTATTTATAGAATTATAAATTTCAGATATTTCATCCTTTGATAAGTAAATATCTGATTTATATTTTTTAATAAATCTTTTTAGTTTTTTTAATTGAATTACTGGAACTTCAACTTTTATTTTTTTTATATTTGATTTATTAGTAAAAACTATTAAAGATATAAATATATCCTTTCTATCTAACATTTCTTCTAAAGCTTTTATATGTCCATAATTTTGTCTTATTGGATTATAAAAAGTATTCTTTCTTCCATTTAATTTTTGCATCCAATACTTTGAGTATTGATCTCCATATATCTTTCCATTATAATCCTTTGTTTCTATAACAAAAACACCTTTTTTCCCTATTAAAATATGATCAATCTGGCTTGTTCCACTTTCCCTTTTTATCATTACATTGCTTAAAAGCTTATAGCCTTTAATTTTCTCTAATACTTCATTTACTTCTATTTCCCCTTGGTTAAGTTCTATTTTTCTTCTTCTAAAAATCATTATTACTATTAATGATAAAATAAGAACTGATATTATCATTAAATATATAATTATCTTTTGTGTATTCATATTTTGGTCTCTCCTATATTGGTCTTTAATTATTTTTCTATTTGCTTTAGCAGGCTATGTTTTAGTAGTTTTTTGATAATTAAGTAATAAAAGAGCCATCCTAGGATGCCCTTTTATTACTAAACTTAATTTGCAAAGCTTGTATTTTTTACTTTCCACTTTTCTAATGCAATTCCTAGCCAAAAGGAGTATATGCCTAATGTTATAATACAAAGAAAAAACCATTTTATCCAGTTTCCAAATAAATTAATTGCTTTTCCATTAAACCTTAATCTTCTTCCATTTATTACAGTATGGTTAATCTTCCAACCGTATACCATGCATAGAGCCCAAGGATAACAAATACCAAAGGTAACCGTTGTAATTATTATTCCTAATATTCTCAAAGCAATAAGTTCTAATAGACCTCCATCAAAATAAGATTCCCCTTGTGCTAAATTTACATTTTCCTGCATCACGACTCTTCCTCCTTTGAATAGTAATTATATATAAAATTTTAAGTATTTACAAGGCTTATACTATGCTATATAATCTGCAACTAAAAAAATACTAATCTCCTACCAGAAGCCTTTTATAGCTCTTATCTACACAAATTGCTCCAAATGGTGCTGTAATAAGAATAGATAAAACTGCAACTGTTAATACCTGCTGTCCACAAGCTAAGCCCATTGATAGTGGAATACTTCCTATTGCGGCTTGAACTGTAGCTTTAGGGGTGTATGCCAACATACAAAAGATTCTTTCCTTTATGGTTATCTTTGTTTTTAATAAACATACAAATACCCCTATCATTCTGATTATTAAAGCTCCAATGACTACAATTATTGCAGAGAAGCCTGTTTTTAAAGCATAAGATAAATCAACTGTTGCTCCTACAAGAACAAATAAAAGTACTTCTGCTCCAACCCATAACTTATTATATTTGCTGGATAATCTTTTACCAAGAATCTCATACCTTTGCTTTATTGCTATTCCCATAGCCATAATTCCAATAAGACCCGATAAAGGAATAAAACCCTTTAACTGATTTTCCAATTCAATAAGCAAAAAGGATATACTTAGTATTATTAGCAATTTAACAGAATCTCTCATATGGAAAGTTTTAAAAAACTTAACTAGAATTATTCCAGTTATAATTCCCAAAGCTATTCCTAAAATTATTGAAATTGGAATTTCAATAAAGTTCATTGCACTTACTTTTCCTCCAAGAGCTAAAGAAGTAAAAGCTGTAAACATAACTATAACAAATACATCATCTACAGAAGCTCCTGCCAATATTAATTGAGGAATGCTATGCTCCTTTCCATATCCCTCATCAATAAGTTTTATCATCCTAGGTACAATAACCGCTGGAGATACTGCTGCAAGAACTGATCCCATTATGGCTGCTTCTAAAACACTTAAAGTAAAAACTCTTGGAGCTATTAAAATTACTCCTAAAATTTCAAAGCAGGCAGGGACAAAACACATTAAAATTGCCGGCCTTCCTACCCTTTTTAAATCTGAAATATCTAAGGATAATCCTGCTCTTGTAAGAATTATAACTAAGGCTAACTGCCTTAAATCTGCTGAAATATTTAATAAAGAAGAATCAAGCAAATTCAAGGCATAAGGACTTAATATAATTCCCGTTATAATCATTCCTAATAAACTTGGAAGTTTTAATTTATTAAATACCTTTCCTAATAATAATCCTAATAAAAAAATCAGTGCTAAACTTGTTAACATTCCTACTCCTCCTATGTTTATATTTTGGCAATAAAAAAAGCTGATAATTCCTGTGATTATTACTCACAGAAGTCATCAGCATAAATGCGGTTTTGGTTTTATTTAACCAGGGGAGAACTTCATTCCCAAATTCATTATATCACAATTTAATAAAATGAGCTATATTTTATTTATTGATTGATTATTAAGTAATCTTATAAATTGAATAATGATATTTGAAATATTGCTTTAAAGCATAGCATAAAAATAAAATTTTATGACACAAGTTTTATCTTATGACAATTTAATATTTGAGTAGGATAACTTTCTGCAATTAAGCCATCATAATAAATTACAACTTTTTGATTTTCTTTTAAATCTGTTATAGCTAACTTATTTTTATTTTCGTCAATAATTTTTGTCTTTTCTCTAATTGAAACAAATATTAAGTCTGCAGATTTTAATTCATTACTTCCTTCCTCAGGTGTAACTAAAATAGAATTTTCCTTTACTTCAACAATTACTGCATTAAAAGTTACATTATTTTTATCATTAAAAAAGTTAATTAAGCCATAAGCAATAAAAATTAATAAAGCAATTAATCCTAGAATAAGCATAGATTTCCTTTTCATATTTATACCTCCTTTAAGAAAAGCCCAAGTCACTTTTAAATTTTTCCTTGCAAAGCTTTACTATTATTATTCTAATATATGTAATTAATTATTTGGTTTCATTTTGGTTAAACTATAATCGATAATCGAAAAATTTTTAGGAGGAATCAAAATGGATAACAATAAAAATAGATTAAAAGACAGACCAAAATCTAATGCCGAATTAAGAAAAATGTATTCTGAAGCTGGCTCTGATATAGGATTTATAGATGGCAAGAAAAAAGGCTGTCATGCAAATGGCAAAAAATATACTAAAAGATCAAAATTATCTCATAATAAATAATTTAATTAAAAAGTTGGACAAATATTTATATTAATTACATCCTTTGGTAAATATTAAATACTTCCAATAATATAGGGTAAGTAATAATAGTTAAAATATTCACTTACCCTTATTTTTATTCTTTTCTTCCTTATCCCTTTCCTTGGATTTGCTCTCTGAAGCTTCTTCTAATTCTTCTAAATACTCTCTTTGAGCAGCTATAACCGCCATAATATCTCCTACAGCAGATAAAAAACTAGCAATAACACTTATTCCGCTTGCTGTTCTATCTTTACTTAACTCTATTGCAAGGATATTACTCAATATAGCTAGTTCTTCTGGACTAAGATTATCTGTAAACAGCATTTATTATTCTCCTATTAATAGACGCTTTATCCAATGGAGATTTAACCTTCAGAATAAGCGATTATACTTTAAATAGGAAAGATGAGTTTGGAATAATGGCAAATTCCTTGCTAAAAACTAAATTATCCTTAAAGGATATTCTAAAAAAAATTAAGGAAAATTCAAATAATGCTTTAATTCAATCAGATAACTTAGCTTCTGTATCAGAAGAAATATCCGAATCCTCTTCAAATGTTACTTGCTCTATTCAAGAGGTTGCAATAGGTATAAGCAATCAAACAGAAGGATTAATGAAAATTTCTAATTTAACTAATGATTTCAGTAAAGCTTTAGGGAATATAATCAATTCTATTAAGGAAGTAAATATTAAAATTAATGAAATAGGACAGATGGTTACTAACAATAAAACTCAAATGGACAATCTTGAAAGTTATATAAATTACACTAAAGAAGAATTTAATCTTTATAAAGAAAAAATTTCTGAATTTGCAAAAAGGTTTAGTAAGATTTCGGAGATGTGTAATTTAATAAATTCTATAGCTTCTAAAACAAATCTTTTAGCCTTAAATGCAGCAATAGAAGCTACTAGAGCTGGTGAACATGGAAAGGGTTTTGCTATAGTTTCCGAAGAAATTAGAAAATTAGCTGAAGAAAGTAAAATTTCTTCTAAAAATATTAATATTCTTGTTACTGAACTTACTAAAGATAGTAAATCTATGATAGATAATTCAATTATATTAGACGAAAAGTTAGCAGAAGAAATAAATATAGTCGCTAAAACTTTAAATTACTTTCAACCTTTACTTTATCTAAAAATGATAAATAAAATTAATAAATGCAAAAAGAAGAGTTCTATCACTCTTCTTTTATTTATTTATTTATTTTCTTTAACTCTTCTATTTCTTTTCTTTGAGCTTCTATGACCTTGATATATTCTTTTTCTTTATTACCCCATTCTTTACTTAAATCATTTATAAGAGATGCCATTTCATCGGCACTTCCAACTATTCTATTAAAAAGAAGAAGATTAGACTTTAATATTTCTGGAATTTCATGATGGGAATATCTTAAAGTATGATCTATTTCACCATAGCCTTCTTCAAATATTGTTCTAACTTGAATTTCTGCTATAACTTTTTCATTAGTTGGATAAAATTCAACTAAATAATGTACTGAACGATATCCTGATATTCTTGATCTGACTTCAATATTTAATTCTTCAAAAGGCTTGGTATTGTCCCCTTCTCTAACATTAGCAGTAACTTCAATAACCTTCCAAGTTTTCATAATAAATTCATGGATAGCCTGCCATTGATCTTTAAATATATGAATAACCCTTATTCCAATTAGGTCATTAATTTCATTTTTATAGTTATCCACAGAGAATTCAAAATCATCCCCATATTTTTCTTTTCTATCCCCAGTCTTTCTAATTATTTTTTCTATTAACCTTTCTGGCTTCTTAACCCTTGATTTTACAGAGTGAACAGAGTCAACAGAACGAAAAATATTAGCTATAAAATTTGCATGATTTTCATAAGAAAGTTCATATTTCACAAAATCCTCATAAATTTCTTTTAATGAATTTATGTTGATATTATATTCCTTAATCTTTTCTTTAGCATGAGGATATTTTAGTAAAAACTCTTCTATATTAAAACTCTTCTTCATAAAATCATACTCCTTTATCTATAGGTATTTTTATTATTATACCTTATCTCTCCATTTCACTTCAAAACTTTTTTTCAAAGTTAATAATAATATGAGCATGAATTTAATAAACGCTAAATACGAGGGGGATTGGTCTATAAAAGATAATAAGCTCTATAAGGGTGATTTTTTAATAAACGATAATAATGAAATAGTTGATTTAGTTAAAGAATCCTGCCAGTCAGAAGTAACAATATTTTTAAATGACACTAGAGTTTCAACTACAATAATAGAAGATAATAAACGTGTAATAGGCACTAAAGCAAATGCAGAAATATCTTCTAAAGTTCTATCTAATGCTGAAGAAGTTAAATTAAATACTGAAATATTTAACGCTAAATATAAAGCACTATATTCTAATCGAATTACTTTCAACCTTTAAGCTTTAAGGGACTAACCCTATTACAAAAAATGTATGGGGTCAGTCCCTCTTGCAAACCTTTTTAAATATTTACAAATCTCTAGTAGCAATTACATCTACTCCAGTGTTAAGGATGTTTTCAACAATAACATCTCCCATTTTTACTGGAGCTTTAACTGTAATCTTATTTAATTCTTCTATACACTTAAAATTCAAATCTTTAGGAATTGGCGCCTTTGTTTTTACAGGTAAAACTGCATGATGAGCACCCTCTATCTTAACAGTTGTTGTAATAACCCTTACAGGATTTGTTACTTCATTTATTCCATAAATCTCTCCTCGCTTACAGCTATTACCTGTAACTGTTAGTTTTTCTGTATCTACTGATAAGTGGCAGCCCATTGGGCAGCTTATGCAAATTAATTCCTTAACCATCTTATTCACCATCCTCTAAAGATATAACTAAATTGCCCTTTATTCCTTCTAGCAGCTTTTTATTCAAAAGTATCTTTTCCATTTCAGAAGGAGCTAAATGCTTTCTCTTAAATTTAGCTATTAACTTGTCCTCATGTCTAACTGTAATTACCTTATCTCTATAGATATTATTTACCCTCATAAAAACTGTTAAATTATTTTCTATTGCCTCTACAGATATTTTTTGAGGAACAGTATAGGTAATATTTTTACCATTAATTATATCAATTTCTTCTCCCCTTAATAATTCACCCTTTATATATTTAGCAGCACAAGCTCCTGCATGCTTTGCTTCTGCTGTTACAAAGTCAACTAAATCATGAACATGAACAACATTACCGCAGGCAAAAATTCCTTCTATTGATGTTTCCATACTTTCATTTACTATTAGACCGTTAGTTCTCTTATCTAATTCAATACCAGCATTTTTTGATAATTCATTCTCTGGTATTAAACCTACTGATAATAAAAGAGTATCGCAGTCAAATTCAATTTCAGTTCCCTTTATAGGTCTTCTATTTTCATCTACCTTTGCAATAACAACCTTTTCTAATCTTTCCTTGCCAATAATATCTACAACTGTATGTGAAAGATATAATGGAATGTCATAGTCATTTAAGCATTGAACGATATTTCTATTTAAGCCGTTAGAATAAGGCATAAGTTCTACAACAGCCTTAACCTTTGCTCCCTCTAGACTCATTCTTCTTGCCATAATAAGTCCTATATCTCCAGATCCTAAAATAACAACTTCCTTACCTGGCATATAGCCTTCAATATTTATATATCTTTGGGCTGCCCCTGCATTAAATATTCCAGAAGGCCTATCTCCAGGAATATTTATAGCTCCTCTAGTTCTTTCCCTACAACCCATAGCTAAGATTATAGCTTTAGCTTCAATTTCCATATATCCCTTTTCTGAATTTATTGCATGAATGGTTTTATTGCCTTCAATATCTAAAACCATGGTATCTAGCATAACTTCAACCTTAGTGCTATTTACCATCTCAATAAACCTTTGAGCATATTCCGGCCCAGTTAATTCTTCTTTAAAAGTGTGTAATCCAAAACCATTGTGAATGCATTGGTTTAAAATTCCTCCAAGCTCTACATCTCTTTCAATTATTAAAATATTTTCTATTCCATTATTATAAGCCTCATAAGCTGCAGCTAGTCCAGCAGGGCCTCCACCAACTACTACTAAATCATATTTCATATAAACTTCCCCCTATTTTGTTTTACCTACTAGAATATAAGAGCCTTCTTTTTCCTGATAAACATTTATAGGATCTTTTTTAAGCTCCCTTGCTATAATTTCTAAAACTCTTGGGCCACAGAAGCCGCCTTGGCATCTTCCCATTCCTGGTCTGCACCTTCTTTTAACTCCATCTAAAGTTATAGTTCCAAAGGATCTTGAAATTGCATCAATGATTTCTCCCTCTGTTATGCCTTCACATCTACAGATTATCTTTCCGTAAGAAGGATTTTTCTTTATTAATTCCCCTTTTTCTTCCTTTGAAAGTTCACTAAATATAATCTGCTTTCTTCTTCCATCAAAATTTTCATTTCTCTCCTTAGTTAAACCAATATCTTGAAGAATTTTTACTACTTCTAAGGCAACTGCAGGAGCTGAAGATAATCCTGGTGATTTCATTCCAGCAGCATCAATAAATCCCTTTACATGCTCATCTTCCTTAATTATAAAATCACCCGTATCAGGTTGGGCTCTTAGTCCAGCAAAGTTCCTTATACTTTCCCTAAAATTAATTTTTTCAGTTGTTTTTAAGGTAGTTTCCCTTACATATTCAAGTCCTTTAGAAGTTGTATTAATCGCTTCCTTATCTTCTAAATCTTCTGCATCAGGTCCAACAATCAAATTACCATGAACAGTTGGAGAAACTAAAATTCCCTTTCCAAGAGTTGATGGACATTGGAATATTGTACTATTAAATAATTTTCCTTGAGATTTATCCATAACAAAATATTGTCCTCTTCTTGGAGTTATTTTAAAACTTTCAGGACAAATTAAATTATGAACCTTATCAGCATAAACTCCAGCTGCATTAACTATAAATCTACTTTCTATAACTTTATTATTTTTAGTTGTTATTTTAAAGTTTTCACCTTTTTCTATTTTTATAACTTCAGAATTTAAGAATATTTCACCACCATTTTTAACACCATTTTCAGCTAGGGCAATAGTATATTCCATAGGTCCAACTATTCCTCCAGTAGGTGCATATAAGGCTCCAACAACTTTATCTGAAACATTAGGTTCCTTTTCTAAAACTTCTTCCTTACTAAGGATTTTTAATCCCTTGACTCCAATTTTATTTCCATTGTCATAAAGCTTTTTAACAGTTTCTAAATCTTCCTCATTAAAAGCTAAAACTAAGGAACCATTTCTTTTAAAAGGAACATCTAACTCCTTACATAAATCTTCAAACATTTCATTTCCTTTAACATTAAGCCTTGCCATTAGGGTTCCTTCTTTAGGATCATATCCTGCATGAACTATAGCAGAGTTTGCTTTTGAAGTTCCCATAGAAACATCATTTTCTTTTTCAACAATAGCAACCTTTACCTTATACTTAGTTAACTCTCTAAAAATAGATGTTCCAATTACACCAGCTCCAATTATTACTACATCATACATAAAACTATACCCCCAAAAATTCTTTTTATAAAAGCTTTATTAGTTATTATTCCAGCAGAATAAACTAAAAAAAGCCAAGCCAAAATAAAGGTGTAAAAACCCCTTTATTTTGTGCTTGACTCTAAAACTCCTAAGCACTAACAAAATATTTATTTGATATCTTAATTATATCATGGGAATCACTAATTCTCAATATCTGTAAAATTATTATTTTTCTTCCCAATCTAAACTTCTCTTTACTGCTTTTGACCAGCCTGAGCAAAGTTTATTTCTAGTATCTTCATCCATCTTAGGAATAAATCTTTCTCCTTCGCACCAGTTCTTAGCTAATTCTTCCTTGCTTTCCCAGAAGCCTACAGCTAAACCTGCTAAATATGCAGCACCTAGAGCTGTTGTTTCTGTAATTATTGGTCTTCTTATTTCAGCATTTATTATGTCAGCTTGGAATTGCATTAAGAAGCCATTTCTACTTGCTCCACCGTCAACCTTTAAGCTTGTAAGTTTTGTTCCAGAATCCTTTTCCATAGTATCTAATACATCCTTAGATTGATATGCAATTGATTCTAGGGCAGCACGGATTATATGATTTCTGTTAGCTCCTCTAGTTAATCCTAAAATAGCTCCTCTAGCATATTGATTCCAATGTGGAGCTCCAAGTCCAGTAAAGGCAGGAACTATATAAACCCCTCCATTATCATCTACCTTTTTAGCAAAGTATTCTGTATCAGCAGCATCATTAACAAGCTTTAATTCATCTCTTATCCATTGAATTACTGCTCCGCCAATGAATACAGAACCTTCTAAAGCATATTGAACCTTATTATCTATACCAACAGCAATAGTTGTAACTAAACCATTGTTACTTCTTACTAATTCATCTCCTGTATTCATAAGTAAGAAGTTTCCTGTTCCATAGGTATTCTTTGCTTCACCCTTGTTAAAACAAGCTTGCCCAAATAATGCAGCTTGTTGGTCTCCAGCCATACCTGCAATTGGAACATCTACTCCACCTAAATTAGCATATCCATAAACTTCTGATGAATTTTTAACTTCAGGAAGCATTGACTTTGGAATATCTAAAATATTTAATAACTTTTCATCCCAGCATAAATCTTTGATGTTATATATCATTGTTCTAGATGCGTTTGTATAATCTGTAACGTGTACTTTTCCATTAGTTAATTTCCAAACTAACCAAGTATCTACTGTACCAAATAATAATTCTCCCCTATTTGCTTTTTCTCTAGCTCCCTCAACATTATCTAAAATCCATTTAATTTTAGTTCCTGAGAAATAAGCATCTGGTACTAATCCAGTAGCTTCTCTTATATAATCGCCATGACCATCTGCAACTAGTTTATCTACCATAGAAGAACTTCTTCTACATTGCCAAACTATTGCATTGTATATAGGTTCTCCAGTGTTCTTATCCCAAACTATTGTAGTTTCTCTTTGATTAGTAATACCTAAAGCAGCAATATCTTCATACTTTATATTTGTTTTTGCAATAACTTCTTGTAAAACTCCATATTGAGTTGACCATATTTCCATTGGATTGTGCTCAACCCATCCTTGAGTTGGATAAATTTGTGTGAATTCCTTTTGTGCTACGCCTAAAATATTTTGAGCCTTATCAAAAACTATAGCTCTTGAACTAGTTGTACCTTGATCTAAAGCAATAATATATTTTCCCATGATTTCATTCCTCCATTTTTATATAAATTAATTTTAAAGTATTATCGATAAAATAAAGCCTGCTAAAGTTCCCCCAACTAAAGCTGCTCCTATTTGTGGGATTGCCTTTTTTACTTTTCCCCCTTGAATAGCTGATGCAACGCAAAGTCCTATTCCTGCAGCAAATCCCATGTCTACCCAAACTGGTCCACTTTGTGTTATTAATCCAACTCCATGATTTAATGCCCAAGCTGTTCCTACAATAAATCCAGCTGCCATAAATCCTCCAATTGGACCAAACTTATCTACAAGTCCACCCCAATACATTCTTATTAAAAACGGAAATAAAAATCCACCAACTATTGTCGCTAGAGCTAATTCCAATGTCATAATAATACCCTCCTAACCTCTCTAAATTAATTATTTACATTTTGATTTTCAGATATTTCAACTTGTGCATTAGATTTTTTAGCCATATCCCTCTCTATAGCTGCTGCCACTATTCCTCCTATAACAGCCCCCACTGCTATAAGAGCTAGAGTAGGAAGTGATTTTACTGCACTACTAGCACCTTGATTGAAAAAGTCTCTCATAAAACAAGAAATACCAACTCCAAGTCCCATATCTATAAAAGCTCCATCATCCTCATTAGTTATTAATCCAAGATAATGGTTCATAAACCACATTGGACCTATTATTGCTACAGCTGCAAACCAGCCCCCTGCAATGCCATATTTTTCTGCAAAGGTTCCCCATATTCCGCCGACAAATAATCCAACGCACATAAAGCCTATTGTACTTCTTAAAAATTTCATTTTTATATCCCCCTAAATTATAATTCTCAATCTTAATAGATATAAAATCTCCCCTTTTAGAAACTAAATGTATAGTTTCTTTATCCTCTGATATTTAAAATTTTGTCCTTATGTTTAAAGTCCTTGAAAATCAAAATGCAAACTCTTAATTTTACTTATATCACCCCTTATCTTGCTTTTATATTCTTATTATTGGATAAAATATATTTAATATTAAATTGTAATCTTAAAATAACTAAAATCGATAACGTTTACTAAAAAAGTCAAGCCAAAATAAGATAGTTATCCTATTTTGTGCTTGACTCTAAATCTCTAACAGCACTAAACTATTTTTTCGCTAGTTAATATTAAATTTTAAATATCCCAAATTCTTTGATTAGAAGTAGATATACAGCTTGCCCCTGCTCTTAAGGCCTGTAATACCTCCTCTTTAGTTTCAACTAAGCCACCAACAATTATTGGCTTCTTGTATTTCTTAGAAATACTTTTAATTACCTTAGGTATAACCCCTGGAAGTATTTCAACTGCATCACAATCATTAGATATATGTTTCTCTGCGTTTTTCAAAGATAAGGAATCAAAAATAAATATTCTAAAAACAGTATTTAGCCCAACTTCTTTAGCTATTCTAATTAAGGAACTTTTGGTTGTTACTATTCCTTGAAAGGTTGTTTTTTCCTTTATAAATTTAACTGCTATCTCCTTATTAGAAAGTCCCTCAATTAAGTCTATGTGAACAAAACCAATTTTATTTTTATTTGATATCTTTTTGCTTATATTTAATATATTTATAATATTTCCATATAAAACAAAGATAACCTTACTCTCTGAATCAAGGGCGGCTTCTAATTCATTATCATCTTTAACTGCAGTTATTATTGGATTATCCTCCAAAACTCTACTTATATCCATTTTCACACCTTCTGTAATTGTTTTCAGGAAGATTATACCATTCAAATTTTACCTTGTCTATTACACTTAACTTAAAAAATAGTTAATGTATTAACAACTTAATAATTTAATAAAAAAAATAGTAAAAAAATAACATAAACAAATCTTTAACAGATTTACTTATGTTATTTTCTTTATATTTCCTTATAATTTTTAGTATTTCATTAATTTATTAGTAAAATTATAATAGTTTTTTTATATTTTTCCTTATGTATTATTACTTTTACATATTATCCAAATATGTTAATAAATATAGTAATAACAAAAGAATTAATAAAGTCAATAAATAAACATCCTACTATTGGAACTACAAGATATGGAGTTTTAGCAAAGCCATATTTATCTGTAAGAGCATCCATATTTGCTACTGCATTTGCTGTAGATCCCATTCCAAAACCTGAAAGGGCTGAAACAAAAACTGCAGCCTCATAATCTTTTCCCATAACTCTAAATACTATGTAATATCCAAATACAAACATAAGAATAGTTTGAGCTATTAACATAATAATTAAAGGAAGAGCTAAGTCAAATAATTCCCATAACTTTAATCCCATAAGGGCTAAGGATAGGAAGAAGGAAAGACTGATTCCACCTAAAGTTTCTATTTCCTTATCTTCAAGCTTTACTTTTCTTAAGTCGCATATATTTTTAATAATTGCAGCAGCAAGCATAGCCCCAATATAGGATGGGAAAGTTAATCCTAAGCCTTCCATAAACTTTGTAATAATTGCTCCTATTCCCATTGCTAAAAATATCCATGCTGCTCCATTCATAAGTTTCTTATGTGATAATACCGCTTCATTATCCTGATGAAAATCACTTACTGGTATAGTCTTATCACGATACTCCTTAACTGTTTTAAGTTTATTTCGCTCTATTAAAGTTTTTGCTGCAAATCCACCTAAAATGCTTCCCATAACTAGTCCAAAAGTTGCTGAGGCAAAAGCTACAGTTGTTGCTCCCTTAACCCCCATCCCCTCTAAAAGTGGTCCAAAAGAACCTGATGTACCATGTCCACCTACTAATGGAATGGAGCCTGTAGTTAGTCCTAATAATGGGTTAAGCTTAAAAGCTGATGCTAAAGATACTCCTAATATATTTTGAGTAATTACTAAAATAGTTGATAATATTAAAAATATTATAACTTTTACTCCCCCTTGTTTTAGCAGCCTAAAGCTTGCAGTATATCCAATACTGGTAAAAAAGGCTGTCATAAACACTTGCTGTAATGTAGTATCTAAGCTTATTGTTAAGATACCATTTAATTTACAAACTAACATTATTATTGAAAAAATCATTCCACCTACAACAGCTGATGGAATGCAGTATTTTTCTAAAACTTTTATTCTTTTTCTTATATAAGCCCCAAAATAAAATACAATGGTAGCTAGTGCCATCGTTTCAAATATATCTAATTTTATTTCCATGTATTTTCCTCCCTCAAAATTTAACGCTTTACTATATAATACAACATATTGAAATATAATCAAATAAAAATTTCATTTTTTTCGATAAATTTATGCATATTATATTTTTACTTTATTTCCAAGAATTAATCAAATGCAATAAAGCCCCCATGAGCACTTAATTATAGAAGGGTAAATTATTAAAACTATACATTTTAGATGTTTTTATTATTGAATAATTAAATTTAATTTCATTCATTTTTTATTAATTAAGTTTATTTGTTTTACATAATTTAATTATGTAAATTAAGTATCATTGTTAACTTCAATAAAATATTTTTATCAAATAGATATTTTTTTAACAAATAATAAAATAATTTCTATAATAAAAATTCAATAAAATCTATTTATAATACAAAAATGGTATTTACAAATATTTTGCAAATACCATTTTTATTAAAAATTTATATAGAAATTGAAGCGTTAGACTTATTAAAAATTTCCTCATTATTTTGCTTTACAAAACTTATTAATTCTCTTTCACCTTCTACTTCTCCTTTATAAGGGTAGGTTTTTGCTATTTTCTCAAACTCATCTAAATATTTTTTAGCTGCATTTTCATCTTTATTTATAAGAAGTTCATAAGCATATAATAACCTTTTTTTAGATAATGAATGTTTACTTGCCTTTATATATTTTTTTAATTCTTTAGTAAATAACTTATTTATTTTATCTATATTTCTATCTCCAATTATCTCATAAAAAAGTAACTCACATTCAATTTCATTTTTATATATTCCTAATAAATTATTAGAGTTTTCTAAAACATAATCAAATTCTTCTTTAGATCTTTGAAAATCTTTATTATCTTGATAATAACTTCCCATCATACAAGCAACTGATGCAATAATTGGATTGTTTAAATCTGCTCCTTCAGGAAGTTCAAACCACTCCTTAGGCATATCCTTAATTCTAGCCCCTCTTGCTAATAAGGCATTTATTTTTAGCTGTCTATAAAAAGCATATCTAGCATCCTTATTCTTCTTTAATGAAACTATATTATAGCCATCATTAGCAATTCCACCAATCTTTAATGGAATTATATTCATAAGTCCTAATATTATTCCTATCCCTGAAAAGGAAAGTAAAATTTCTAGTAAATAAGGCATATTAGAAAATATTAAATATATAATTATAGCTATAATTGAAAAAATAATATTTAAAAGTCCTCCCCCTAGGTTATATAAAATAAAAGGAAATTTATCTTCTTTATACTCAGGAGGCTCCATTAAACATTGTCCTCCTGTACCAGCTATACTAAATCTTTTTAGTTTAATTTTATCCTCTTCTTTC